>CAUWCT010000058.1:0-22826 GCA_963557065.1 uncultured Lachnospiraceae bacterium | reverse complement strand
TTCAAGAGCGTTTTCCTGTCTGAATCTTCATAGGGCGGACGCCAGACGCTTCTTGCCCGCTTACGCAGGCAAGAAGAGACATGGCTGAACTGTCACAATATCTTGGAAATTGATAAAGAAAAACCGGAACCAGACATTTTTTTGAAGGAATGTCTGGTTTCGGCTTTTTTTCTTTTACATGATGTCTTTTAAAGCTTTTTTAAACTGGTTAATAAACAGGACGACAGTAAAGATTACAGCTATGATATCGGCTGCCGGTTCTGCCATATATACAGCCATGGTTGGGTTGGAAGTAAAGATTCTCGGCATAATAAAAATCAATGGAATCAGAAGGATAAATTTTCTGGTAATGGCAACTGCGATGGATGCCTTTGCATTTCCTAAAGCGGCAAAGGTAAGCTGACAGGCCATCTGGACTCCGAAGATAAACAGGCAGGCCAGATAAATCCGAAGTGCAGTTTCTGTAAATTCCAAAAGTGCAGCATCTGAGGTAAACAAAGAAGCAAACGTTTTTGGAAAGATCATGACCGCCAGCCACAAAACAACTGCATAAGATAAACTGGACTTTAACAGCAAAGAAAATGCGGATTTTACTCTGGAAGCATTTTTGGCTCCGTAGTTATAACTGATGATAGGCTGCGCTCCCTGACCTAAGCCCTGGAGAGGAAGCATGGCAAACATCATAACGCTGGTCAAAATGGTCATGGCACCTACAGCCACATCGCCGCCGTATTTTAACAGGGAAGAGTTAAAGCATACAGAGATAATGCTTTCGCTGGCCTGCATAATGAATCCGGACAATCCCAGAGTAAGGCTTGGAATCAGGATAGAAGCCTTTGGCATCAGATGGCATCTGCGGATTCGTAAATTGGTCTTTTTGCCGAACAGGAAACAAAGGACCCAGATGCAGGACAGTGCCTGGGAAAGGATAGTAGCCAGTGCAGCGCCTCTTACGCCCATGTCAAAACCAAAGATGAAAATCGGATCCAGAATAATGTTGGTAACTGCGCCAATCAGTACAGACAGCATACCGGTTTTGGCAAAGCCCTGAGCTGTGATAAATGCATTCATACCCAGAGTCAGCTGGACGAAAATCGTTCCCAGTGCATAGATGTTTAAATACTGGACGCCATACTCAATCGTATTTTCACTGGCGCCAAAGGTTAAAAGAAGAGGGCGGTTCCAGAGAAGCAGGGATGCGGTTAAAAGGATAGATACCACAATCTGCAGGGTGAAGCAGTTGCCCAGGGTTTTTTCAGCAGAATCCTTGTCGCCTTTTCCCATGAAAATAGAAGCTCTGGGAGCGCCGCCGTTGCCTACCAGGGCGGCAAAGGCAGATACAATCATGATAATGGGCATACAGACGCCTACTCCGGTAAGGGCCAGGGCTCCTACATCCGGTATGTGGCCGATATAGATTCGGTCTACCAGGTTGTAGAGCATATTGATAATCTGCGCGGCTACAGTCGGCAGGGATAAGCAAAGCAAAAGCTTTCCGACCGGCTCTGTGCCTAAAAAGTCTTTTTCGTTAGTTCTGTTCATGTGGTTTCTCTCCTTTTCATCGCTGATTTTGTGTTTTCCATAATGCGGGTATTAAGCTGATGGTAGAGTTCTTTTTCGCTGTCAGTAAAACCTGTGAAAATTTCCTCCTGAAATAGAGACTTCTGTCTTTCCATAGTTCGGGTAATAGGAACTGTGGATTCCAGCAGGGCAAGATGAATGATCCGCCGATCCTCCTGATCCGGTGTCCGCATCAACAGCCCTTTTTGAATCAGGGACTCTACAGCCTGGGATACATTGCCTTTGGACAGCATCCGAAGTTCTACAATATCTCTGGCAGTATCCAGACCCGGATTGTTGTAAAGGAAACTGATAATATTGGCTTCAATAAAAGTCAGATGGTAAGTTTCACAGATTTCCTTCAGCATGGATTCGTGAAGTTTAATAATGCGGCGGAAGTTCATTAAAAAATCAGTAGTCCGCGCCATAAATGCCTCCTTAAAAAAAGTTATTAAACAGAACTGTTCTTTTTATAAAGGTTCTATAAAGAACTTCTTTACAAGAGGCTATTATACTCGAATAAACAGATTTGTCAATCCCGTTTTTAGTTTTAAAGCTTTTTTTCCAGCAGGGCAATGGCCTGATAGAGAAGAACGGAGACAATGCAGAGGATGACAATGGAGGTGACCATCAGGGTCATCTGGAATACCTGAGAGGAATAGATAATCAGATACCCAAGTCCGGCTTTGCTGGAGAGAAATTCACCGATAATAACCCCTACCAGGCACAGACCGACATTTACCTTCATGCTGCTGATGATTAAGGGAACGGAGGCAGGGAGAAGGACCTTGGACAGTACATCCCGCTTTTTTCCGCCCAGAGAATAAATCAGTTTTATCTTATCCTGGCTGATCTGGCAAAACCCGGTGTATAAGGTTAAAATCGCCCCGAACACAGCAACGGATACGGCAGCGACTACAATGGTTTTGGGACTGTTTCCCAGCCATACAATTAAAATAGGAGCCAGAGCGGATTTTGGGAGGCTGTTTAACATGACTAAAAACGGCTCCAAAACCTCAAACAGGCTTCGATTGGACCAGAGAAGAAGAGCGGCAAACAGGCTGATCAGGATAACGAGAAAAAAACTGACCAGGGTTTCGGCCAATGTAACAGATGTATGGTAGAAAAGACTTCCATCTTTGGCCATGGATGCCAGACAGGAGACAATCAGAGAAGGGGAACTAAAGACGAAGGAATCAATGAGACCCAGGTTTGAAGAAAGTTCCCATACAGCAAGAAAGAGGATAAACAGCAGGATACGGCAGCTAAAGACCAGGATGCGCCGTCTGGTCTGACGGGTAAGGTATTCAGATTGTGCCTGACTCATGGTTTTGAATCTCCTTCCATAACAGATTAAAATAGCCGGAAAATTCCGGCAGATTCCGGCGAAGCAGGGGGCGGATCATGTGATCCGATTCCGCTTCAAATTTGACAGGAACAATGGTTTTTACTGTTCCGGGACGTGAAGACAAAATCAGTACCCGATCCGCAATACTGATGGCTTCTGACAGATCATGAGTCACCAGAATGGCAGTCTTTTTTGCACTCCGGATAATGGTGCTGATATCATCGCTGACGTTCAGCCTTGTCTGATAATCCAGCGCGGAAAAGGGCTCATCTAATAAAAGAAGATCCGGATCAAGGGCAAGAGTCCGGATCAGAGCAGCTCTCTGGCGCATTCCGCCGGAAAGCTGGGAAGGACGGGAAGAAAGAAAGGCTCCCAGGCCGTAATCAGACAGCATGGAAGCAATTTTTTCTTTTCTGGCAGGGGTAAGGCTGCCGTTTAATTCCGGTCCCAGACAGGCATTGGACAAAATGGAACGCCATTCAAACAGCTGATCACTTTGAAACATATAACCAATGCGGCCTTTGTTTTTGGCTGACTGCACTGGGGTTTTGTCTAAAAGAATTTCCCCTTTGCCGGGAGATAAAAGGCCATTGATTAGAGAAAGAAGGGTAGATTTGCCGCATCCTGAAGGACCGACTACAGCCAGAAATTCACCGACGGCAACAGAAAATGTAATATGCGAAAGGGCCGGCGTCTCGCCATCCATGCTGTGGTAAGAGTAGCTGACCCCGTTTACTTCAAGCTTTGGAATCATCAAAGTGCCTCCATAGGACAGTGAATGTTATATCTTTATTATATGGAAAAAGCCAAAAAAAGTGAAAAATACTTGCGCGCGCAAATAAATAAGTATATAATGAAAGAAAACAGGAGGAAAGAGAGTGGAGAGTATTAAATGGATTTCCATAACCGATCGATATACGAAAATGTATTTGGATAAGAAATTGGAACCTTTAGGGTTAAACAGCAGTCAGTATATGTTTGTTATGAAAGTTTGCGAGGAACCCGGACTTTCTCAGGAAAAACTGTATTCTATGTTTTATCTGAATCCCAGCAATATTACCAGGGCCATTACAGCTTTGGAAAAACAGGGGTTTTTAGTAAAAAGACCGAATTCATCAGACAAACGCACATTCTTTTTAGATCCGACTGAGAAGGCAAAAGAAACCTATCCGAAGATTTTAGAGATTGCCGGGAGCTGGTATGTGAAGGCGCTGCAAAATTTTACAGAAGAAGAAAAAGAAACTTTGGAGCGTCTGGTAAAACAAGCGGGAAAAAACCTTCTTTTGCTTATGCAGGGAGAGGGAAAAGAAGACAGAATCAATAATCAGAAGAGAAAGGAACATTACTATGAATGCAAGTCAACAAAAGAAGAATCCTCTGGGGTATGAAAAGCTGCCGAAACTTCTGGCCGGTTATGCCATACCCAGTATTATTGCCATGCTGGTCAGTTCTCTCTATAATATCGTGGATCAGATTTTTATCGGTCAAGGAGTGGGGTATCTGGGAAATGCGGCTACCAATGTGGCTTTCCCGCTAAATACCATCTGCATGGCTGTAGCGCTTTTAATCGGTATTGGATGCGCTTCCGGATTTTCTCTGGAACTGGGGGCGGAAGAGCCGGAAAATGCAGCCCGCTATGTGGGGACAGCTGTCTGCATGATGGCGGCCGCGGGAATTGGTTATGTGGCGATTGTTCAAATTTTTTTATATCCATTATTAAAGCTGTTCGGAGCCACAGAAGCCATCATGCCTTATGCAGTCAGCTACACCAGAATTACCACGCTGGGAATGCCGTTTCTGATTGCAACCAACGGATTAAGCAATCTGGCAAGAGCGGATGGGAGTCCCAAATACTCCATGACCTGTATGCTGGTGGGCGCTGTTATCAACACCATTTTGGACCCGATTTTTATCTTTGTATTCCAGATGGGAGTAGCAGGGGCTGCCTGGGCTACGATTATTGGACAATTTGTTTCCTTCTTAGTAGCGTTCAGGTATTTGTGGAAGTTCAAGCATATAACCTTAAAACGGGAATATTTCCGCCTGGAAAAAAAGCGGTGCATGACGGTAGCGGGCCTGGGAATGAGCAGCAGTTTAAACCAGCTTGCCATAACTCTGGTGCAGATTGTATTAAACAATACCCTGACGTATTACGGAGCCATGTCCGTTTATGGAAGTGAGATTCCCCTGGCAAGCTGCGGGATTGTAATGAAAACCAACGGAATTTTAATGGCGGTGATTATCGGGATCTGTCAGGGTTCCCAGCCGATTCTGGGATTTAACTACGGGGCCGAGCAGTACAGGCGGGTACGGGAAGTGTTTAAGCTGGCGGTTACCTGCGCCCTTGGTGTATCGGCAGTATGCTTTGTTCTGTTCCAGTTTTTCCCAAGTTATATTATTTCCATATTCGGTTCCGGAGATGCCCAGTACATGGAATTTGCAGTGAAATTTATGCGCACCTTTTTGTTTATGGTAATCGTAAACGGGGTGCAGATGTTAAGTTCCAGCATGTTTTCCGCCATTGGAAAACCTTTAAAGGGAGCGCTTCTGTCCCTGACCCGCCAGGTATTTTTCCTGATTCCGCTGATTCTGATCCTGCCGTTGTTCTTTGGAATCGACGGAGCTCTGTACGCAGGACCGGTGGCAGATGGGGCTGCATTTTTGCTGTCTGTCTTTTTGGTAAGACGGGAGTTTAAAAACATGCAATAAAAGTCCTTGCATTTTCTGACAGAAAGTGTTATGATGAGTACGATAACATGATGATGAATGGCTGAAAGAGTGGGCGTAAGTCCACTCTTTCCGTTTTGCCGCAAGTTTCACCAAAGGCAGGACTCAAGAAGGCCGGACAGCTAAGAAAGGTGGTGCGAGATGAGCAGAAAAGAACAGTATGAGGCGAGGACCGAAGAATATCTTCTCCCGTTGATGAAGGAGCACAAATTTGAACTGGTAGATGTGGAATATGTAAAAGAAGCCGGTACCTGGTATCTGCGTGCGTATATTGATAAAGAGGGCGGCATTACAGTAGATGACTGCGAGATCATTAACCGGAAGCTTAGCGACTGGCTGGATGAAGAAGATTTTATTGAGGAAAGCTATATTTTAGAAGTCAGTTCCCCTGGCCTTGGAAGACCCTTGAAAAAGGAAAAAGACTTTGCAAGAAGCGTGGGAAAAGAAGTGGAAGTAAAGCTTTATAAAGCCCTCAATAAACAAAAGGACTATACCGGTGTGTTGGAAGCATATGATAAGGATACCGTCACATTGGAGATGGAAGATGGAAGCCGGATGGTATTTGAGAGAACAGATATTGCATTGATTCGATTAGCTTTTGATTTTTAATGGAGAAGGATCATTAGGAGGATAACCATGAATAAGGAACTGTTATTGGCACTGGAGATGCTGGAAAAGGAGAAAAACATCAGCAAGGATGTATTGTTGGAAGCGATTGAAAATTCCCTGCTGACTGCCTGCAAAAATCATTTTGGGAAAGCGGATAATGTAAAGGTTACAATCAACCCGAATACCTGTGATTTTTCTGTTTATGCGGAGAAGGAAGTGGTGGAGGAAGTAGAAGACTCTATGCTCCAGATCAGCCTTGCGGAAGCCAGAATGAGGGATCCCAGATATGTGGTGGGAGACATTGTCCAGGTTCCCATTGAGTCTAAAAATTTTGGACGGATTGCAACCCAGAATGCGAAAAACGTAATCCTGCAGAAAATCAGGGAAGAAGAGCGCAAGGTTCTTTACAATGATTACTACAGCAAGGAAAAGGACGTGATAACCGGTATTGTGCAGAAAAACCTGGGCAGAAATATCAGCATTAATCTGGGCAAGGTGGATGCGGTTCTAAACGAAAGCGAACAGGTAAAGGGAGAGGTTCTCCTTCCAACAGAGAGAATCAAAGTATATATTCTGGAAGTAAAGGATACTCCCAAGGGACCGAGAGTTTCTGTATCCCGCACCCATCCGGATCTGGTAAAGCGCCTGTTTGAGTCAGAAGTGGCAGAGGTGCGCGACGGCACAGTAGAGATTAAAGCCATTGCAAGAGAAGCCGGTTCCCGTACCAAGATCGCAGTCTGCTCCCATGACCCAAATGTGGACCCGGTAGGAGCATGCGTTGGTTTAAATGGCGCCAGAGTCAATGCAGTAGTAGAGGAACTTAGAGGGGAAAAGATTGATATTATCAACTGGGATGACAATGCAGCCCTTCTGATTGAAAACGCATTAAGCCCTGCAAAAGTTATCTGTGTAGTGGCGGATGAAGAAGAGCGGGAGGCCCAGGTGATTGTTCCGGATTACCAGTTATCCCTGGCAATCGGCAAGGAAGGACAGAACGCAAGACTGGCAGCCCGTCTGACCGGATATAAGATCGACATCAAGAGTGAGACTCAGGCAAAAGAATCCGGCCTGTTTGAAGAGATGGGTATTGAGTATCAGGAAGATATGGAAGATATGGAAAGCAGCTACCAGGAAGAGTATCAGGAAGAATATGAAGACTCCCAGGAAGCAGAAGAAACCAGCGAGGAATAACAAGGAGTGGTAAAGTGAGTACAGCAAAGAAGGTACCTTTACGGCAATGTATCGGCTGTGGATGCAGCAAAAATAAAAAAGAGATGATTCGGGTTTTAAAGACGCCGGAAGGGGAATTTACCATAGATGCAACCGGCCGCAAAAACGGAAGAGGCGCATATCTGTGTCCCTCTATGGAATGCCTGAAAAGGGCGATAAAAGGGAAAGGCTTGGAGCGTTCCTTTAAGATGGCAATTCCAAAAGAAGTATATGAAACCCTGAAAAAGGAGATGGAAGAGCTTGGATGACAGACAAAAAGTGCTGAACCTGATTGGTCTTGCGACCAAAGCCGGTAAGACAGCCAGCGGTGAGTTTTCCACAGAAAAAGCAGTAAAGACAGGAAAAGCCAGCCTGGTGATTGTATCGGAAGAAGCGTCAGATAATACCAAAAAAATGTTTTCAAATATGTGTACTTACTATAAAGTGCCTCTTTATATGCTTGGAAAAAAGGATGAGCTGGGTCACGCCATGGGCAAGGAGATGCGCGCATCTTTAGCCGTATTGGACGAAGGATTTGCGAAGGCTGTCGAGAAACAGATGAAACTGATAGGAGGTAGTGAGCATGAGAGTAAATGAATTAGCAAAGGAAATAGGAAAAACTCCCAGAGAAGTAATGGATCTTCTGGAGAAAAATCATATTAAAAAAAGCGCTTTGTCCGGGCTTACCGGTGAGGAGGAAAGACTGGTAAGAAGCCTTACAGAGCCCAAAAAGGAAGAGCCTCAGACAGAGGGGGCTCCCCACAAAAAGAAACTGGTGGCAGTATACCGCCCCCAGAATTCTCAGCAATTAAAGAGCCGCCCGGCCAGCCAGAAGCCAGGTGCCCAGCGTCCGGCCGGAAAGCCGGCGGAAGCAGCAAAGAGCCAGGAAACGGCTAAAACTCTGGAAACCATTGCAGTAAAACCATCAGCGCCGATGAAAGAGTCTGCCCCTGCTGTATCAGAGATGCCATCTGCTCCGGCAGAGACAGCGCCTGTAAAGGCCGAGGGACAGCAGCGTCCGACAAATTCCGGAGAACGTTCTTCCCAGAATCGTGACAGTCAGGGAAGCCGCCAGGGAAGAAGCGGAAACCGCGACGGCCAGGGAAGCCGTCAGGGCGGTTATGGAAATCGTGACGGTCAGGGAAGCCGTCAGGGCAGTTACGGAAACCGCGACGGGCAAGGTTCCCGTCAGGGCAGTTACGGAAATCGCGACGGTCAGGGTTCCCGTCAGGGCGGTTACGGAAATCGCGACGGCCAGGGAAGCCGTCAGGGCGGTTACGGAAATCGCGACGGCCAGGGTTCCCGCCAGGGCGGTTACGGAAATCGTGACGGGCAAGGTTCCCGCCAGGGAGGATTCGGAAATCGTGATGGCCAGGGTTCCCGTCAGGGCGGATTTAATAAAGACGGACAGAGAGATAACCGTCAGGGCGGTTACGGAAATCGCGACGGGCAAGGGTCCCGTCAGGGTGGCGCCGGCAGAAGTCAGTCCGGCAAATCTTCTTCTTTTGACGCTCCGGTACAGACCAAACCGTCCAGCGGCCGTCAGAACAAAAATGCCCACAAAAATGACCGGTTCGATAAGAGAGACCGGGTGGAGGATGGAAAGGCAAAATCCGGCTTAAAAGGCGGAAAGCCCCAGAAGGGCGCATTTATCATGCCGGTTAAGAAGGAAGAGGCAAAGGTAGAGACAGTAAAAGTCATTACTCTTCCGGAGACCATTACCATCCGGGATCTGGCAGAGAAGATGAAGCTGCAGCCATCTGCCATTGTTAAGAAATTATTCCTTCAGGGCAAGATGGTAACGGTAAACCAGGAAGTAGATTATGAGCAGGCAGAAGAGATCGCAATGGAATTTGAAGTTCTCTGCGAAAAAGAGGAAAAGGTAGATGTGATCGCAGAACTTCTGAAAGAGGAAGACGATGCAGAAGAGACTCTGGTAACCAGACCTCCGGTTGTCTGCGTTATGGGTCACGTTGACCATGGTAAGACTTCCCTTTTGGACGCTATTCGCAAAACAAATGTAACTTCCAGAGAGGCCGGCGGCATTACTCAGCATATCGGCGCTTATGTAGTGGAAATTAATGGGCAGAAGATTACATTCTTAGATACTCCCGGACATGAGGCATTTACCGCTATGCGAATGAGAGGCGCTCAGTCTACGGATATTGCTGTATTGGTAGTTGCGGCAGATGACGGCGTAATGCCTCAGACCGTAGAGGCAATCAACCATGCCAAGGCAGCAGGGGTTGAGATCATTGTGGCAATCAACAAGGTTGATAAGCCAAGCGCCAACATTGAGCGGGTAAAGCAGGAACTTTCCGAATACGAACTGATTCCGGAAGACTGGGGCGGCAGTACCGTATGCGTACCGGTTTCCGCACATACCCAGGCGGGCATCAAAGAATTGCTGGAAATGATCCTTCTTACCGCAGAAGTAAAAGAATTAAAGGCAAATCCCAACCGCAATGCAAGAGGTATTATTATTGAGGCGGAACTGGATAAAGGCAAAGGACCGGTTGCTACCGTTCTGGTACAGAAGGGTACTCTGCACGTAGGTGACATTGTAGCCTGCGGCGCATGTTATGGTAAAGTCCGCGCCATGATGGATGATAAGGGACGCAGGGTAAAAGAAGCAGGTCCGTCTACTCCGGTAGAGATTTTAGGCTTAAATGACGTTCCCAATGCAGGGGAGATTTTAGTGAATACCGCCAATGAAAAAGAGGCAAGAAGCTTTGCCGAGACCTTTATTTCCGAGGGCAAGAATAAGCTGATCGAAGACACCAAGGCAAAACTGTCTCTGGATGATCTGTTCAGCCAGATTCAGGCAGGTAATATTAAAGAACTGCCCATTATTATCAAGGCAGACGTACAGGGTTCTGTAGAAGCAGTAAAACAGAGTCTGGTAAAACTTTCCAATGAAGAGGTTGCAGTGAAGGTAATTCATGGCGGCGTCGGCGCAATTAACGAGTCTGACGTATCTCTGGCTTCTGCATCCAATGCCATTATCATCGGCTTTAATGTAAGACCGGATGCAACTGCCAAGTCTATTGCTGACAGGGAAAAGGTAGATGTTCGCCTGTACCGGGTTATTTACCAGGCGATTGAAGATGTAGAAGCAGCTATGAAGGGCATGCTGGACCCGATTTTCGAGGAAAAAGTAATCGGTCATGCAGTTGTCCGCCAGACATTCAAGGCTTCCGGTGTAGGAACCATCGCAGGTTCTTACGTATTAGACGGAAAGTTTACCAGAGGATGTAAGGCGCGTATTACCAGAGACGGAGTACAGCTCTTTGACGGCGATCTGGCTTCCTTAAAGCGTTTCAAGGATGATGTAAAAGAGGTTGCCACCGGCTATGAGTGCGGTCTGGTATTTGAGAAGTTCAACGATCTTCAGGAAGACGACATGATCGAGGCTTACACCATGGTGGAAGTGCCCAGATAGGTTCCGGCTTCATGCGGGGCGGGACCTGAAGAACCGTTTCAGCAAATAGAAAGCGAGGAGCAGTATGCGTAAAAACAGCATTAAAAATACAAGAATCAACATGGAAGTACAGCGTGAATTAAGCGAGATTATCCGCGGGGAAGTAAAAGACCCGCGGATTCATCCCATGACGACGGTAGTTTCCGTAGAAGTAACTCCGGATTTAAAATACTGCAAGGCGTATATCAGCGTTCTTGGGGATGAAGAAGCCGGGAAAGCAACCATTCAGGGATTGAAAAGCGCAGAAGGCTATATCCGCAGGGAACTGGCCCGCAGAGTCAACCTGCGCAATACTCCGGAGATTAAATTTATTCTGGATCAGTCCATTGAGTATGGAGTTGCCATGTCCCATCTGATTGATGAAGTGACAAAGGATTTAGATCATTCAGAAGAAGACAAAGACATGTAAAGAGTGGGCTGAACTGTTACAAATAAGGCGTTCTGGAAAGGAGTGAGAACCATGAGTGCATTAAAACAGGCCCTGGAGGGTGTAAAAACAGTTGTGATCCTGGGACATGTTCGTCCGGACGGAGATTGTTTCGGCGCCTGCATGGGACTTTACAACTATCTGGATACAGTGTATCCCCAGGCAGACGTGGACTTGTATCTGGAAGAAAAAATAGAAAAATTTTCCTACATGAAGTATTTTGAAAAGATTCAGACAGAGAAAACAGATAAAGTTTACGATCTGTGCATCTGTCTGGATGCCAGCGATAAGGAACGCTTAGGAGCATTTGCAGGGTATCTGGAAAGCAGCAGAAACAGTCTGTGTCTGGATCACCATGTTACCAACACAGGATACGCTAAAAACAATGTAATCGATTCCGCTGCCAGTGCAACCTGCGAAGTGCTTTACGGACAGTTGGAAGACGACAGAATTACCAAAGAGACGGCAGAATGTCTGTATACAGGGATTGTTCACGATACCGGCGTATTCAAGCACAGCAATACCACCAGCAGGACCATGGCGATTGCCGGAAAACTGATGGATAAGGGAATTGATTTCGGCTCTATTATTGACGGAACCTTTTACAGAAAAACCTATGTCCAGAACCAGATTTTAGGCCGCGCCCTGATGGAGAGCATCCGTTTTCTGGACGGCAGATGTATTTTCAGCGTGGTACGGGCAAAAGACATGGAATTTTATGGGGTGACCAGCAAGGATCTGGACGGCATTGTGGATCAGCTGCGGGTTACAGAAGGAGTGGAGTGCGCCATTTTTATGTATGAGACGGGCATCCATGAATTCAAAATCAGTATGCGTTCCAACAGTTGTCTGGATGTGAGCAAAATCGCTCAGTATTTCGGCGGAGGCGGCCATGTAAGGGCAGCCGGATGCACGATGTCCGGCAATCTGTATGATGTGGTAAACAATTTGTCCCTGCACATAGAAAAACAGTTGGAGAGCGTTCCATGTATCAAGGAGTAATGAATGTATATAAAGAAGCAGGCTATACCTCTCATGATGTGGTGGCCCGCCTCAGAGGAATTTTAAAACAGAAAAAAATCGGGCATACAGGCACCCTGGATCCGGCAGCAGAAGGGGTGCTGCCTGTATGTCTGGGACAGGCTACCCGCTTGTGCGACATGCTGGCAGATACGTCTAAGACTTACGAGGCAGTAATGCTGTTAGGCACTGTTACCGATACCCAGGACACGACGGGAACGGTTTTAAAAACCTGTCCGGTAACAGTTTCCGAGGAAGAAGTCAGGGCAGCAGCCAAAAGTTTTATCGGAGACTACAGCCAGATCCCGCCTATGTATTCTGCCCTTAAAGTAAACGGCAAAAAGCTGTATGAACTGGCCAGAGAGGGAAAAGAAGTAGAGCGGAAGGCAAGGCCGGTGACGATTCTGGAACTTGTTGTGACAAAGATTGAACTTCCCAGAGTGTGGATGCGGGTAAGCTGCTCCAAGGGAACCTATATCCGCACACTTTGCTCTGACATCGGAGAAAAGCTAGGATGCGGAGGAACCATGGAATCTCTGGTCCGGACCAGAGTAGAGAGGTTTTCTTTAGAAAACACCATGACACTGGATGAGATCGAAAGGGCCAGAGATGAAGGCAAACTGGCAGACAAAATTGTTTCCATCGAGGATATGTTTTCCCGTTATGAAAGAGTGGAGACTATAAAAGAAGCAGACAGCCTGGTAAGAAACGGAAATCCTTTAAAACTCTCAGAACTTATCCGGCAAAAGGACGGACAAGGGGCAGAATGGGAAATCGTCCGCGTCTGCGACAGCAGCGGCCGTTTTATGGGCGTCTACCGCTTTGAGCAGGAGCGGCAGTTTTATAAGCCATGGAAGATGTTTTTAGACAGGAAGGATTAGGAAACCCCCATGGAGTACATCACAGGAAGAAAAGATTTTCAGATAGAAGAGCCTACAGTGGTAAGCATTGGAAAATTTGACGGACGGCACAGAGGGCACCAGAAACTGATGGATGCCATGCGTCGTCTTGCAGCAGAAAAAGGCTATCGGACAGCCGTTTTTACCTTTGCAACAGCCCCTGCGGCCGTAGTGGGAGAAATACCGCTAAAAGTGATTACCACCAACGAAGAGCGGCGGACGAATCTGGAAAAAAGCGGGATTAATTATTTGGTAGAATATCCCTTTGACAGCCAGTCTTCTCATATGGAACCGGAAGAATTTGTAAAAGAGATTCTGGTAGAGCAGATGAATGCAAAAGTAATTGTAGCAGGGACAGACTGCGGGTTTGGATATAAGCGGGCCGGCAATGCCGGGCTTTTAAAAAAACTGGCTTTCAAATATGGTTATCAGGCGGAGATTATTGAAAAAGAACAGGACTGCTGCCGGGATATCAGCAGTACCTATGTAAAGGAAATGCTGGAAAAAGGGGAGATTGAAAAGGCCAACCGGCTTTTGGGAGAGCCCTATTCCATTCATGGGATTGTGGTTCATGGCAATGGAATCGGAGGCAGCCGCCTGGGATTTCCTACAGCCAATCTCTGTCCGCCTCCGGAAAAATATCTGCCTGCGTTTGGCGTCTATATTTCCAGTGTTACAGTGGGAGATAAAACCTACGGCGGCGTAACAAATATTGGGAGAAAACCCACCATTACCGGGGAAAATCCGGTAGGGGCTGAGACATTTCTTCTGGGTTATGAGGGAAATCTTTACGGACAATATATAGAGGTACAGCTGTTTCGCCAGATCCGGCCGGAGAAAAAATTTGGAAGTCTGGAGGAATTAAAAACTCAGATAGCCAAAGATAAGGAGACAGCAGGGAATTACTGGAAAGACAGGCAGATGGTTTGACAGGATAAGGTTCGAGGTGTTCTATGTATAAATTGCTGAAGAAAATCTGGTTTTCCATTTCTTTACAGCAAAAGCTGTGGACATTTGCCAGTATTGTGACCCTGGTGTTAGTGATGTCGGCGTTGTTTAACTTTAAACTGGTCGAGTTTTCCATAGAGGGATTCAGCGATATTTTAAATGACAACGCCAGGTGCGGTGCATTTTTAGAAGCCATGGAGGCAGAGAAAGATGCATTTCAGTCTCTGGTCCGGGAAAATACAAAGGAAAATGCAGAAGTTTACGAAGAGGCAGTGAAGGAGACGAAAAGAAGTGTTTCCAGACTGCCCTATTCCTATCAGACGATAGGAAGCCGCCGTTATGCCAGAACCTGGTCCATTAAAAATGCCTATGAGACATATACAGCGCTTAGGGATCAGCTTATTTCCATGGAGCCGTCGGAGCCGGAGTATGTGCAAAAACTGTACTGGATTTATGACATGCAGGAGTATCTGGTGCTTTACGGCAAACGGCTGATCCAGGAAACGCTGAATCAGGGAAACGTAAGCTATCAGGAAAAAGCAGGGCGGTTTTCCAGACTTCCGTATGGTCTTCTTGCGGTAAGCGGCCTGATGCTGGCAGTAATTCTGTGGCTGACAAAAGTATTATCCAATACCATGGTAAATCCTGTGCTGAAACTTTCAGAAAGTTCAACCAGAATTGAATCCGGGGATTTTACAGAAGAAGATGTGCAGATAGAAAATCAGGATGAGATGGGGCAGTTGGTTCGGAATTTTAACCGGATGAAGCATGCGATGGAAGAACACATTCACACGCTTCAGGAAAAAAATGAAATCTCTACCCGGCTTCACAGGGAAGAGGTGGAGCGGATGGAGACAGAAAAGCAGCTGGAAGCGGCCAGAATGGAATTGCTGAAAAGTCAGATCAATCCCCATTTTCTTTTTAACACATTAAGCATGATTGCATGTATGGCCCAGTTGGAAGACGCAGAGGTTACAGAAAAAATGATAACCAGCATGAGCAGTCTGTTTCGCTATAACTTAAAAACGTCTGAACAGATCGTTGCTTTAAAACAGGAACTGGATGTGGTAGAGCATTACATTTACCTCCAGAAAATGAGGTTTGGCAGCAGAGTGGCATACAGGACCATGATCCAGGTAGACCCCGGTCAGATCCGGGTGCCGGCTTTTACCATGCAGCCGCTGATAGAAAATGCCATTGTCCATGGGATTTCCAAAAAAGAATCGGGAGGAATGGTGTTTGTCCGGATTTGGAAAAAGGAAAATCAGGTAATTATTTCAGTGGCGGACAGCGGGATGGGCATGAGCATAGAACGGCTTTGTGAACTTCGGGAAGGTTTAAAGGGAGGAAAGACGGCAAAAGTAGGAATTGGACTGGGAAATATTTGCAAAAGGATTAGCAGTATGTATCAAAAAGGAACGTTTCAGATTTACAGCACAGAAGGCCATGGCACAGTGGTCCAGATGGGAATTCCTCAGGACGAAGAACCTGGAATATAGTAGTGGGGTAAGGATGGGCAGCGTTTAGAAAGGGGCAGGTATGGTTTCGGTATTGATTGCAGATGATGAAGCGATTGAAAGGGCAGTTTTGAAAAAGACTCTGCTTAGAACTCTGGGAGACAGATGCCGGCTGTTTGAGGCAGAAAATGGACGCCAGGTTTTGGAATTATATGAAAAAGAAAAGTTTCAGATTGCAGTTTTGGATATAGAAATGCCTGGAATCAATGGGATTGAAGCGGCAGAAATGCTTCGCAGGAAAGATAAGCAGTGTTCCATTATTTTTCTGACAGCGTTTGATGAATTTTCATATGCCAAAAAAGCCATTACAGTGCGGGCCCTGGACTATCTGCTCAAGCCCTTTGACGAAAAAGAACTGATTTTGGTAATGGAAGAAGCCCTGCGCCTTGCAGAAACCCGAAGTCGGGAGGGTGCCAGGGCAAAAGAGACAGATAATGGTATGGACAGGGAAGAACTATGGCAGGAGGATCTGGGAGAAAACGGAGAAATGACAGATGCCCGCCAGGCAAAAGTGGCTCAGCTGATGGAAGCGTATATTAAAGCCAACTACCAGCATGAGTTTTCCATGCAGGATGCGGCAAAGGCCATGAATTAGTCAGAGACGTATTTCAGCAAACTGTTTAAACAATGTTTTCAGAAAAACTTTACCGCGTACCTTACAGAATACCGGGTAGAAGAGGCAAAGAAGCAGCTTCAGCAGCCTACCGTCAATGTAAAAGACGTGGGAAAGGCAGTAGGATATGGGGATTCCAATTATTTTGCAAAAGTATTCCGCAGAATTACCGGTATGAGTCCCACAGAGTACCGGATGTCAATTTTTCGGGAAGAATAAGAGCCTGTTTTATGGCTCTTATTCTTTTTGCACAAAAAAAGCGGGGAAGTGGTTAAAAAAATACTACTATTCACAAAAAATTACGATTTAAAATGATGTAAAATCTTTGTATAATTAAGATAGCGTTAAGAAAGTGAAGTTTTTATTAAAAGCGCATAAAAAAGGAGGAAACATGATATGAAAAAAAGATGGTTATCTGCACTGCTGTGTACAGCAATGGTAGCTGGTTCAATGGCCGGCTGCGGATTAAAGTCCCCGGAGACTGGGGCAACAACCGCTGCTCCTGCAGCAACAGAAGCTCCTGCAGAGACAGAGGCAGGGGAATCCGCAGCAGAGACTTCTGCAGCAGAAGGTGAAGAAGCATCAAAGGCAGCAACAGGAGAGCCGGTTGGCCCGCCAGTGACTCTGGTTATGGCAGAAGTTAATCCGCTGGATACGATTGTAGGCCAGACAGATACTGCATTTAAAGAAAAAGTAGAAGAACTTTCCGGCGGTTCTATTACCATCGATCTTCAGGCAAGCGGTGTACTGGGTTCTGAAAATGATGTATTAGACGCAATGTTGGGAGGCGGAGGCGGTATTGATATTTCCCGTATTTCCGCATTCGCATTAACCAGCTACGGCGGAGAAAAGTCCAAATTATTATCCGTTCCGTTTACATTTGTAAATCGCCAGCATTTCTGGAATTTTGCAGAGAGCGAATTAGCAGATGACTTTTTAATGGAGCCTCACGAGAATGGTTCCGGTGTAAGAGGATTATTCTATGGTGAGGAAGGGTTCCGCCATTTCTTTACCAAGGAGCCGATCAGCGGCATTGAAGATTTGAAGGGAATGAAGCTGCGTGTATCCAATGACCCGATTATGAACGGTATGGTAGAAGGTCTTGGCGCAAGTCCTACCGTTGTTTCTTTCGGCGAACTGTATTCTGCTCTTCAGACCGGTGTTGTTGACGGCGCTGAACAGCCGATTGCAAACTATCAGTCCAACGCATTCCCGGAAGTTGCTCCTTATCTGATTTTAGACGGTCATACCTTAGGTGCTATCCAGGTAGTTATCACTGATGAAGCATGGGACAAGTTAACTCCTGAGCAGCAGGATATCTTGGTTGAAGCTGGTAAGTACGCTTCCGAATTCAACAAGAAGATCTCTGAAGAAGCTGAAAACAAGGTTCTGGAAGAATTAAAAGCGGATGGCGTAACTGTAATCGAAGTTGAAGACATCGCTCCCTGGCAGGAAGCCTGCAAGGCAATTATAGAAGAATCTACCAAGGATAACAAGGAACTGTATCAGCAGATTCTGGATATGCAGTAATATTGAGAACATTGACAAGGCGCAGGGGAAAGACAGAGTGATGACCTCTGCGCCTTTTATCTTATCTGAAAGGGGAGTAACTATGCCTGCAATCTTTGAAAAAATTGATAAATTCAGGCCAGCATATGATTTTACATATAAAGTAATCATGGTGCTCTGCAAGCTGCTGCTGATTGCGGATATTTTAATTACCAGCATGGCAGTGGCAGGAAGATATATCCCATTTATACCGGACCCTTCCTGGAGTGAGGAAATCGTACTGACCTGTATGTCTTATATGGCGGTGCTGTCTGCGGCGTTAGCTATCCGCAGGGGGGCTCATATCCGTATGACGGCATTTGACAACTATCTTCCTCGCAATGTTATAAAAGTTCTGGATCTGCTTTCTGATCTTGCAGTGTTTGCACTGGCAGTGATTATGCTGACAGTAGGATGGAAATACGCCACTGGAATCGGAGCAAAGGGAAGTTATGTAAGCATGCCGTTTCTTTCCAGATTCTGGATGTATTTTCCGGTACCTCTTGCCGGCGCTGCAATGATTATATTTGAGATAGAGGCAGTATACAATCATATTAAAAGTTTCTTTGTAGAGGAGGGCGACAAATGATAATGGTCAATGGTATTGCCGTAGACAGTATGGCAATTATGATTCTTTTGGGATCGTTCTTTCTGATGATATTTTTGCGTTTCCCCATCGCGTATGCGGTTGCGCTTTCTTCTATATTTTCTCTGCTCTATCAGGGGCAGGATTTGGCAGCTATCTGCCGTTTGATGGTAAAAGGCATCAGTTCGTTCAGCCTGATGGCAGTTCCGTTTTTTATTACCATGGGATGTTTAATGGGTTCCGGTGGAATTTCTGAAAAACTGATCGCTCTGGCCAATGCCTGCGTAGGCTGGATGCGGGGCGGCATGGCAATGGTAAATATTGTTGCTTCTTACTTTTTCGGCGGTATTTCCGGCTCTGCATCCGCAGACACCGCATCTCTTGGTTCTATTCTGATTCCTATGATGGTGGATCAGGGATATGATGACGATTTTTCCACTGCAGTAACCATTACCTCTTCCTGTGAGGGACTGTTGGTTCCTCCCAGCCATAATATGGTAATTTATGCCACAACTGCAGGAGGTATTTCCGTCGGCAGTTTATTCCTGGCCGGATATATTCCAGGCGCTCTGCTGGCAGTGTCTTTGATGATTGGCTCCTACATTATTTCTGTAAAAAGAAATTACCCGAAGGGCGAAAAATTCAATCTGATGAATTTATTAAAGCAGTTAAGTGTTTCCTTCTGGGCTTTAGCTGCTGTGTTAATCGTAGTATTCGGCGTAGTAGGCGGTGCGTTTACTGCTACTGAGTCTGCTGCAATCGCAGTTATTTACAGCCTTCTGGTCAGTGTGTTTATCTACAAGGGATTAGACTGGAAGGGAGTTTGGAACGTGCTGGGGGACTGTGTGGACACCTTATCCATTGTATTGATTTTGATCGCAACTTCCAGTATTTTTGGAGACTGCCTGACCCGTCTGCATGTGCCGGAACTGGCAGCGCAGGCGATTACCGGCCTGACTACCAATCCGATTCTGCTGGCGTTATTATTAAATGCCATCTTGCTGGTGCTTGGATGTATTATGGATATGGCTCCGATTATTTTAATCGCTACCCCGATTCTGCTTCCGATTGCGACTTCTATCGGTATTGATCCGGTTCAGTTCGGTATTATGGTAGTGTTAAACTGCGGTATTGGCCTTTTGACTCCTCCGGTAGGTTCTGTTTTGTTTATTGGTTCCGCTATAGCAAAACTTCCAATGGAAAAAGTAGTAAAGGCAACGCTGCCATTCTATCTCTGCATGATTATTACGCTGCTTCTGATTACCTTTATTCCTGGAATCAGTATGTGGCTGCCTACAGTGCTGGCACCATAATCTGACATTTATAAACATTTTAAGGCTGCTGCAAAACGGCGAAGATCCGGATTGGGGCAGCCTTATTCATAGAAACCAGAGCAGGAAGGAGAGCAGTATGAGATTTGAGTACGTTTACCGGAATACTGCCGCGGATCTGTGGCAGCTTTCCATGTATTATATGTACGGTTCCATGGTGGGAGTATGCAATATCATCTTTACAGCAGCGGTTTTTATTCTGACAGCAGTGCGCTTTCAGGAAAGTTCAGTGTGGATGAAGATGGCAATGATACTTGGCTGCTGCCTGTTTACGGTCATTCAGCCTCTGGCTGTATATAGAAAAGCAAAACGTCAGGCTTCGGGCATTACAAAAGATACAAAAATTGTATTTGATATGCGGGGAATCCATATTAAAGCAGGAGAAGAGATTTCTAATTTAGATTGGAAATCTATTAAAAAAGTATCTAAAAAGCCGACCATGATCGTGGTGTTTTCCGACACAACCCATGGCTTTGTCCTTCCGGACCGTATATTGGGAAAAGAGAAAAAGGAATTTTATGACTTTGTAGTTTTTCGGATGAATCATTGATGAAAGAGGAGTGAGGATGGGAGAAAATGAAGTGAAAAAATGGCTGGCCGGAGCAGTCTGCCTGTGTACGCTTGCAGGGATTCTCTGGAACAGCATGGAAAAACACTATGACATCCAGGAACCTTCTCCGGAATTCGTCCTGACGTATGCGGAAAATCAGGCAGATGACTACCCCACCAGCCAGGGAGCCTATAAGTTTGCAGAACTGGTCCGGGAAAGGACCGGGGGAAAAGTGGAGATTCAAATCAATACAGAAGGCGTGCTGGGAAGCGAGAGTGAGATTATCCGCCAGATGCAGTTTGGAGGAGTGGACTTTGCCAGAGTTTCCCTTTCTCCCCTTGCGGAAGTAATACCCAAGTTAAATGTCCTTCAGATGCCCTATCTTTATGTAAATTCAGAACATATGTGGAGTGTGCTGGAAGGGGAAATTGGCGATGAATTTCTGGAATCCTTTGAGGGGAGTCATCTGGTGGCGCTGTCCTGGTATGATGCAGGGGCCAGAAGCTTTTACAGTTCCAGGAAGCCTGTAAAAAGTCTGAAGGATATGGAAGGAATGAAAATCCGGGTACAGGAATCCGGGTTGATGGGGGAAATGATACAGGCGCTGGGAGCCCAACCGGTGCTTTTAACGTATGAAGAGGTATATTCCGCATTCCAGACCGGTGAGATAGAGGCGGCGGAAAATAACTGGTCTTCCTATGAATCCATGGGACACTATGAGGTGGCGCCTTATTTTACTGTAGACGAGCATACAAGGGTGCCGGAAGTTCAGATGATATCAGAAGTCACATGGAACAAACTTCCTGAGGACTATCAGAACATTATCCGGGAATGCGCCAGAGAGTCTGCCCAGTATGAGAGAGAAGTATGGGAGAAGAGACAAAAAGAGTCTCAGAAAAAAGTAAAGGAAGCGGGCTGTCAGATTATTGAAATGGCTCCGGAGGAAAAACTTCAGTTCCGTCAGGCGGTGCAGCCTTTGTATGAAAAATTCTGCGGCGGTTATCTGGATATTATTGAAAGAATTGTAGAAGAGGGGAAACAGTTTGAATAAAATGGAGCAAAGCCCAAATGTCTTTGCTCCATTTTTGCAAATGCCTGAAGCACTGGCAGAATTATCTGCACAGCTTTGTCAAATCCTGATAGAATTCTGGATAGGAAATGTTTACGCATTCTGCACCCTTGATTTTGGTAATGCCGTCTGCGCAGAGAGACGCTACTGCAAGGCTCATGGCAATCCGGTGATCCAGATGGCTGTCAACAATGGCGCCATGAAGCGGTTTTCCGCCGCGGATAATCATGCCGTCATCTGTTTCAGTGACATCTGCGCCCATAGCGGTCAGATTTTCTGTCATAACCCGAATCCGATTGGATTCCTTTACTTTGAGTTCGGCGGCATCCTTGATAATCGTTTCTCCTTCCGCCATACAGGCCATGACGGCAATAACAGGAAGTTCATCAATTAAAGTCGGGATAATGGGATCTTCAATTACAGTACCCGAAAGATTGCTGTGGCGGACTAAAATATCAGCAGTGGATTCTCCGCCTTCCATTTTCAGGTTGAGAAGCGTAATATTTCCTCCCATACGCTGGCATACGTGGAGAATCCCGTCGCGGGTAGGATTAATGCCTACATTTTTCAGGAGAATTTCAGAACCTGGAATCATCAGACCGGCGGCCAGGAAAAAGGCGGCGGACGAAATATCTCCCGGAACCGATAATTTCATGCCGTACAATTCCTTCGCAGGCTGTATAATGGCGGTGGTATCTTCTGTGCGGACGTCAGCGCCGAATCCCTGAAGCATTAATTCTGTATGGTTGCGGGAAAGGGCCGGTTCAATGACCTTTGTCTCTGCATCTGCATACAGTCCGGCTAAAAGGACAGCAGATTTTACCTGAGCAGAGGCGACAGGACTTTTATAGGAGATGCCATGAAGGTTTCTGCCCCGAATCATCAGGGGAGCACAGCCGTTTTTGCGGATGCTTGCAATGTCAGCACCCATCTGAGTTAAGGGAGTAATAATTCTCTTCATGGGACGGGTCTGGATGGAATCGTCGCCGGTCAGGGTAACGTTAAAGTGCTGGGCAGCCAAAATACCGGAAATCAGACGGGTAGTGGTGCCGGAGTTTCCGCAGTCTAAAGGAGCAGGCGGAGCCGAAAGACCTCGAAGACCCCTGCCGCGGACCAGAACCTTTTCTCCCTGATGATCGATTTCAATCCCCATTTTTTGAAAACAGGAAATTGTGGACAGACAGTCGGCCCCGTTTAAGAAATGATCAATTTCAGTAAGACCTTTGGCAATGGCACCGAACATAACGCTTCTGTGAGAGATAGACTTATCGCCTGGAACGGAAATTTCCCCCGAAAGTCGGGATGCCTTTCTAAATTCCATAAAACAAAACCTCCGTTATGAAGTGACTTTTGTCAAGAGGTAATTTCTGAAAATTACAAACTT
>CAUWCT010000057.1:0-23784 GCA_963557065.1 uncultured Lachnospiraceae bacterium | reverse complement strand
TTGGGATGGATTAGCACAACTTCCGGAACGTATGTAATTATTAATTCTATTGGCGATGTAATCTTTTATTTCTTTCCTGTGTTTGTGGGATACACAGCAGCGGAAAAGTTTGGCATGAACAAATTTATTGGAATGGCTGTGGGCGCTGCTATGATTCATCCGTCTATAGCAGGATTAAAGTCAGCAGAAGTGATGTATACGGTTTTTGAGGGAACACTGTTTTCTTCTGATGTAACAGCCACCTTCTGTAAAATTCCGGTGCTGCTGATGAATTATTCTTCTACCGTAATTCCGGCAGTTTTGGCAGTCTGGGTCGGATCAAAGGTTGAAAAGTTCTTTAAGAAAATCATTCCGGCAGTATTAAAAATGTTTCTGGTTCCGGCATGTACGTTATTGGTAACTGTAGTGATTACATTATTGGCAGTTGGTCCGGCAGCTACCTGGATTAGCGATATGATTGGCGCTGCGTTTATGGCATTTCACAATATCAGTCCGGTTATAACCGGCGCTCTGGTAGGCGGCTTATGGCAGGTTTTGGTTATGTTTGGCCTTCATCAGGGAATTGTGCCGATTCAGATCAGCAATTTGATGGCAAATGGATATGAAAATGTAATCTGCTGTATGCAGGCAGTGCCGTTTGTTACCTGCGCGGTTGTACTTGCAGTATTTCTTAAGACCCACAATAAAAAGACAAAAGAAACAGCTCTTCCAGCAGCGATTTCCAGCTTTTTCGGAGTCAGTGAACCTTCTATTTACGGTGTTACCCTGCCCCTTAAGACGCCTTTTATTATCACTTTGATTGCTTCAGCAGCAGGCGGCGCCATTATGGGATTGTTAGATGTGAAAAAATACAACATGGGAGGACTGGGATTGTTTGCATTCCCGGCATATATTAATCCGGAAACCGGTTTTGACATGTCATTTTACGGCGTTATCATTGCAGTAGTGGCAGCCATGGCGTTGGGATTTGTTCTGACCATGATTTTCTTTAAGGACAAAGATGGAGTAGAAGTACAGGATCATAAAGCTTCTAAGGCAGCAGTAAAGAAAAAGTAACAGTTCAGCCATGCATCTTCTTGCCCGCCTGCAGCGGACAAGAAGCGTCTGGCGTCCGCCCTATAAAGATTCAGGCAGAAAAACTCTTATGAAAACAAGTTTTCAACGCTTTTTTCTGCCTGAATCTTCGCATGGCTGAACTGTTACAAGAAAAAATTAGGAAAATAAAAGTAAAAGAAACAGGTTTTAGACAATAGGAGATGTGATTATGAGAACTGTAATGGTAATGTTTGATACATTAACCAGAAAATACCTGCCAAATTATGGGTGTGACTGGACGAAGATGCCTAATTTTGAAAGATTGGAAAAACACTGTACCAGATTTGACAATTTTTATGCAGGCAGTCTGCCATGTATGCCTGCAAGACGGGAACTTCATACCGGAAAATATAATTTTCTTTACAGGAGCTGGGGGCCGTTGGAACCCTTTGATCATTCTGTAATGGAGGTTTTAAGGGAAGGCGGAGTCTACACCCATCTGTGTACGGATCACTCTCATTATTGGGAAGACGGTGGCTGTACGTATCACAATCGCTACGATACCTGGGAAGGATTTCGCGGGCAGGAGGGAGATCGGTTTGTTGCCCATGATGTAGAAGCAGAGATTCCGGCAGACCGCCATCCATTAAATAAACAGGGAATTTCTGTGAATCAGCATTACCGCAACCGCCTTCGTCAGCAGATGGAGGAAGAGATGCCCAGCGCCATGACCGTTGCAACCGGATTGGAATTTTTAAATGAGCATGTGGAGAGGGATAACTGGTTTCTGCAGATTGAATGCTTTGATCCCCATGAGCCGTTTTATGTACCTCAAAAATATCGCAAAATGTATGGACTGCCGGACGAAGAGACTTTAAATTGGCCCAGATATGGTATGGTGCCGGGCGGCGATTACCGTAGAGATCTGGAAAATGCGGAAAAAGAATATGCAGCGCTTATGACAATGTGCGATGTTCATGTAGGAAAAGTGCTGGATTTTATGGATGAACATGATATGTGGAAGGATACGGCCCTGATTATAAATACAGATCATGGCTTTTTGCTGGGGGAACATGATTGTCTGGGCAAAAATTTCCCGCCAATTTATGATGAACTGGTGCATACACCGTTTTTTATTCATGTTCCGGGGATGGATAGAAAAATCAGCACAGAGCAGTTGGCAAGTACCGTAGATCTGGCTCCTACTCTGTTGGATATATTCGGATGTTCTTCTGAAAAAATGGGAGAAATGGATGGAACTTCGATTCTTCCTGTTCTCACAGAAAATCAGCCGGTTCGGGATATGGCGCTGTTTGGCGTACATGGCTCGTATACCTGCTGTACAGATGGACATACTGTATATATGAAGGCCAATAAGAGCAAAGAAAATGGGCCGATTTATGAGTATACAATGATGCCTACCAATATCAGGGGATTTTTTAAGCCGGAACAGTTGGAAAAGGCAGAATTAACAGCCGGATGCCGGTTTACCAATGGGCTTCCATGCTTAAGGATGCCATCCATACTGCCGTACTACCACGCTGACCAGTTTGGCGACAGATTGTATCATTTGGATACCGATCCAGGCCAGAATCATAATTTAGTCAATGAAGAGACTGCTGCTGTGTGGAATGAAAAATTAAAGAATGCTTTAAGAAAGGCAGATGCGCCCAAAGAGGAATATAAACGGCTGGGATTGTAAAGCACCAGAATTTTGTAGTAACAGTTCAGCCATGCGAAGATTCAGGCTGAACTGTTACATTTTGTAAGGTTTCTTTTCTTGTAATGCTTGGCAAAGTTTGATAGTATAGATAAGATCGATTGGAGGAATACAATGGCAAGCAGAAAGAAAAAGAGAAAAGAATCTTACCTTTGGAGTACATTGATGATTATATGTGCTGTCTGTACTCTGTTAATTGCGGTTTTAGTAGTAGTTACAGTGTTTTTTCAGATTAAAAAGGATGCGTCCCATCCGGAGAATCAGAAGCAGGAATCTACAACAGCTGAACTTGTCATAGAGACGGAAGCGGTTTACGGATGGGTTGAGACAGAGGACGGAACCAGATTTAAAGAGGAAGACGGCACATTTGCAAAAGACATGTGGAAAGTCTGGGAAGACGGACTTTACTATCTGAATGGCAATGGAATCATGGAAGAGGGCAGAGAGACATCTATAGACGGATGGATTTGTCAATTTTCAGAAACAGGCTGTTTATCGGATATCCATATGGATTTTAACTACCAGGGAAAAACCCAAGGGGAAGAAGAAACCGGAAAAAAGAGCATGGTAAGAGGAAATGAGTTTTATGTATTTCTGGATACCAGTTGGGAATCCGAAGAAAACTTTTACCCCATTCTTTACAAAAAAGCCACAGAAGAGGAAGAAAAATATTTAGGCGGAAAGAATGCACCTGAGAGAGCATCTTCCAACGCATTGAAAGTCTTAGACGGGTGGGTATATTATCTGTCATTAGCGCCGTCAAATGCAGTATTAAATACAGAAGAGCAGGGACTAAGCGGGAATCTGTTTCGGATGAGACCGGGGGATCAGACAAAAGAACTGTTAGCCAGCCAGGTTACAGGATTTGTAGAGGCAGAAGGACAGATCTATTATGCATCCAATGGAACTGTTTTGAAAGCGGAATCAGGGACATCTTATCCGGCCGGGGAAAGTCAGTTTCAAATCAAAATAGAAGAGGATACAGCCTATTTGCTGGACGGGATGGGAAGTCTGGTATCAGGAGATGCTTCAGGAATAAAACGTATTGGAGACAGACAATATAAGCTGGATGACGGCAGAATTTCTTATGTAAAGCCGGCCGTTCAAACTGCAGGCGGCGTCACCTATGAGTTAAAAAATGACAATGGCAAGGATGCTATATTCTGGAAGGATTCTTCTGGCCAGTCTGGAATACTTGCCCGCAGCGAATATGGGATCAATAGTTTCTGTATTGCAGAGGACTGGATTTATTACAGTGCCTATGTGTCAAAAGGGACAAATGGAGAAAGATACAGCCAGATTTATCGGGTTTCCATGGATGGAACCGAAAAACAGACTGCCAGCAGTGTGTTTGAAGGCAATATTTTAAATCTGTATTATTATGAAAATCAGAGAACCATTTATGGGGAATACTATCCGGTCAGTTGGAGATCCGGGTACGGCCAGATTGTAACAGTTGGTTTGGATGGAACTGTAAACAGATTGTCTGATTTGGGAGTTCGAGACGGAAACAAAGAGGAAAATAAGGCATTGGAATTGTTGTTAGTGAATGGGGATACCATTACCTGCTATGAGCACGATTCCCAATGGGATTCGATTGATCAGACCTGGGAAGTGCTTGATACAAGAGCCATTCAGTTTTCCGGCGTGTCAGAAGAACTGGTGGCAGAGAGTATTTTATTAAGCGGACAGAGCGGACAAAATCTGTCAGGAGGAGACGGGACAGAGACGGAACCATCTGCTTTGGAAACAACAGAAGAATCAGTTCGGGAGACAACATCAGAAGTGATTGTACCGGAACGCCCGGCGGAAACAGTTCCCATAGAAACTCCCCCCGCAACCATTCCAAGACCGGCAGAAACCATTGGAAATCAGGCGCCTGGCCAGGAATACAGCCGTCCCACAGAGACGGTAGGAGGCCAGCAGGAAAGCAATGCGATTATTATTCCGGCTTTGTAAATATGTGATAGAACAGCATCAGGACGGCAAAAGGTGTAAACCTGCGCCGTCCTGATTTGACATTCTATGAGTGAGTTTTACTCAAACTCCACAATCACATAAAATCCTCTTGAATTTTCACGCACATCTTTTACAATTCCGTATTCAGAAAGAATCCGATCGCGGTTGGAGTAGCAGCCGGACATGGCTACAGCCGGGTCGATAATATAGCTGTAACCGCTGGTCCCTTCCCGTTCAATAATCTTGACTTTATCGCCAGGCTTCACCAGTCCGGGACGTTCCATTTTAAATTCTTCAGTTCTCAATGTTCTCCCTCCCTTGTTGAAATAATTTAGATTATGTTCTATTATAGAATAGATTTACAGGAAAGAAAAGAGGCAGGAAAAGGATTGAAACAGGAAAAAAGGCTGTTGGAACAGTTAAAAGAATATGGAAAATCAGATATGTATCCGTTTCATATGCCAGGCCATAAGAGGGCAGAACTGGATTTTCCCAATCCATATCAAATAGATATTACGGAGATTGACGGATTTGACAATCTTCACCATCCGGAAGGAGTTTTAAAAGAAGCTATGGAATATGCTTCTGAGATTTACAGAAGCGATAAATCCTGGTTTTTAGTAAATGGAAGCAGTTGCGGGATTTTAAGCGCAGTCTGCGGGATGACAAAGCCGGATGGATGGATTCTCATGAGCCGGAATTGCCATAAGTCGGTTTATCATGGAGTTTTCCAGAATCGTCTTCATTCGGAATACATTTATCCACAATATCTTTCAGAATTTGGGATTCAGGGGGGGATTTCGCCGGAAGATGTGGAAAACTCTTTAAAATCCAACCCGGAAATTCAGGCAGTTCTGATTGTATCCCCAACATATGAAGGAATGGTTTCTGATATTGCAGAAATTGCGAAAATTGTGCATAAGTTCGGGATTCCTCTGATTGTGGATGAAGCCCATGGGGCGCATTTTCCTTTTGCATATAAAGGCGGATATCCGGTGTCTGCTCTGGATTTGGGGGCAGATGCAGTCATACAGAGCCTTCACAAGACGTTGCCCTCTTTTACTCAGACAGGGATTATGCACTGGAGAGCCGGGTATTCTGATTGTGGGAAAATAGAGCGGTATCTGCAGATTTATCAAAGCAGCAGTCCATCCTATATTTTTATGGGAGGAATGGATTCGTGTATCCGGACTATGGCAGAGGATCAGGGAAACAGGCTGGCAGATTTGTCAGAGTGGGTATCAGATTTCAGAAATAAGTCTAAAAAATTGAAACATATCAGGATTCCCGGAAAAGGACTGGCCGGAACGCATGGAATTTACGATGTTGATCCGTCAAAACTGGTTTTGTCAGTAAAAGGAACGGATATGACAGGAGAAAAACTGGCGGAAATTTTAAGAAACGAGTACCATTTGGAAATGGAAATGAGCGGAACGGATTATGTTCTTGCCATGACGTCTCCTTTTGACAGAAAAGAGGGACTGGATCGTTTATATATGGCGCTGGAGCAGATAGATGCCCGAATCTGCAGCACAGAACAGGATGAGTTTTATCAGGAGCCGGCTGCCTGGAAAAAGCAAGGGGAGATGACGATTTTTGAAGCATGGAATCAGAATACAACATCTACGCCCATTAGAGAGTCAGAGGGAGAAATCAGCGGAGAATTTGTTTATATTTATCCGCCCGGAATCCCTGTGATTGTTCCCGGAGAACGGATAACCAGGGAAATGCTGGATACAGTTGTAAAATACAAGGAACATTGCCTGCCTGTCCAGGGGACAAGAGATCCGGCAGCAGAATACATTGAGACAGTGATTGGAGAATAACATGGGAAAGATTTTTTATTTAATGGGAAAAAGCGCTTCTGGGAAAGATACGCTGTTTAAAGAGATTTTAAGCCGTTGTCCCTGGCTGAAAACCGTAGTGCCATATACGACCCGTCCTATTCGTATGGGAGAAGAAAATGGAAACGAGTATTTTTTTACTGACAGGAAAAAGCTGGATCAGTTATTGGAAGAGGGAAAAGTAATTGAATGCCGGACTTATGAGACCATGATGGGTCCATGGAGTTATTTTACGGCAGATGATGGGCAGATTGATTTGAAAAATGGGCAGTATTTGATGATCGGGACGTTGGAATCTTATGAAAAGACCAGAAAGTATTTTGGAAAAGAGTATCTGGTTCCCATTTATATTACAGTAGAAGATGGTCTGCGTCTTAAGAGGGCTCTGGACCGGGAAAAACTTCAGGAAGTTCCTCACTATGATGAGATGTGCAGAAGGTATCTGGCTGATGAAAGAGATTTTTGCAAAGAAAGGCTGGAAGAATGCGGGATTGAACAGTCGTATGACAATGAAAACCTTTTTTCCTGTCTGGAAAAAATCGTAGAGGAAATCCAAAAAGATACCAATAAATAATCTTTATAAGAAAGAGAATCTATGCTATACTGTCACTTGTACACAGATGATGATACCGCCTTTTTCATACAAAGGAGTTACTGAATGAAAACATTTGATGAAATACTGGGCCAGAAGGCCATTAAAGAGCATTTTATAACAGCCATGAAAGAAGATAAGATTTCTCACGCCTATATTTTAAATGGAGAAGAGGGAATGGGAAAAATGGAATTGGCAGAGGCATTTGCCCTGACTCTTTTGTGTGAAGGAAAAGAGAAACATTCAGTGACCCCATGCCTGTCCTGCCATGCCTGCAAACAGGTTCTTTCCCACAATCATCCGGATTTGATCTATGTTTCTCACGAAAAACCTGCCAGTATTGGTGTGGATGATATCAGAAGCCAGATTAATGATACTGTGGCGATCCGTCCGTACAGCAGCAAATACAAGATTTATATTGTAAATGAGGCTGAAAAGATGACAGGACAGGCTCAAAATGCGCTGCTAAAGACCATTGAAGAACCGCCTGCCTACGTGATTATTCTGCTTTTGACAACGAATCAGGAGACATTTCTTCCTACCATTTTATCCCGCTGTGTTCAGATGAATTTAAAGCCTCTTCGGGATGGGGATATTAAAAATTACTTGATTCAGAAGAAAAAGGTAATGGAAGATAAGGCAGAAGTATATGCTGCTTTTGCCAGAGGAAATCTTGGAAAAGCGGTGCATCTGGCAGAGTCAGAAGAGTTTCAGGCAGTCTATCAGACCATGTTAGCTTTGTTAAAACATTTGCGGTCCATGGACATTGCGGAATTGATGGAAACTATCCGGAAACTGAAAGAGGATAACTTAAATCTGGATGAATGTCTGGATTTTATGCAGCTTTGGTACAGGGATGTATTGATGTTTAAAGTTACCAAAGATATGAATCTGCTGATTTTTAAGGAAGAATATTCAGCAATTAATGATATGAGCAAGAACAGCAGCTACCAGGGGCTGGAAGCTGTTTTGGAAGCGATTGAGAAAGCCAGGGGCAGACTTCGCGCCAATGTAAATATGGAATTGGTAATGGAATTGATGCTGCTGGTTATGAAGGAGAATTGATAAATGACAAAAGTAATCGGAGTTCGGTTCCGCACTGCCGGAAAGGTGTATTTTTTTGATCCGGGAGATAAAATGATTAAATGCGGCGATCACGTAATAGTGGAGACAGCCAGAGGAATTGAATATGGTTATGTTGTGCTGGGAACCAGAGAAGTAGAAGAAGGAAAGGTAGTTCAGCCGTTAAAACCAGTGATTCGGATGGCAACAGAGGAAGATCAGGCCATTGAGAAACGCAATAAAGAAAAAGAGCGGGAAGCATTTAAAATCTGCCTGGAAAAGATTAAAAAAAGGCAATTAGAAATGAAACTGATTGATGCGGAATATACCTTTGATAATAATAAGGTTCTGTTTTATTTTACTGCTGACGGCAGAGTGGATTTTCGGGAACTGGTAAAAGACTTAGCATCTGTATTTAAGACCAGAATCGAGCTGCGTCAGGTAGGAGTCAGAGATGAGACAAAGATTATGGGAGGAATCGGTATCTGCGGCCGGCCGTTGTGCTGCCATACCTACCTTTCTGAGTTTGCTCCGGTTTCGATTAAGATGGCAAAGGAGCAGAATCTGTCTTTAAATCCTACTAAAATTTCCGGTGTCTGCGGCCGTTTGATGTGCTGTCTCAAAAACGAAGAAGAAACCTATCAGGTTTTAAACAGTAAACTGCCGGGAACAGGGGATTATGTGACAACTGCAGACGGATTAAAAGGTGAAGTTCACAGCGTTAATGTGCTGCGCCAGTTGGTAAAAGTCGTGGTTACAATCGGCGATGAGAAGGAAATACGGGAATATAAGGTAGAAGAACTCCGGTTTAAACCCAGAAAAAAGAAGGATAAGGGAAAAATAGATAAGCTGGAGGACGCAGAGTTAAAGCAATTAGAAGCATTAGAGAAAAAGGAAGGAAAGCCCAGACAAAATGGAAATAAATCTGAAGGAAAACGAGCGCATTGATGATCTGCAGAGAAATGGGTACGGAATCATTCAGAATACAGGAGCATTTTGCTTTGGAATGGACGCAGTTCTTTTGTCCGGCTTTGTCTCTGTAAAGCCAGGAGAGACGGTTTTGGATTTGGGAACCGGTACAGGGATTATTCCCATCCTTTTGGAGGCAAAATCAGAAGGACGTCATTTTACCGGTCTGGAAATCCAGGAAGAGATGGCGGATATGGCCAGGAGAAGCGTGGCTTACAACCACCTGGACGAAAAGGTGGATATTGTAACTGGGGACATTAAGGAAGCCGGACAACTATTTGCTCTGGCTTCTTTTGATGTTATTACCTCCAATCCACCGTACATGAACGATGCTCATGGACTGAAAAATCCGGATCTGCCGAAAGCCATTGCCAGACATGAGGTACTCTGTACCTTAGAGGATGTGATGGCAGCAGCGGCAAAACTATTAAAACCGGGCGGCCGGTTTTATATGGTTCATCGTCCTCACCGGCTGATTGAGATTATTACTGCTTTAAAGAAGTACAAACTGGAACCAAAGAGGATGAAACTGGTTCATCCCTTTATTGAACGGGATGCCAATATGGTGCTGATTGAAGCAGTTAGAGGCGGAAGATCCATGATAAAAGTAGAAGCTCCCATTGTGGTTTATAAAGAGCCGGGAGTCTATACAGATGAAATTTATGAGATTTACGGGTATTGAGATCAGGATGAGAAATATCTGTTTTGAGACAGGAGGAGTTTAGGATGGCAGGGATGCTGTATTTGTGTGCAACGCCTATAGGCAATCTGGAAGATATTACGTTTCGGGTATTAAAAACATTGCAGGAAGTGGATTTAATTGCAGCAGAGGATACCCGTCACAGTATTAAGCTTCTTAATCATTTTGATATAAAAACTCCCATGACCAGTTATCACGAGTATAATAAAGTAGATAAGGCCAGGTATCTGGTAGAACAAATGAAAAATGAGGTAAATATTGCGTTGATTACAGATGCCGGAACTCCCGGAATTTCCGATCCGGGCGAAGAACTGGTCCGCCAGTGTCATGAAGCTGGGATAAAAGTGACTTCTCTTCCAGGGCCGGCGGCCTGTATTACGGCTCTTACCATGTCAGGACTTCCAACCAGACGTTTTTGTTTTGAGGCTTTTTTGCCGTCTGAGAAAACAGATAAAAAAGAGCGGCAGAGGATTCTGGAGGAATTAAAGAGGGAGACCAGGACCATGATTGTCTATGAGGCGCCTCATCATTTAGTTAAGACATTAAGAGACTTATATGAAGTTCTGGGAAATCGGAAAATCACGATTTGCCGGGAATTGACTAAAAAATATGAAACTGCTTTTTTGACAACCTTTGAGGAAGCTTTAGAATATTATGAAAAAGAAGAACCAAAGGGAGAATGTGTTATCGTTATCCAGGGAAAGTCTGTGGAGGAAATCCAGAGAGAGGAAAAGGAATCCTGGGAAAACATGAGCCTAAAAGAACATATGGCGTATTATGAATCCCAGGGAATCAATCGAAAAGACGCTATGAAACAGGTAGCAAAAGACAGAGGAATCAGCAAACGGGATGTTTATCAGGCATTGCTGTAAATAATGCTTGACAAAAAAGGATTAATCTTATATTATTACTTTGATATTCAAACTATTTGAAATTAAAAGATTATAAAACGAAGAAAATCAGAAAGGCAATTATGCAGACAATAAAAATCGTAGGGACTGGATCTTATGTTCCAGAGAGAAAAATTACGAATATGGATCTGGCAGAGTTTATGGATACCAGTGATGAATGGATTAGAAGCCGTACCGGGATTGGGGAAAGAAGGATTACAGACAGCATGACTACATCCCAACTGGCAGCCAAAGCAGCCCAAAAAGCTCTTTTGCAGGCAGGAATACAGGCAGAGGATGTGGATTTAATCATAGCAGCAACCTCTTCCCCGGAGTATTTTTTTCCAAGTGCTGCTTGTGAGGTTCAGGCAATGATTGGGGCATGTAATGCAGTTGCCTATGATATCAGCGCTGCCTGTTCTGGTTTTCTGTTTGCTTTACATACGGGATATGCGTTTTTAAAATCCGGCATTTACAAACACGCATTAATCATTGGCGCAGATGTGATGAGCAAGATGGTGGATTGGGAAGACAGAAGCACCTGTGTTCTTTTTGGAGACGGGGCCGGGGCGGCGGTGATTCGGGCAGGCCAGGCAGAAGATGGATGGGGAGAATTAAACGCAGAAGGAATCCGGGGGTTTCATATGGGGTCAGACGGCAGGAAAGGGAATGTGCTCACCTGCATGGCCCGCTCCAATGGAAATTTTTTAACCGGAACAAAGCCGGAGCAGGGATTTCTGTTTATGAATGGACAGGAAGTATTTAAATTTGCAGTAAAAAAGGTGCCGGAATCCATTGAAACATTGCTGGAGCAGGAGGGCGAAGAGAAAGAGCAGATTGCATATTTTATTCTGCATCAGGCAAACTGCCGGATTATTGAGGCAGTTGCAAAACGGCTGAAATTACCACTGGATCGGTTCCCGATGAATATCGAAAACTATGGAAATACATCAGGGGCGTCTATTCCGATATTATTAGATGAACTGAATCGGAATGGAAGGTTAAAACCAGGGGACAAACTGGTTTTGTCCGGATTTGGCGCCGGACTCACATGGGGCTCAGCCCTGATTACCTGGTAGTTGTGAAATTCATTGCAGCTATTCAGGAGGATATTCAGAACGGCTGCTGGAATTATAAATCAAAAAGGAGATTACAATTATGTTAGAAGAAATGAAGAAAATGATCGCAGATCAGTTAGGTGTTGATGAGGAAAGTATTACCGAGGCATCTTCTTTTAAAGAAGATTTGGCAGCAGATTCTTTAGACTTATTTGAACTTTCCATGGCATTAGAAGACACATATTCTATCGAAATTCCTTCTGAAGATTTAGAAGAACTGACTACAGTAGGCAAAGTTATGGATTATTTAAAATCAAAGGGTGTAGAAGCGTAATGGAAACAAGAATCACAGAACTGTTAGGGATTGAATATCCGATTATCCAGGGCGGAATGGCATGGGTGGCCGAGCATAATCTGGCTGCTGCAGTGTCAGAAGCAGGAGGTTTGGGACTGATTGGCGGAGCCAATGCGCCGGGCGAGGTAGTTCGGGAGGAAATCCGAAAAGCCAGGGAAAAGACCAAAAAACCTTTTGGTATAAATGTAATGCTGATGAGTCCTCATGCCGATGATGTGGCAAGAGTGGTGGTAGAAGAAGGCATCAAAGTGGTGACTACCGGAGCTGGAAATCCAGAAAAGTATATGGAGACGTGGAAAAGCGCCGGAATAAAAGTAATTCCTGTAGTGGCTTCTGTGGCGATGGCAAAGCGTATGGAGAGAATGGGCGCCGATGCAGTAGTGGCAGAAGGCATGGAGTCAGGCGGTCATATTGGAGAATTGACTACCATGACTCTGGTTCCCCAGATTGCAGATGCAGTATCGATTCCGGTGATTGCAGCAGGCGGCATTGCAGACGGCAGAGGAATCGCAGCAGCTTTTATGCTGGGAGCAGAGGCTGTTCAGATGGGAACCCGTTTTGTAGTGGCAAAGGAATCCACAGTACATGACAATTACAAGCAGAGATTGATTAAGGCCAGCGACATTGATTCAACCGTTACTGGCAGATCTCATGGACATCCTATCCGCTGTCTTAGAAATCAGATGACCAGAGAATATTTAAAGTTGGAGAAAGAAGGAAAATCTTTTGAAGAACTGGAATATTTAACCCTGGGAGCTCTTAGAAAGGCAGTCCAGGAGGGAGACGTCAAAAATGGTACGGTAATGGCCGGCCAGATTGCAGGAATGATTGATAAAGAGATGACCTGCAAAGAAATGATTGAGGAAATGATGGAGCAGGCGTCCAGACTGCTGAAACGATAACTGTCTGGATACTGGCAAAAGGAGCAAAAATGAGCAGAACTGCATTTATTTTCCCTGGACAGGGCGCACAGATATGCGGCATGGGAAAAGATTTTTATGAGAAAACCAAACTGGGCCGTCAAATTTTTGACAGAGCCACAGAATTGATGGGATTTTCCATGCCGGAACTTTGTTTTGAAAAAAATGACAGGCTGGATATTACAGAATATACTCAGGCAGCAATGGTGACAACGGGTATTGCCATGATGAAGGTATTAGAAGAAGCAGGTATTCATCCAGATGTGGCGGCCGGTTTAAGCCTGGGAGAATACAATGCTCTGACTGCAGCAAAGGTAATGAGTGCAGAAGATGCTATTGTGGCTGTACGTCAGAGAGGAATTTTGATGCAGGAAGAAGTTCCGGCAGGAATTGGGGCCATGGCAGCAATTTTAGCCCTGGATGCGGGAATAATTGAAGAAGTGCTTTCTTCCATGGAAAATGTCTGGATTGCCAACTATAACTGTCCGGGCCAAATTGTAATTTCCGGCAAAAAAGAAGCGGTAGAAGAAGCCTGTGTAAAGTTAAAGGAAGCAGGAGCAAAGAGAACCGTACTTTTAAATGTCAGCGGTCCATTTCACTCTAAGATGCTGGAAGGGACAGGAGAAAAGCTGGGAGCAGTCCTGGATGGGATTGTTATTCACAAACCGGTGATTCCCTACATAGCAAATGTAACTGCAGACTATGTAACAGAAGCAGACCAGGTAAAACCGCTGTTAGTAAAACAGGTTTCCTCTTCTGTCCGGTGGCAACAGAGTGTGGAGACAATGATAAAAGACGGAGTGGATACATTTATTGAGATTGGGCCTGGAAAGACTCTGGCCGGTTTTATTAAGAAAATTAGCCGGGATGTAAAAATATTCAATGTAGGAACTCTGGAAGATATTGAAAAGACAGTGGAGGCGTTTTCATAATGGAAAAAATGCTGGAACAAAAAGTAGCAGTGATTACCGGAGCCAGCCGGGGAATTGGCCGTCAGATTGCTCTTTCGATGGCAAAAGAAGGAGCGGCTGTGATTGTAAATTACCATGGTTCAGAAGCCAGAGCGAAAGAAGTTGTAGATGAAATCAGAAATGCTGGCGGACAGGCAGAATCTTACCAGTGCGATGTATCTGATTTTAATCAGGCAGCAGCACTGATGGAGTATGCACTGACAACCTATGGACGGGTAGATATTTTGGTAAACAATGCCGGAATTACCCGCGATAATCTGTTAATGAAAATGTCAGAAGAAGATTTTGATGCAGTGCTAAATACCAACTTAAAAGGTGCATTTAATTGTATCCGCCATATTTCCAGACAGATGATTAAGCAGAGAAGCGGAAAAATCATCAATATTTCTTCGGTATCCGGAGTTATGGGAAATGCAGGCCAGGCCAATTACAGCGCTTCAAAAGCCGGAATCATCGGGCTTACAAAGGCTGCAGCAAGAGAGATGGCCAGTCGGAAAATTACGGTAAATGCTATTGCCCCAGGATTTATTGATACAGAAATGACCCAGGTATTATCAGAATCTGTGCGGACAGCAGCAGAGTCTCAGATTCCCATGAAACATTTTGGAAGTACAGAAGATATTGCCAGTACAGCAGTTTTTCTGGCTTCTGACAAGGCAGGATATATTACCGGACAGGTAATCAGTGTAGATGGTGGTATGGCCATGTAAGCGGGGCAAACCCCAACATAAAGGAGAGCAGATTATGAAGAAAAGAGTCGTTGTAACCGGTATGGGAGCCATTACTCCCATTGGCAATGATACAGAATCTTTTTGGCAGGGATTAAAAGAAAAGAAACTGGGATTTGGCCCGATTACCTATTTTGATACTGCGGAATATAAGGCAAAACTGGCAGCGCAGGTAAAAGAGTTTGATGCAAAACAGTATATGGACGCTAAAGCAGCCAGAAGGATGGAGCCGTTTTCCCAGTTTGCCGTAGCAGCTTCAAAAGAGGCATTGGAAGATGCGGGAATTGATATGGCAAAAGAGGATGCATACCGGGTAGGTGTCAGCATCGGTTCCGGCATCGGAAGTCTTCAATCTGTAGAAAAAGAGCATAAAAAGCTGTTGGAAAAAGGCCCGTCCAGAGTAAATCCGCTGCTGATTCCCATGATGATCAGCAACATGGCAGCAGGAAATGTTGCAATTCAGTTTGGATTAAAGGGAAAATGTATTAACGTAGTAACTGCCTGTGCAACCGGGACCCATTCCATTGGAGAGGCATTTCGAGCTATTCAGTGTGGAGAGGCGGATGTAATGCTGGCAGGCGGAACAGAATCAAGTATTACTCCTTTAGGCGTAGCCGGATTTACGGCCCTTACAGCCCTGTCTTCTGCCCAGGATCCGGAGCATGCATCCCGTCCGTTTGATGAAAATAGAGATGGATTTGTTATGGGAGAAGGAGCAGGCGTGGTTGTATTGGAATCTCTGGAACATGCAAAAGCCAGAGGCGCCAAGATTTATGCAGAAGTAGCCGGATATGGCGCTACCTGCGATGCATACCACATTACATCGCCTGCAGAAGATGGAAGCGGAGCAGCAAAAGCCATGGAATTTGCTATGGAAGATGCAGGAATTAAGCCGGAAGATATTGACTATATCAATGCTCATGGAACCAGCACTCACCACAACGATTTGTTTGAAACCAGGGCTATTAAATTGGCACTGGGAGATCACGCTTATCAGGTGAAAATTAACTCCACCAAGTCCATGATTGGCCACTTATTAGGTGCAGCAGGCGGTGTGGAATTTATTGCCTGTGTAAAATCCATTGAGGATGGATTTGTCCATGCAACAGCAGGTCTGGAAGTAAAAGGCGAAGGGTGCGATTTGGATTACACCATGGGAGACGGCGTTTCTATGAATGTAGAATATGCACTTAGCAATTCTCTGGGATTTGGTGGTCATAATGCCACCCTGATCGTAAAAAAGTTTGACGAATAGCAGGAAAGGCAGAGACGGTTATGGAAATTAATGAGATTATGAAGCTGATTCAGGCAGTATCGGATTACGGCCTGAGCAGTTTTGAATTAGAAGAGGGAAATATTAAAATTTCCTTGAAAAAAGAAAAAACGGCTGGAACAGTACAAATATCCGGGACTGCCATGCAAACGGTTCAGGCTCCGGAAAAAACGGCAGAACTGGATATCGGATCGGATAAAGTAATCGTTTCTCCGCTGGTGGGAACTTTTTACAGCGCTTCTTCACCAGAAGCAGAGAGCTTTGTCAAAGTAGGAGATACTGTGAAAAAAGGGCAGGTACTGGGCATTATTGAAGCGATGAAGCTGATGAATGAAATCGAAAGCGATTTTGATGGAATTGTGGAAGCAATTTTAGTAAATAACGAAGAAGTAGTAGAATACGGACAGCCCCTGTTTCGGATTCGCTAAAAGGAGGAACGGTTATGTTGGGCATTAAAGAAATTCAGGAAATTATTCCCCACCGCCATCCGTTTCTTCTCATTGACTGCATTGAGGAATTAGAGCCGGGAGTGCGGGCAGTCGGATACAAATCCGTTACGTATAATGAGCCTTTTTTTGCGGGCCACTTTCCCCAGGAACCGGTAATGCCGGGGGTTCTGATTGTAGAAGCGCTGGCTCAGACGGGGGCAGTCGCAATTTTGGGACTTGAGGAAAACAAAGGTAAGATTGCATACTTTGGAGCTATTAACAATGCAAAGTTTAAGCACAAAGTAGTGCCGGGAGACAGACTCCGCCTGGAATGTGAGATTATCAGGCAAAAGGGACCGGTAGGGATTGGAAAAGCTACTGCCACTGTAGACGGAAAAATCGCAGTGGCTGCAGAATTAACTTTTATGATTGGGTAGGAGATTGCCATGTTTCAGAAAATTTTGGTTGCCAACCGAGGAGAGATTGCAGTCCGGATTATACGGGCATGCAGAGAAATGGGAATTAAAACAGTTGCCGTATATTCAGAAGCAGATAAAGACGCTCTTCATACTCTTTTAGCGGATGAAGCGATTTGCATCGGACCAGCGCCTTCTGCAAAAAGCTATTTGGATATGGAGAGAATTTTGACAGCTACCGTTGCCATGAAAGCAGATGCGATCCATCCAGGATTTGGTTTCCTTTCTGAAAATGCCAGATTTGCAGAACTCTGCGAAAAATGTAAGATTACGTTTATCGGGCCGTCAGCGCCTGTTATGCAGAAAATGGGAAATAAATCAGAAGCCAGAAAAACCATGATGGAAGCCGGGGTTCCGGTTGTACCGGGCACGAAGGAGTCTGTGACAACAGCAGAAAGAGGGCTTGAACTGGCAAAAGAAATAGGATTTCCGGTTATGATCAAAGCTGCTTTAGGAGGCGGGGGAAAAGGCATGAGAATCTCGCGAAGCGAAGAAGATTTTCAGGCAAATTTCCGAAATGCGCAGCAGGAATCAGTCAAGGGGTTTTCTGATGATACCATGTATATTGAAAAGTATATTGAAAAACCCAGACATGTGGAATTTCAGATTCTGGCTGACAAATTTGGACATGTAATCCATCTGGGAGAGCGGGACTGTTCGATCCAGAGACGTCATCAGAAAGTGTTGGAAGAATCCCCCTGCATCGCTATTTCCCAGGAAATAAGAGAAAAAATGGGGGCAGCGGCAGTGGCTGCAGCGAAAGCAGTAAACTATGAAAATGCCGGGACGATTGAGTTTCTGTTAGATAAAGACGGCCATTTTTATTTTATGGAAATGAATACAAGAATCCAGGTAGAACATCCGGTAACAGAGATGGTTTCCGATCTGGATTTAATTAAAGAGCAGATTTCCATTGCAGCAGGAAATCTTCTATCTGTTACACAGGACCAGGTATCCTTAAAAGGTCATGCCATTGAATGCCGGATTAATGCAGAAAATCCAAAAAAGAATTTTATGCCCAGTCCGGGACTGATTACCAATGTCCACATTCCGGGAGGCAACGGGGTGCGTGTAGATACTCATATTTATCAGGATTATAAAGTTCCGGCTAACTATGATTCTATGCTGTTAAAGCTGATTGTTCATGGAAAAGACAGGGAAGAGGCGATTGCAAAAATGCGCAGCGCACTGGGTGAACTTGTCATTGAGGGAATCGAGACGAATTTAGATTTCCTGTATGAGATTTTAGATAATCCTGCATTTGAAGCAGGAAATACAGATACAGATTTTATTGGAACGTATTTTCCTGAATACTGTAAATAAGCAGATGCTCAGATATAAAGGGGAGAGATTGTTATGCTGAAGGATATGTTCAAAAAGACATATACTCGGATTGATTCAAAATACAGGCCCATTCAGACAGAGGAAGAACCCAATATTCCAGAGGGTTTGTGGCGTAAGTGCAATAAATGCGGTCAGCCGATTTATGTGGAAGATGTAAAAAATAATGCATATGTCTGCCCGAAATGCGGCGGATATTTTAGAGTTCACGCCCGCAGAAGAATTGAGATTACAGTGGATGAGGGAACATTTGAAGAATGGGACAGGGAGATGGAATTTTCCAATCTCCTGGATTTTCCAGGATATGAAAAAAAGGTTTTGGCTGCAAGAGAAAAGACCGGATTAGACGAAGCAGTAGTTACCGGAATGGGAACAATCGGCGGTTACAGGGCGGCAGTCGGAGTCTGTGACGCCAGATTTTTAATGAGCAGTATGGGATATGTGGTAGGCGAAAAGATTACCAGAATGGTAGAAAGAGCCACGAAAGAACACCTGCCGGTTATTTTGTTTGCCTGCTCCGGAGGAGCCAGAATGCAGGAAGGGATGGTGTCTCTTATGCAAATGGCAAAGACGTCTGCTGCTCTGAAGCGCCACCAGGAAGCAGGACAGCTTTATATTTCTGTATTTACGGATCCGACAACAGGCGGGGTAACGGCAAGTTTTGCTATGTTAGGGGATATTATTCTGGCAGAGCCAAAGGCTCTAATTGGGTTTGCTGGCCCCAGGGTAATTGAGCAGACCATTGGGCAGAAACTGCCGGAAGGATTTCAGAGATCCGAGTTTTTACTGGAACATGGGTTTGTAGACAAAATTGTAGAACGGCATGAGATGAAGGAAACTCTGGCCAGGATTTTAAAACTCCACGAAACCCATGAGGAATCCTGGAATGTGTTGTGCAAATCCGTAGGAGACGAAGGATGGAATCGGATTTCGGAAAGCGGGGATGCTGCCGGAAAGTCACCCTGGGATACAGTGCTTTTATCCAGAAAATCGGATCGTCCTACTGCGTTAGATTATATAGAAACCCTGTTTGACGAATTTATAGAATTTCATGGAGACAGGCATTATAAAGACGATGGTGCAGTAATAGGCGGGATTGCCTTATTTCATGGGATTCCGGTTACAGTAATTGGCCAGCAGAAAGGGCGGAGCACAAAGGAGAATATTAAACGAAACTTTGGCATGCCGTCTCCGGAAGGGTATCGGAAGGCCCTGCGCCTGATGAAGGAAGCAGAGCAGTTTCAACGCCCTGTCATCTGCTTTGTAGACACTCCAGGCGCTTTTTGCGGAATAGAGGCAGAGGAACGGGGACAGGGAGAGGCAATTGCCAGAAACTTATTTGAACTGTCTTCTCTGAAAACACCCATTCTTTCTGTAGTAATCGGAGAAGGAGGAAGCGGCGGCGCTTTGGCCCTTGCTGTGGCAAATCAAGTGTGGATGATGGAAAACAGTGTATATTCAGTTTTATCTCCGGAAGGATTTGCATCAATTCTCTGGAAAGACAGTAAAAAAGCGCCGGAAGCAGCCAGAGTGATGAAAATGACTGCCAGAGACTTAAAGGAACTGAATCTGATTGAACATGTAGTGCCGGAAAGACTGCCTGCAGACAGAGAAAACATAGCTGAGGCAGCGGCAGATATGGATGCTGCTATGAGAGTATTTCTTGCTGAATTTAGAAATGTATCCGGAGAAGAAGCAGCGGCTCTTCGCTATGAGAGATTTAGGAGGATGTAACTATGGGCAGATATAATCCTCTGATTGTAGGAGATTTGGTAGTTGAAAATCCCGTCGTTCAAGGCGGTATGGGAGTGGGAATCAGTCTGTCTCATCTTGCAGGGGCTGTGGCAGGAGCAGGAGGAATGGGAATTATTTCGGCTGCCCAGATTGGATTTCGGGCCCCGGAATTTGAACAGGATCCTCAAAAAGCGAATTTAAAAGCTATTGTCTCAGAACTAAAAAAAGCCAGAGAGATTGCAGGAGCGGGAATCGGACAGAGACGGCCTGTTTTGGGATTTAATATTATGGTTGCCACGAGAAATTATATGGATTATGTGAAAGCGGCTGTTGAGGCTGGAGCAGACATAATCATTTCCGGAGCAGGACTTCCCATCCATCTTCCAGAGTATGTAAAAGGGGCAAAAACCAGGATTGCGCCGATTGTGTCTTCTGCGAAATCTGCTTCTGTTATTCTGAAAATGTGGGATAGAAAATATGGCCGGACAGCGGATATGGTAGTAATAGAGGGACCGCTGGCAGGAGGCCATCTGGGGTTTAACAAAGAAGAACTGGCAGAGTACGGGGCAGATACAAAAAATGTTCCGGAAACTTATCGGCAGTCTTCCTACGAGACAGAGATACAAAATATTTTAGAAGTAGTTTCCAGATACGAGAAAAAATATGGCTGTACCATTCCGACTGTCAGCGCTGGAGGCGTATTTTCCAGAGAAGACATGGAGCGTCATATGGGGCTGGGAGTGAACGGAGTTCAGGTAGGAACCCGGTTTGTTACAACCAGAGAGTGCGATGCGCCCATGGAATATAAACAGTCTTATATAAATGCTGAAAAAGAAGATATTATAATTGTGAAAAGTCCGGTGGGAATGCCTGGACGGGCAATTAATAATGATTTTATAAAGCGGATAGCTGGTGAGAAAGAAAAAATCACCCATTGTTTTCAGTGTCTGGAACACTGCAATCCGGCAGAGATTCCTTACTGCATTACTCAGGCACTGATTCGGGCCGCAAAGGGACAGGTAAAAGACGCGCTGCTGTTCTGCGGCGCCAATGCGTATCGGTGCAGCAAAATAGAAACAGTAGATGAAGTAATAAAAGACTTGTGTGGTTAAAAATAGCCCTCCCGAATAGAAATATATGAGATATTTTGTTCGGGAGGATTTTGTTATGATGAATTGGCTTTGGGCTGGCATGATACTTTTAGGAATTCTCTGGGGAATGTTTCATGGGACCCTGGATGCGGTAACAGAGGGAATCATTCAGTCATCTAAAGATGCAGTGACTTTGTGCATTACTATGTTGGGAATTATGTCATTTTGGACAGGAATTCTGGAGATTGGAAGCAGAGCCGAAATCATTGAGGCAATGGTAAAAAGAATGAAACCAATCATGAAGTTTCTGTTTCCCAAACTGCCCCTGGACCATCCGGCAGCCAAATCTATTGCAGTCAATATGATTGCGAATATGCTGGGAATGGGGTGGGCAGCTACGCCAGCCGGATTAAAAGCAATGGGAGAATTAGAAGAACTGGAAGAGGACAGAAGAAAGTCTTTGCAGATGTCATCAGTTCCAAAAGGGACGGCCAGCAATGAGATGTGCATATTTTTAATTATTAATATTTCTTCTCTTCAGTTGATTCCGGTAAATATGCTGGCTTACCGCGCCCAGTACGGCAGCGCAGATCCGGCAGCGATTGTAGGTCCGGCTTTGGCAGCGACAGCAGTCAGCACACTGGCTGCAGTTGTGTTTTGCAGGATGGTAAGGGATAAATAAGATAAAAAGGACAGAAAATAGCCGCCAACTCTTTGCAGTAGTTGACGGCCTAAGTAATCATGAGAAGAAACTAAAAGAGAAGAAGATACATATTATTATTCATCAGCCTAAGTATCTATAGAAACAGAATATGGGGGCAATTCCTCCCTATCCCGCCTAAATTAGCCGGATTGCTCCAAGGACCAGCAGGTGGACCGGATAAAACCAATAGAAAAAGTACCGGCTTTGGGACTTTCCGGGTTTGCCGTTGTAGAACCAGATGGGAAGAAATGCAAATATGGCAGTGTACTCGAATTGAGCCATGAGCACACCGAAAACAGTCTGCCAAACCTTATTAGTTCGGAGAATGTACAGAAGAACAATGAACAATACTCCGTAAAAACCATAATCTGTATAGAACAGAAATCCTGTGAGACAGCCGGCAAATACAATCCCAGTTTTCAGGAAAAAGGAATAAGAGGGGGCCAGATACCGCAGGTCTGCTTCCTTCATGCCATATAATACTGCCAGACCAATCAATAAAGTAAAAAAGACATTTTGATGATAGGGGTACAGCAAGGTTTTGTAAATGGCAAGATCAAAGGGAATTTCAGAGATAAGGGCAAAAAATGCCATCCGTCCCATATATTTTTTAATACTTTTTGTGTGGCAGAATCCTTCTGTCAGCAGAAAACAGAAAATCGGGAATGCGATTCTGCCAATGGCTCGGAAAATCAGGGCAGTCCAGCACAAAAAAGCCTGCTGGCCGCTTCCGCTTACAGCAGCAGTGTAAAGGCTGTAAAGAGACAAGTCTGGAATGGGTTCCAGGAGGCTTCCAATACACACGACTCCGATGTGATCCAGCACCATGGCAATGACTGCAATCCACTTTAACATTTGTCCTGTCATAATTTAAATCCTTCCTGAGCGTTCCCGCTCATAATAGAAAATATATTGCTGCATGACACCTTTGACCCCTTTATAACAGCCAAAGTGGTCTGCAATAATAGTTTCCCACAGACAGGATTTGGGAAGTTTTTTATAACGGCGTGGATGTTTGGGATAATATTGCTCCATCAGGATCTTCTGAATCCAGGTATCCACTGGAAAGGCATCAATATGGTGAAGACCAAAGAGACAGATGCAGTTGGCGACCTTTTCCCCGATGCCATAGAATTGTTTTAGATAAGACATAGCATCTTGATAATCCAGGGTTTTCAGATATTCTAAATTCAGCACATTGGCGCAGACGTCCTGCGTGATTTTCTCTATGTACTTGGCGCGGTATCCCAGCTTTAAACCAAGCAGATCTTCGGCAGAAGCGTTTAAAAGCTGCTTTGGGGAAGGAAAGGCGTATAGGGCCGCAGAATCTAAATCTGCTGTACTGCCTGAAATCTCAATAGGAGAGCCGTACCGCCTGCTTAAATCTTCTACAGCCTGGCGGATAGCAGGAATGGTTTTCTGCTGGGAGATAATAAAAGTAATAATCATTTCCCACAGATCCTGTTTGAGAATCCGGATTCCGCTGCCTGATTGTCCGGCAGCAGTCAGATAAGCATCGTCTGGACGGATAGAATGTAAAATAGCTGGATAATCAGTGTGAAGATCAAAATACTCAAACCAGAAGTCCAGATCCTTTTCGGGACAGGTAAAGGATATCAATGAGGTTTCCTCATTGGGGATTTCCTGAATATCCAGAAATTTTCCGCTGCTGATAATCCAGTATCCTCCTGTTTTCAGCGGAATCATCCGAAAGCACTGTCCGGACCGGGCGATTTGGTCTAAATGAAAGCATGAAATGGAAATAGTAGTTGTCGTAATCATAATAGGATATTACCAATAGTAAAAGTCAAAGTCAAGCCATTCTGCTGAAAGTGAACGAGACAGCACACTAGTACAACGAAAATCAAGTAACCGCCATACCCGTCTTCCGTCGTAGTACTATGAAAATTCCGTCGTTTTCTTTTTGTTCATTTT
>CAUWCT010000056.1:0-24164 GCA_963557065.1 uncultured Lachnospiraceae bacterium | reverse complement strand
AACCATATGGATATAAAATTAACTAAATGACATTGATGGCTGAACTGTTACATTTATTCATACAAAAACTGCCGCAAGGTTTGACCATGAGAGTTTCCTCACAATGGCCAAACCTTGCGGCAGTTTTTACAGGGCAGAAGCCATACCATACAGCCGTCAAATTATGAATGACAAAACCAGGCTGTCACATACCAGTCCTTATGACTGAAAACCCTCTCTTAGTTTTTCGATTGCCCGTTTTTCGATTCGGCTTACGTAAGAACGGGAAATCCCCAAAATTGCCGCTATCTCTCTCTGCGTGTGTTCATTCCCCCCATATAGTCCGTAACGCAGGCGGATAACCGTTTTCTCTGTATCCTTGAGGCAGGAATCAAGGGAATCATAAAGCATCTTTATATCCTGGCTTAAAATAAGGGTATCAATGGTTTCTGTATGTTCGCTTTCTATCAAATCCACCAAACTTACGCTTTCTCCATCCTTGTCTACTCCAATGGGCTCATAAATTGAAATTTCTCTGGAAAACTTTTTTCCTGCCCGAAACAGCATTAAAATTTCATTTTCCACACATTTTGCAGCATAGGTGGCAAGCCGGGAACCCTTATCCATATTAAAGGTATTGACTGCCTTGATTAATCCAATGGTTCCCACAGACAGAAGATCCTCCATATCGTAATCTGTATACTGGTATTTTTTAATCACATGAGCCACCAAACGCATATTCCGTTCAATCAGCGCGGCCCTTGCCTCCTGGTCACCCTCTTTGTAACGCTCCAGGTACTCTTTTTCCTCACTGGCACTAAGCGGTTTTGGAAAAGTCTTCAAAGAAAGTCACCTCAAAGCTAAACTTACTCTTAGTCTATGCAAAGGCAGCTTGCCCTGTGCTCAAAGACCTTTCCAAAACCTGATACTCTGCATATTTTTGCCGGATTTTTAATGATGGAACAGGCGAATCCCTGTAAATGCCATTGCCATATTATATTTGTTGCAGGTTTCAATTACATCATCGTCTCTTACGGAACCGCCTGGCTGAGCCACGTATTTCACGCCGCTCTTAAATGCCCGATCAATGTTGTCGCCAAATGGGAAGAACGCGTCAGAACCCAGCGCTACGTCCTGCATCTGGTCTAACCATGCCCGTTTTTCCTCTTTGGTAAATACCGGCGGTTTTACTTTAAAGACAGCTTCCCATCTTCCGTCTGCCAGCACGTCCATATAATCGTCGCCAATATAGACATCAATGGCATTATCTCTGTCTGCCCTGCGGATTCCATCTACAAACTGAAGATTTAATACCTGGGGAGCCTGACGCAAAAACCAGTTGTCTGCCTTCTGGCCTGCCAGTCTGGTACAATGAACTCTGGACTGCTGTCCGGCTCCGATTCCGATAGCCTGGCCGCCCTTTGCATAGCAGACAGAGTTTGATTGCGTATATTTTAAGGTAATCAGAGAAATCATCAGATCGATTTTGGCTTCGTCCGGAATCTCTTTATTTTCTGTTACCACATTGGAAAGCAGATCCATATTAATTGCCAGCTCATTTCTTCCCTGTTCAAACGTAATGCCAAATACCTGCTTGCGCTCAATCGGAGCCGGAACATAGGCTGGATCAATCTGGATAATGTTGTAGTTTCCATTCTTTTTGGATTTTAAAATTTCCAGGGCTTCCGGTTCATAACCCGGAGCGATTACGCCGTCCGATACCTCTCTCTTAATAATTTTTGCAGTATCCGCATCACATACATCCGACAGAGAGATAAAATCGCCAAAGGAAGACATTCTGTCTGCGCCTCTGGCTCTGGCGTATGCGCAGGCTAACGGGGAAAGTTCTCCCAAATCGTCTACCCAGTAAATCTTTGCCAGAGTATCGGTCAGTGGAAGTCCTACTGCTGCGCCTGCTGGAGAAACGTGTTTAAACGATGCAGCTGCAGGAAGTCCTGTCGCTTCTTTTAATTCTTTTACCAGCTGCCAGCCGTTAAACGCGTCTAAAAAGTTAATATATCCTGGTTTTCCGCCAAGTACCGTAATTGGAAGGTCTTTTCCATCCTCCATGAAAATACGGGAAGGTTTCTGGTTTGGATTGCATCCGTACTTTAACTGTAATTCGTTCATGGCTCTTGTCTCCTTTTTCTTAGCAGTTCTTATTTACAATTTTAGTCTCATAAGTTCCATCTGCGATGTTGATATAACGCACAAACAGAGAAACTTTATTTTCTTCATTCAAACTTTCCCATAAAAGATTGGTAAAGTTTTCTATATCATCCGGAATCTCTACCAGCTTCGGCTCTCCTTCAAAGCTTGGCAGCGGATTGCCATCATGTATATAAGTATGGATAAAGTGGCCCTCTCCGGCTGCAGGATTTTCATACGCAAAGGTAAAACGGCTGCAGGAATCCGGATTCCCGTTATTGCTCTTTAAAATAGACATGGCATAATTATAGGTTCCGTTCTCTACGTGAAGAATTCCGGAAATTCTGGGAGTGTAGTTGGGAGCATCCGGCTCAAACTCTCTGACACGCAAAGACTGTTCAAATGTCATTTGGTGATCCATCCCATTATAAATGGTATCTGTCTGGTCTCCATTTGTGACAATGGTTTTATTGCCCAAAACCCGGACCGGAGCATAAATAATCAGGCTGGGGTCGGTTAATTTAGAAGGATCAAATGCCTGGGTACGGATACCTTCCCCATCTTTTACAAATATCCGATTGCGGCTGTTTTCACTTCTGCCCATAATAAAATAAGCAGCTGCCGCTTTTTTCCCATCCTGGCTTTTCCCAATAATAATTCCTCTTCCCGGATAAGAATTTTCTTTTAATTCTTCTGCTAATGATACCATTTTCATCATTTTTTCCTCCTGTTTTCCTTCCTTGTTTCTGGCAGCAAAAAACCTGGACACCCCAAAAAGAGATGCCCAGGCGGTCGGCTCAATATAAAACGTGCTCCCTGTGGTTTTCCCACTTATCCGCCAGTTGCACGTCTTGAATTAATCATAACGGATTCCGGAAAAGATTGCAAGTATTTTTTTGCATTCTGCTGCGGTGATGAGCTTCATTCAGCCATGTACACAGATGCTATTATTCGTTGCGGATCGCTGCAAGTGGGCTTAACCGCATAGCACGCATGGCAGGCATAAATCCTGCTCCCATGCCCACAATAATGGCAAAACCGATTGCCAGTCCTATCAGCCATGGAGGAATCCTGGAAATATCTCCTTCCACTCCCGCCATAGTCTGACTGATTCCCTGAATATTGTTGATAATGTAAGAAATTCCATAACTTAAACCAATCCCCAGCATACCTCCTGCCAACCCGATAAAGCCGGATTCTATCAAAAACATATTGCGGATATTGCCCATATCGCAGCCCAACACTTTCATAACACCTATTTCCTTGGTCCTCTCATAGATAGACATCATCATGGTATTGGCGATGCCGATTGCTGCCACAAACAGGGAAACTGCACCGATTCCGCCTAAAACAGCCTGAATCATATTGGCCTGTTTTTGCTGATTTTCAATGCCTTCTATCATGCTGTTGGCCTGATACCCCATCTCATTGATAGCCTGCTGGACTGCTTTTACATTGTCAATGCTGTCCACCTGAACGCTGGCACTGTTATATATAAAATAATTGTAAGGTTTTCCCTTTTTATTAGTAGGCTGATCGGGAATGGGGTCTTTTTTAAATACTTTTTTTAACTGTGTTTTTAGCTGCTCCACATTGGTGTACACCCCATAACTGTATTGGCTGTAATCCTCTTCTCCCCCTGCCTCCATACCTGCTGCCTGGATTATGTATTTTTTAGGCGGTTTTACAGCATTATCCTCGCTGGGATGCTGAGACTGGTAATAAGCATTTTGATCGAAAATCACAAAAAATGGCTGATTCATATCCAGTTTTGGCATTTCGCCTGTATCCCAATAGCCTTTCTTTGTCTTGCTATTGGTAAAATCCATAGCTGCCTTATTGCCAAAAACCAATTCCAGCTGCCCGGAATTTGGATCCGGCACATGACCGCCTTCTGCCAGGGGAATCTGTTCTAAAACTTCCTGGCTGACCCCCTGTAAATTTACATATTCGCAGATATAAGGTCCCTGCTTCATTACTACCGATATCCGCAGGGTTGGGGATACAGAAACCACATGATCCAGTTTTGAAAATTTTTTAATAGCTTCATCTGTAATATAGCTTTCTTCACTGGCAGCGCCTGTATCCATAGAATAATTCTGCTGTACTGTAACCTCTGTCAGACTGACCCAGGAAGACAGCTGCTCCATATTTAATTCTTTTAACCCGATTCCTAAAGACACCATTACCACAATGGATGCAGTTCCAATCACAACTCCAAGAATTGTCAAAACCGTCCTTAGTTTCCGGCGTCTCAGGTTATTCAGGCTCATAACCAGAAGGTCACGAAATCTCATCGTCTATCCCCTCTTCTTCCTCCAACTGCTGCTTTTTATTTTTTCTTCGGCGAAGCAACACTCGAATCCCGACAATGGCTCCAATAACAGCTGTCGCTGCACCGCCTGTCATGGCCAAACGCGCTGCTATCGGAAGCCCCATAAATTTATTTTTTAAGGAATTCTGCCCCTCTGCTTCTATGTCATCCATATTTCCAGCTTCCACATCCCAGTCCATGTCCTCCGGCATAGATTCTGAAACGAACAGAGTCATCTCCTTCATCTCTGTGCTCACATTGCCGTTTTCATCCTCGTAGGAAATCACAATCGGAATAATCCCCTCATCCATAGTGGCGGCCACACCGGTCAGCATCGTGTCTACGTTTCCTGTCTCTCCCGGCTTAATATTTCCTACATAAGTTTCCTCAGTCTTAATGGAATCTCCCTCAAAACGAACAGTTACATTATAAAGCTGGACTTTTCCTGTATTGTTGATCCCAAACATCACGTTGGTTTCAGCCCCTACACTGATGCTTTCCGGCATAATGTCAATGGTGCTGGTGCTCAGACGCGCTTCCTGCTTTACTGGAATATCAACCGTTACCGTCTCTTCTGCATTTTTAAATTCCGGACTGTCGTATTTTTCCTTAATGGTAATGGAATAGGACCTGGGATCGGCTCCTCCTTTGCTGCTGAACTTCATGCGAACCTCTGCAGTCTCTCCTGCTCCCAGGGAATTTACTACAACGGAATTCGCACCATCTTCTGTGGTAAATACTGCGCTCTCTGAAACTTTTTCCGACTCCAGAGTAAACAAAATATTGCTGGCCGGCACATTGGAAGAAGCATTTTTCATGTGCAAAATCAGTTCAAACTCCTGGCCTGCATAGATTTCTTCCGGAACCGTCTCATAGCTGTCTACAATAATTCTAGCTCTGGTCCTGTCATTGGCATTAAAATCTCCCTGAGGATCTTCTTTGCTTTTGCTGACGATCTGAACATACATGGTAGCTTCCTGGGTCTGCAGATCTCCTTCCTGGGAATCCCGATAGGAAATCTTAAACTGAATAGGGTAAAATCCCGAATAACTGTCTTCCCGGATAGCCATGCTGTAAGGCACCTCTACGGTCTGCCCTTCTTCTATCAGGTCATAATGCCTGTCATAGTTTCCGTCATTGATATTAAACGGGAACTTGGTGCTGTCTGCATCCAGCACCATGCTGACCGTAACATCATAAGCTTTAAATTTGCTGCTGTTGCGCATATTGACAGCAAAATTCATAACATTGGGATAGGTTCCATATGGAGTAGACTGGCCCTCGCCCAGAACAAAGGTCACTGTGTTGCTCTCTTCTTCCGACTCGCTGGTACCAGCAGACTCACTGACATAAATATTTAAATACTCTTTTACCCAATACCTGTCTGTATCAGGTTCTTCCTCACAGTCTACATAGATGGCAATGGGAATGGAATAATATCCCGGTTTCAAATCCTTTCTCAGCTTAACGGAAATGCTGGTGCTTTTGCTTTTGCCGGGACTGATGCTGCCCAGACGTTTGGGTTTAAAGGTATCCTGAGTAATTTCAAAAGGATAATTGCTCACTGTGTAATCGCCGTTGGACTCATCCGACATAATCTGATTAAACTCAAAAATGTCCGCACTCAAACCAACCCACACACCCTGCATGTCCTCTTCCCCGGCATTGATAGTAATGGGAATGCTTAAACTCTTTCCTACCTTTCCCTCTGGAATCTTTTTCGCCACCAGATACTGGTTGCTTCCTACATCCATAAATGCAGCAAATGCCTGACATGACATGGCAAAAACAAGCATCATGGCTGCTGCCAGAACGGCAAGTGCCCTTTTCGTTTTCATCTCTTAATCCTCCTGTACCGCCCCTTTTAGCGGTGTATTTTCAATAATCTCTACAATCTTTCCATCTATAATCCGTATCTGACGATCTGCATAAGACGCAAGATTGTTGTCATGGGTTACCATAACCAGCGTCTGCTGCTGTTTTTGGACAATTTTCTGCATCAGGCCCATCACTTCCATAGTGGTCCTGGAATCCAGATTTCCCGTCGGCTCATCTGCAAAAATAATCTGCGGACTGACCGCCAGTGCCCTGGCAATCCCAACTCTCTGCTGCTGACCGCCGGACATCTGGTTGGGCATATGCTTTGCCTGATCTCCTACCCCAACCAGTTTCAGGTATTTTTGCGCGCGGGCCATTCTCTCCTTTTTGGCCATACCGCGAAACGACAGAGGCATGGCTACGTTTTCCACTGCATTCATGGTATTTAACAAATTGTATGACTGAAAAATAAATCCCACTCTCTCCCTGCGAAACGCCACCAGTTCCTTCTCCGACAGCTTTTCGATATGTTTTCCGGCAATGACAATCTCACCTTTCGTTGGTTTTTCCAGACCTGCAAGCATGTTTAGCAGGGTTGACTTTCCAGATCCGGAAGTCCCCACAATGGCACAGAACTCTCCTTTATAAATTTCAAAATCCACCCCGTTTAAAGCGCGGACTCTGGTATCTCCCACACAATAAATTTTATATAAATTGCTGACCTGAATAATTGGAATCCGAACTTTGTTTTCCTGTTGATTGTTCATATATCTTAAGCCTCTTTCACCTTCTGCTCATCCAGTGTACTTGTCTCGCTCACCATATCATATAATAGTGACAAATATTTTAGCTGTCACAGGCAGCGGCAGATGTGCGCAGCACAACGGATGTTTGGAGTTATTATATCAGACGTAACTGTCATTTGTCCCTATTTATTTCTTAAGCTTCCTTACAGATTCCTTAATGCCCACTGCGTCTACGCCTGTAATCCGGCGGTGAAATTCTGCCAGATATTCTTCTGGTGACAAATACTGTTCTTTATTCATCCTGTAAGCAGGATTCCACATATTTACTACCACTACTGCCGTCTTATCCGGATCCCCTGTATGGCGATAATTTCTGTCAGCCGCAAACTGGTAGTCCTGGACCGTTCCCTTCCAAATCATATGCTCGCCCCGATTACGGATGGTTTTTTTGTTGCGGAAAACCTCCTTTACAATCATCTTAAAAATCTCCTCTCCTCCGCACACAATTACCTTTGGCGCCAGCAAATGGACTTCCTGTTTAATAAATTCTATGTACTCATATCCGTAATTCATCCATATGCTGTCTGAAACTTCTTTGCCTCCCCGCTTGTTAATATACATGACCCCCAAAGTTTCCATCACTTTATCAGCGGGCAGTTTTTCTCCTGCTTCCCCTAATAAAAGGCGCTGCATTCCTGTGAGATACCCCCGCTCGTCATCATATCCCCTGCGGTAATTCTTATACTCCCTCCGCACATCTGTAAGAACCGGAAATGTAAGTCCTTTTTGGATATAATGTTTTAAACTGGGCTCTTTTAAAATATATAAAACCCCAGAATACCTTTCCGGACAAATCATGCCGTCTACATGAAAACTGCGCTTGTCAATTTCCTCATAACAGGTATTGCCGGACGCCTGTTCCTCCAGAATCTGGGTAGTCTGCCATAAAACAAACAGTTCTTCCAAGGAGCAGCAATCTCCAGCCAGTCCTTCCAGCACGATTTGCTCCAGTGTTTTTGCCATTGCAACTCCTCCTTTGCACGTATTTTCAGCATTACAGAGGATTATATCATATTTTCATAAATAATTGTAGAATTTTCTCCTGATATGCTGTATAATAAGGCAAATTCAACTTATCAATCATAAAGGAGATTTGCATGAGACACTTGTTAAATCCGCTGGATTTCTCTGTGGAAGAACTCAATACTTTACTGGACTTAGCCGACGATATTGCCGGCAATCTTCCCAAATATGCCCACGTATGTGACGGCAAAAAATTAGCAACCTGTTTTTATGAGCCGAGCACCCGCACCCGTTTAAGCTTTGAAGCTGCAATGCTTAATTTAGGGGGCAGTGTCCTCGGTTTTTCTTCGGCCAATTCCAGTTCTGCGGCCAAGGGTGAGAGCGTTGCCGACACCATCCGGATGATTGGCTGTTATGCAGACATCTGCGCTATGCGTCATCCAAAAGAAGGCGCTCCCATGGTGGCTTCCCAGGTTGCAAAAATCCCGGTAATCAATGCCGGCGACGGCGGCCATCAGCACCCCACTCAGACACTTACCGACCTGCTTACCATCCGCTCTCTAAAAGGGCGTCTTGACAATCTGACCATTGGATTTTGCGGAGATTTAAAATTCGGCCGCACTGTTCATTCTCTCATTCATGCCATGGTTCGCTATCCGGATGTAAAGTTTGTCCTTATCTCTCCTCCGGAACTGCGCATACCTGATTATCTGCGGGAAGATGTATTAGAGGCAAACCAGATTGAATTCAAGGAAGTAGACAGCCTAGATGCCGCTCTGCCGGAACTGGATATTCTCTATATGACCAGAGTCCAGAAAGAACGTTTCTTTAACGAAGAAGATTATATCCGTTTAAAAGACTGCTATATTCTGGACCGCCAGAAAATGAAACTGGCAAAACCTGACATGTTTATCCTTCACCCTCTTCCAAGAGTCAATGAAATCTCTGTTGAGGTAGATGACGATCCAAGGGCTGCCTACTTCAGGCAGGCACAGTACGGCGTCTATGTACGGATGGCACTGATTATGACTTTATTGGAGGTGGAAAAGCCATGTTAAATATCGGCGGATTAAAAGACGGCATTGTATTGGATCATATTGAGGCAGGGCGCAGCCTGGACATTTATTATCATTTAGGTCTGGATAAACTGGAGTGCCAGGTTGCGATTATTAAAAATGCCCGCAGCAATAAGATGGGACGCAAGGATATTATTAAAATTGAAGGCAGTATGGATCTGATTGATTTACATGTATTAGGTTATATTGATCACAATATTACAGTGAATATTATCCGCAATGATAAAATCGTGGAAAAGAAACGGGTAGAACTTCCGGAGCGAATCACCAATGTGATTCACTGCAAAAACCCCAGATGTATTACTTCTATCGAGCAGGAACTGCCCCATATTTTCTATCTGTCCGATAAAAACAAAGAAACTTATCGATGCCTGTATTGCGATGAGGAACACAGTGGCAGGAGAAGACATTAGTATCTAAAGAAACGGCTCCGCATCAAACTGATGCGAAAGCCGTTTCTTTTTAATTTTGAGTAAAACGGTAAGCCGGGTTATGTCATTGGATGGTCATCTATCTAGGCATACTGTCGCCAATATGCTCCAGCGACCTACCCGAAAGCAGACGGGCCGCCTTATGCTTTCTGTTCGGTCTTGCTTCGGATGGGGTTTACATGTGCCCCGCCTGTTACCAGCCGGGCGGTAGTCTCTTACACTGCCTTTCCACCCTTACCGCATTGCTGCGGCGGTTTATTTCTGTTGCACTGTCCTTAGAGTCGCCTCCACCAGACGTTATCTGGCATCCTGCCCTGTGAAGCCCGGACTTTCCTCTCCCATGACCTTTCGGTTTCATGGCAGCGACCATCTGTCTTACTCAAAACACTGGTATCATACCATATTTCCTCCACCTTGTCCAGACAGGAAAATATTTTTATAATATAGCTTGACAGCCAATATTATATGTCGTATAATATTGCCATAAACAAGATATTACATTTAAAAATTATTATAAGCATTTTTTAGGAGGTTTTTTATGAAAAAGAATTTAATGATTGGAACTTTTGTTGTAGGCATGTCTTCCATCTTATCTTTAAGCGCATTTGCCATGCCGAATCATACAGAAAATTACATTACCAGAGAAACGGCAGAATCCATTGCTCTTCAGCATGCAGGCTTAAAAGAAACTGAGGTAAGATTTGTAAAAGGACATCTTGATTATGATGACGGCAAGGCTGAGTACGAAATTGAATTTTGGAAAGACAGCAAAGAATATGACTATGAGATAGATGCTGTTACAGGCACTATTCTCAGCTATGACTACGACATTGAATCCTATGAGATCCCTGTTTCTCATGGAAAAACATCTGTACAGAGCGTTCCCGCTGACAAAACTGCCTCTTATATTACAGATGCACAGGCTAAGACCTTTGCTCTCCAGCATGCAGGTTTAAAGGAGTCTGATGTTCAGTTTGTAAACAGTCTCCTCGACTATGATGACGGCAGAGCGCAGTATGAAGTGGAATTCTGGAAAGATAATAAAGAATATGATTATGAAATTGACGCAGTAAGCGGTGCAGTTCTTGGCTATGATTATGATATTGAATCCTATGCCATTCCCAGCACCCAGCCTGCTTTGTCCGATGCAGCAAACGGCCGTATTACAGACAATCAGGCCAAATCCATCGCTCTTCAGCATGCAGGTTTAAAAGAATCTGCGGTCAGCGCTTTAAGATGTCAGTTGGATTATGATGACGGCAGATCTGAATATGAAGTAGATTTCCGTCAGGGCGGATTAGAATACGAATATACCATTGACGCATCCACAGGGACTATTTTAGAATACGATATGGATTATGACGATTAATCAATGCCCAAATATTTTTAAGGGGTGTCGCAAAATCATCAAATTAGATTGTTTTGAGGCACCCCACTTTTGTTTTTTGAGCCGGTTAAAATTTAGGGCCGTAAAAGATTTAATTTTCGCCAAATTTTTTATTTGGTTTGACTTAAAATAATAAAATTACTTTTTTTCCCCCCACCCCTCTTTTCTTTGTTCAGCCGTTTAATATTTCGGCCGGTAAATAATTTCATTTACCGTATATACGGTTACAAATGCTTTTGGATCGGTTTTGCGGATAAAAGTCATCAGCTGGGCATACTCATTTTTGTCAACAATGGTAATGATTTCCTGCTTTGGCTGATTGTCATAGGCACCGACACAAGGGTAAATCGTAGCGCCGCTTCTAAGAGTGTTGATAATGAAATCCCGTATCTGTGCCTGCTTTTCCGACACAATACAGACTCTCTTTTTCATATTCAGGCCAAAAATAAAATGATCCAGAACCAGTCCGTTTAAATATGTCCCTAAAATGCTTAAAACCACAATTTTCTTATCATAGAAAAGAGCAGATGATAAGGCAACGCACATTCCCGGAAGAGCCATGGCTTTTCCCAGTTCCATATGAAAATATTTGTTTAAGATCTTTGCCACAATATCCAGACCGCCTGAAGACGCATTCTGCTTAAATAAAATTGCAAGCCCTACGCTTACCACAAAAATATAACAGACCGTATCCAGCATAGGGTCCCCGTTTATAGACGCAAAATCAGGAAAAAGGATTTCCAATATTCCCAAAAGCAAAGGCAGCAGCAACGAAGTATATACTGTTTTGATTCCAAATTCCGGTCCGATTAACAAAAAACCAATCACCAGCAGCAGGCCGTTCAGTACAAAGGTAATCACAGAAATATTAAGAGGAATTACATTTGCCAGCACCATGGCAAGACCGGATACGCTTCCGACAGAAACATTGCTGGGGATCAAAAAGAAAAATACTGCTGATGCCACAATCAGGGTCGCAAATGTAATGATTATATATTCCCTGATAAAGGAAGTTTTTTTCATGATCATGTATCTCCTGCCCTGTCGGAAAAATACTCTTCTATCACTTCTTTTACCGCTTCTGCCAGCTTTTTATGGTTCTCCTCATCCATATGAAGCTGATCCAGACTGCTGCAAACTGCTGCTTTAGAAGCGTCTAAATATAAGCAATCGTACTGCCTGGCTACTTCTTCATAAAATTTTGCCAGCGCTCTGGATTTTTCCGGCGATTCTGCATCAAAACTGGCATAGGGGGAATGGATTACATCCTCTCCTATGTGAATAGGGGAAATCAAAAGGATTTTCGGCACACTCACTCCTGTTCCGTAATCAAAATTCTGTATGGTCTTTGCAAGGCGCTCTACCCCTTTTGCAATCATTCTCGGAGATGCCTTAAAATGAGCCTTGCAGTCATTGGTACCTAAACATACTGCAACCAGATCCAACGGCTTGTGGCTCTGGAGCGCTACCGGAAGATAGTCAATACCACACCGGTTCGGCTCCAGTGGGTCCTCCCAGACAGTGGTTCTCCCTCCCATTCCTTCCTCGATTACATAATACTCTTCTCCCAGAAGCGCAGCCAGACGGCCGGGCCAGCGCACTTTACGTTCGTGACGTCCCCCTTTCGGATTAGTGCCAAATGTATTGGAATCTCCAAAACAAAGTATGGTTTTCATCTTGTATTCTCTCCTGTCTTATGTAACCGGGCAGCTTTCTAAAAACAGCCCCCGCCGATAAATTCCCTCAAAATAGAGTTTTTCGGAATATTTTCCGATCCCACTCCCAAAAAGTAATCTAAAAACTTTAACAGACGCTTGGCTTCCAGATATTCTTCACAGTCTCTTGGAATGCCAAACAGAAGCGGTTCTGCATACTGTTTCAGCACTGCCAGTTCGTAAATCAGGGCAGAATTAAACATGGCGTCTGCCTCTTCCTGGAACGGAAAAATGTTTTTATCTTCTCCTCTGCGTACAGAAGGCCACCTGCGAATGGTTTCCAGGGCAGATGTCCCCCGCACTCTGGCATCTCGAATCAGACGGCGGATCAGACGGCCGTCTGTACTTGGAATCCGGTTGTGCTCGTCTACATTCAGCTGTGTCAGGGCGCTGATATAGATTTTAAATTTATTTTCCCCTGGCAGGGTATAAGAAAGCCGGTCATTAAGACAGTGGATTCCCTCCATTATCAAAATGTCACCCTTTCCCAGGTGCAGTTTTTCTCCTTTGTATTCCCGATGTCCGGTCTTAAAGTTATAGGAAGGCATATCTACCACTTCGCCTTTTAAAAGCCGGTTCATGTCCACGTTAAACTGACGCACATCCAGACACTCCAGAGCCTCATAATCATAGTCTCCATTTTCATCTCTGGGACTGTCCTCCCGATTGACAAAATAATCGTCTACTTCTATTGGATGAGGTCTTAAGCCCAAAGCCTCCAACTGGATGCTGAGGCGGTGGGAAAACGTAGTCTTTCCAGAGGAAGACGGCCCTGCAATCATCACCAGCTTTTTTTCCGGCTGGGCGGCAATCCGGCCGGCAATCTCTGCAATCTTCTTCTCCTGAAGCGCTTCCTGAATGAGAACCAGCTGATTCAGTCTTCCCGCAGCAATCTGTTCATTTAAGGCCCCTACATTGTTTAAGTCCAGCCGCTCCCCCCAGTCAAAGGATTCTCTTAAAACAGAAAAGAGTTTCTTTTGCGGCACAAACGGCGGAAGTCTATGAGGATCTGCTTTTTGGGGGATCATCAGTACAAACCCATGCTCATACAATACAAGATCAAAGTATTTTAAATACCCTGTATGCTGCACCATGTACCCATAATAGTAATCTTCAAATCCGCCAATGCTGTATAGATTTACCCTGGAAACCCGTCTGTAGCAAAATAGCTTTTCCTTGTCATACATTTTATGGCGATGAAACAGCTCAATGGCTTCATCTGTATTGACGCTTCGCTTTACAATGGGAATCTTCTGCTCTGCCAGGTTTCTCATCCTGTCTTTTACTTTTAAAAGTAAATCCTCATCCAGCTTAAAATCTCCAATGGGTTTTACGAAATAACCATTTCCAATGGAAAATTCCATTTCCAGCCGCTCAATTTTTTCATTGCCCACAACATCATAAAAAGAGCGAAGCATCAGCAGCACACAGCTTCTGAAATAGGTCTGGATTCCAGGTTCCTCTTTGGCTGTCACAAATGTGACTTTACTCTTATCCATTACCTGTTTGTGAAGTTCCTGAAGCTTTCCATTTACCCGAACCAGAAGAATGTCATAAGGATACCGCTCCTGATGAGCATCTGCAACATCCCTCCACAAGGCATTGTCTGCATATTCTTCCCATTCTCCGTCAATCCACACTCTTGCCATATCTGCCTCCTATCTAAGCCCCATTTTCTCCTGGGCTTTCCTTATAATTGTCTGCTCTTTCTTCAACTGGCAGAGTGCCCGCTCTGCGCTTTCCGAAACCATTTGTCTGTTTTCCAAGCCGGATAAAACTTCTGTTACCCGCTTTTCTTCCTTTTCCAGATAGCATGCCAGAACCGGGTCCTTTCCTTCAATCAAAAGCTTTCCATACGCATACCAGCTTTCTTCCCATTCTTCCCCCAAAAAAGACGAATCGGAATCCTTTTTCCAGACCGCCTCCATCACAGTATAATACTTTCCTTCCTCTTCCACCATGGCTTCTTTCTCAATGGCAAATCCGGACTTTATCAAATACCTTCTCACTTTATCCAAATCTGACTGAGGAGAAAGGATAAATCGCTCTATATCCTTCCACACATGGCGTCCCTCCTCCAAAATGCGGATAATCAATTCTCCTCCCATTCCGGCAATCACCGCTGTGTCAGCCTCGCCTGGTTTCAGATTCTTCAGACCGTCTGAAAGTCTGGTTTCAATCTGTTCTTCCAGTCCCTCCCGGACAATATGGTCCCTGGCCCGTTTAAGCGGCCCCGGACGCAAATCCATGGCAACAGCATGAAGAATCACTCCTCTTTTTGCCAGCGCAATGGGAATGTACCCATGATCCGTTCCCACATCAGCCAGCCGGCTCATTTCAGGGACAAACGAAGCCACCAGTTCTAATCGTTTTGACAATCTCATGTATCTTATGCTCCTAACTGTATCTCTATGCAAACCGGCTTTTCAGTCCAGATAATCCTTCAGCTTTTTACTGCGGCTTGGATGGCGGAGTTTTCTAAGAGCTTTTGCTTCAATCTGGCGAATCCGCTCTCTGGTCACATGAAACTCTTTTCCCACTTCCTCCAGAGTCCTTGGTCTCCCGTCAGCCAGACCAAACCGCAGCTTCAGCACTTTCTGCTCCCGATCCGTCAGCGTGTCCAGCACTTCCATCAGCTGTTCATGGAGAAGAGCAAATGCCGCCGCGTCCTGGGGTACTGCCACATTGTCATCCTGAATAAAATCTCCAAGATGGCTGTCTTCCTCCTCTCCCACAGGAGTCTCCAGAGAAACCGGTTCCTGAGAAATTTTCATAATCTCCCGAACCCGTTCCACTGGAATTTCCATGCGCCCGGCAATTTCTTCCGGCGAAGGTTCCCTTCCCAGTTCCTGTAAAAGCTGTCTGGATATCCGGATCAGACGGTTAATACTCTCTACCATATGGACCGGAATCCTTATGGTTCTGGCCTGATCGGCAATGGCTCTGGTAATAGCCTGGCGAATCCACCAGGTAGCATAGGTGCTGAATTTATATCCTTTGGTATAATCAAACTTTTCCACTGCTTTGATCAGTCCCAGATTTCCCTCCTGAATTAGATCCAGAAACTGCATTCCCCTGCCCACATACCGTTTTGCAATACTGACGACCAGACGCAGATTGGCCTCTGCCAGCCGTTTGCCCGCCTCCTTGTCTCCCAGTTCCATCCGCTTTGCAAGGGCAATCTCCGCCTCTGTTGTAAGAAGCGGAATTTTCCCGATTTCCTTTAAATACATGCGGACCGGATCTTCCAGACTGACTCCCTCCGGCACAGAAAGATCAATGTGTTCCATGTCAATCTCTTCATCTTCCTCTATGCCTTCTTCTAAGAATAATTCTTCGTCCAGTTCTTCTTCTGTCTGCAGCACGTCCACTTTGCTGCGTTCCAGAAATTCATAGATCTTATCCAGCTTATCCGGCCCTAAAATCTCGCCCCGGAAGTAATCCAGTATCTCCCTGTTTTCCAGCACATTCTTTTTCTTTTTTGCCAGATCTAAAAGGCCGGTAAGCCTCTCTTCAAAACTTGCTGTTTGTTCGTCCATATTCCCCATCCTTTTGCAGTTCGTATTCCAGTTAGTCCAATGAAATATGCAGATTCTGAATTGCCGCCTGCTCTTTGATAATCCGCTGAAGTTCTCCAATGTCTTTGGCATTGCGGCTGGCAGCATCCAAACTGTTTTTCTTGATTTTTTTAATGGTTTCAGAAAATGCTTTCTTTTGTTCCTCGTTGTTTAACGACTCCTTTAAATTGGCATTAAACAGCGCCGCTACCTGTCTGTACGTATCTTCATCATTAATAAAATGGTTTAAAATGGACGCCGGATTTAAATTGCCTGCCTGATGTCCTTCAAATACCATCTTTGCCGTCTGGCGATATAAATCTTCTGTAAAATCCTGGGGACTGATAATTCCGTCTATCTTTTCAAACAAGGACGGATTTTCAATCAGCCAGGTTAAAAGAAGCCGCTGGGATTGTCTGGCCCCTTCTTCTTTTTCCCTTTTGGGCCGGGTTCTTCCCTCCTTTGAGACTGTGTTCGCTCCCGGTGCAATCCGATTTCCCATCTGATTGACCAGGCGGCGCAAATCCTCATAAGGAATGAAATGTTCCCTGGATATGGCCTGAATGTAGTTGTCTCTCTCCAGTGCTTCCGGAAACTCTAAAAGCTTTTTGGCAGTCTCCTGATAAAATCTGGTTTTCTGCTCCGGATCATTCATGTCATAGTTTTGTTTTAATACATCTATCTCAAACAAAAAACTGTTTTTGGCCTGGGCAATCCGCTCTCTAAACGCATCCGGGCCCAGGTGTTTAATAAATTCATCCGGATCTTTATAGGGCTGCATATTCAGCACTTTTACCGATATTCCCGCATCCTTCAATATGGGAATCGCCCGAAGAGCTGCCCTCACTCCTGCACCGTCACTGTCATAGGTTAAAACTGCCTGTTCTGTATAGCGTTTTAACAGCACAGCATGCTGGGAGGTAAAGGCAGTGCCCAGGGACGCTACTGCATTGGTAAATCCGGCCTGATGGAGAGCAATCACATCCATATAGCCTTCACAGATTAGTAGATATCTTTCCCTGGATGCCCTGGCAAAATTCAGTCCATATAAATTCCGGCTTTTATCAAAGACTTTGGTCTCCGGTGAATTTAAATATTTGGGTTCCCCGGCTCCCATAACCCGGCCTCCAAAACCAATGACCCGATTGTTTACATCCAGAATGGGAAACATGACCCGATTCCAAAATTTGTCATGGGCTCCTCTCTCTTCAATGGCAACCAATCCGGTCTGGGCCAAGAGGTTATCGTCATATCCCTTGCTTTTTAAATATCGATACAGATCATCGCTGGTCTTATTGGCATATCCCAGACCAAAATGAACAATGGTTTCATCGGAAAGCTGTCTCTCGGTCAGATACCGGTATCCGGCTGCCCCCTGTTCATGCTTTAGCTGATAGTAAAAATAGTTGGCTGCAAGTTTATTAACCTCCAGAATCGCCGCCTTTAAGTCCGCCTGCGCCCTGGCTTCTCTGCTGTATTCAATCTTTGGAAGAGTTACTCCTGCCCGATCCGCCAGTGCGCTCATGGCTTCCGGAAAAGAATATCCCTCATATTCCATTAAAAATGTCAGCACATTTCCTCCTGCCCCGCATCCAAAACAATAATACATCTGTTTTGCAGGCGAAACAGAAAAAGACGGAGATTTCTCATTGTGAAACGGACACAGGCCAAAATAACTGCTTCCCTTTTTCTGGAGTTTTACATATCCGGAAATCACATCCACGATGTCATTCTTCATCCGTACTTCTTCAATAATTTCCTCTGGATAATACATGGCTCCTCCCATCTCCTATTTCCATGCCTTTGGCACGAAGAGTTCTTCAAATTTATCAATGGCATAACTGTCACTCATGCCTGCTATGTAATCGCAGACCGCCCTTTCCTTTTTTTCTCCCCCGTCCATCATAATCTGATACTCCTCCGGAAGCTGATCTGCATGCTTCATATAATAACAGAACAAGTGCTCAATCATCCTCTGTGCCTTTCCCTCTTCTGCTTTGGGAATGTCATTTTCATATACATTTTCAAACATCCACCGTCTGAGTCCCCTCATGGCCTCTTCCATTCCAGGGGACATCTGAATGCCAGGTTTATCCTGGCTGCTTAAAATAATATCATGGATCATCACATCCAGCCGTTCTCTCACGCTGTGTCCCAGTACATCCGTAAACCTGGCCGGAAGATCCCCTTCGACAAACATTTTGGCCCGTATTGCATCATCAATGTCATGGTTAATGTAAGCGATTTTATCAGAAAGTCGCACCACTGCTCCCTCTAAAGTGGACGGGCATCCGCTGGTCCTGTGATTTAAAATGCCGTCCCGCACCTCCCAGGTAAGATTCAGACCCCTTCCATTCTTTTCCAGCACCTCCACAATCCGCACACTCTGCTGATAGTGGGCAAATCCCCCTTCGCAAAGGCGGTTTAGCACCGCTTCCCCGGAATGACCAAAGGGAGTATGGCCCAGATCGTGACCAAGAGCAATGGCTTCCGTCAAAGACTCATTGAGCCGTAGCGACTTTGCAATGGTTCTGGCAATCTGAGAGACCTCCAGCGTGTGAGTCAGACGTGTCCGATAGTGATCCCCTTCCGGCGCCAGAAACACCTGGGTCTTGTGCTTCAGCCTTCGGAAAGACTTACAGTGAAGAATCCGGTCCCTGTCTCTTTGGTATTCCGGCCTGATATCGCAAAGAGGCTCCTTTCTGTCCCTCCCCCTGGTCTCTTTACTAAGCGAGGCATAAGGACTTAAGTATTGTGCTTCCCACTGTTCCATAGACTCCCGTATTGTCATCTGGTCACTTCCTCTCCTGTACATGAATGCGATTGACATTTTTAGATATACTTTACTATTATATCACACAAGAAGGCATTTTAATACCTTTTTGACAACGCTTTTTCCTGTCTGGGTAACCAGTTCAGCCATGCATCTTCTTGCCCGCCTGCGGCAGGCAAGAAGCATCCGGCATCCGCCCTATGAAGATTCAGACAGAAAAACTCTTATGAAAACAAGTTTTCAACGCGTTTTCATGTCAACGTAACAGTTCAGCCATGCATCTTCTTGCCCGCCTGCGGCAGGCAAGAAGCATCCGGCATCCGCCCTATGAAGATTCAGACAGAAAAACTCTTATGAAAACAAGTTTTCAATGCGTTTTCCTGTCTGAATCTTCGCATGGCTGAATTGCTATCAAAAAATAAGGGTGCCCCCGTTCCTTTGCTACTTGGAGGCAACCCTATTTCTTCTGCATTTCCATTTTTTACTTCTTCACCTGCTAGTCTCATGATGCGCCAACTGCTGTTACTCGTCCTGTTCCAGATTGTCAAACAAATCACTATCGTAAAATTCCCGAATAGTCAGCCCTAACCCCTCCGCAATCTTTTTAATGTTTACAATTCCCGGATTTTTGCTTTTCCCATTCAGAATACTTTTTACGGTAGATGGCGGCATTCCTGTACGGTAGGATAATTCATACATAGAAAGCCGCTGTGTTTTGCTTAGTTCCCGTATCCTTAAAATAGTCGCTTCGGTTACCTTCATACACATCTCTCCTTTGTATGAATATAGTGTAGACGATATTTCCATAAAATAGGGTTATTTTTTCGTCTTTTGAAGATTATTTCTCAAAATAAAATTTCATCTCTCTTTGAAAAGAATTTTCAAAAAGGAAAACTGTCTCTTACACACAGCACTCCATATCCCAGCTGAGGATTGGGCCATTTGTCATATCCGGGCAGGTGTTTTGCCCCCCGCTGCAAATAGGCTTTGATTTTTTCTCCATACAAAAACGGATCATTTCTCTCTATAATCCCCCACTGGGCCAGAAGAGCCGCGCTTCCTGTGACAAAAGGTGCAGCAAATGAAGTGCCGGTAAACGTCCCATAACCGCCAAAACGGCTGGGCGCTGTAATTTCTGTCCCGGGAGCTGCCAAATCCGGTTTCGTAAGACCGTTCCGGTTAAACCCTCTTCCGGAAAAATCTGCATACGCCTGATTTCCGGCATTATATGCACCTACGGAAATCACCCGCATGGCCGTAGAAGGAATGGTAAGAGTTGTATCCGGATTTCCATAGAGAAAGCGGGTAGATGGGTTTAAAATATTGCCGGACGGCATCCACAAATCAAATCTTCCTTCTGAAACTTTCCCTGGCAACAACCGGATTTTCCAGATCCCACTGTCCAGATACTCCTTTTCCGGAAGAAAATCAAAGTAAATCTCCTGAGCCTGACTGTAGGGACTTGGTTTTCCATAATACAGCAATACTCTGGTTCCCCGATAGTAAAGGGTCTGAGGGCCTAAACGGCTGTCAATCGGTCCACTGGACTCTCCTCTCGGCGTGATTAAGGACATTGTAAAAATATCTGCATAACTTTTCCAAAGCTGCAGTCCCAGTCCTGTTTCATAAGGGCCAATGGAAAATTCTATTTCTTCTTCCTGATCCAATACTGCCTGACCGGAGGTATGACCGCCTCCCGCTCCTTCATTTCCCGTTCCCACTACAACTGTAGTCTTTCCATATCCGGAAATATCACTGAAAAATGTCTCCAACAGGCTGGTTCCGTCATGGGAACCATAGGTATTTCCGATACTTACATTCACCACAACGGGCATCTTCCATTCCACCCCTTTTAGCACTGCATAATTTAAGGCCCGCATAAGTTCTGTAGTTTTCGGAAATCCCTGGCTTTTGGGCGTTCCCAGTTTCACAATCAGGAGACTGCTTTCATAGGCAATTCCCCTGTATCTGCCATTTCCCGCCCTGCCGTTTCCGGCACAAATACCTGCCACTGCTGTCCCATGACCGCTGATATCCTGGGAGGGGACAATCCTTCTGGCTGCTTCCCTTCCCTCTTTTTGAAATGCCCTGATTGCTTCGTTAATTTCTTTTGAAGTGAAAATTTGATTTAAGTCCTGATCCCATAGTTCCGCAATGCGGGTAAAACCGTCCGAATCAATGAAATCCGGATGAAGGTAATCAATTCCAGAATCAACAACCGCCACAAGCACTCCCTTTCCTGTCAGATTATACCGGTTTTCAGCATCTCCTCCCAATCTTCCTCCCGTCTGGACTCCGGACAGACAAGACGCCTGTTTTCCCTCATCCAAAGAAAAAAACAGGCGTTTCGGCTTTTCCACATATTCAATTTGAGTAAGATCGCTGATTGCATCAATGGAACGTTCCGGCGCTGTCACAATCCCATATCCATTTAACAGCGTTTCCCATTTCGCCCCATACTGTTCTACAATACTTAAATCTCCTGTATAGCGGACTATCAATTCCCAGGTTCCCGTCTCTTCATCGTATCCCGTCTGCAGTGCCTGAGACTTCTGAAAATCCTCCGGAGAGGCGCCTAAAGCCAAATTTAACAGATTTTCCAGTTTTTGATCCTGCATAAAGCAACCTGCCGTTTTTGTTAATCTATGCAGGAAATTCCCCCTTTATGTTATTTCAGGAAACCATTAACAATCTGGGCTTCTGCCTCTTCTTCTGTAAGCCCCAGAGTCATCAGCTTAATAATCTGTTCTCCTGCTATTTTTCCGATTGCAGCCTCGTGGATCAGGGCTGCGTCAATATTGTTGGCAGTCAGTTCCGGAACTGCTTCTATCTTTGCATGATCCATAATAATAGCATCGCATTCCGTATGACCGGCACACTGGGTATTGCCGTTGAGCCTGGAAATAAAAATCTGATGGGACTCGTCTTTTGCAACAGATCTGGACACCAGATTTGCACTGGAACCCTCGCCGTTTAGGTTTACCACAAAGCTGCTCTCTGCCTTCTGGGTTCCATGAGTCAAAAGCCGTTCCCGGATAACCAGCTTTGCATCTTTATCCAGATCTGCTGCTGTTTTTCTCACTGTAGAGTCCACGCCCTTTATCTGAACCATCTCCATCTCCAGATAGCTGCCCTCTTCCATGGTAATTTCTGTGGTAGGATTTAAAACACGCTCTCCTTTTCCGTCACCGCTTCCATAATGCTTTTCTACATATTTCACCTTTGCATGTTTGCCGATAAAAAAACGGTGAATCCCGTCATGCTCGGATTTCTGATCCCCGCTGTTGTGGATTCCGCAGCCGGCTACAATGACTACATCTGCACCCTCTCCCACATAGAAATCATTATAGACCATCTCTGTCAGTCCGCTCTGGCTTAATACAACCGGAATGTGTACGCTTTCATGAACCGTATAGGGTTTAATCCGAATATCAATGCCTGTGCCATCCTCTTTGGAAACAATATCAATATTGGCGGTAGTAGTTCTCTGCGCTGTCTGGCCGTTGGCCCGCAGGTTAAATGCTCCTGCCGGAACTTCATGGAGATCTGCCACCTCACTTAAAAGTCTCATTTGAATCTCATCTATTTTCTGATCAATCTGTCCCATATCCCTTTATCCTCCTAACCTTATCGGTTTAATACACTGCAGGAATCCACTGCGGAAGCAGTACCTAAAATCTGGGGAAGAATTTCCTCCCTGCTTCCCTGCTTGGAAATCTGTCCGTCTGCAATCACTACGATTTCGTCTGCAATGTTTAAAATTCTCTCCTGATGAGAGATAATCAGAATGGAACCATTGGTCGTCTCCCGCATTCTCTCAAATACCTGAATCAGGTTCTGGAAACTCCACAGATCGATTCCGGCTTCCGGCTCATCAAATACAGAAAGCTGGGTTTTTCTGGCAATAACGGTTGCAATCTCGATCCTCTTTAGTTCGCCGCCAGAAAGACTTGCATTTACTTCCCGGTTAATGTAATCTTTTGCGCACAATCCCACCTCCGACAGGTACTTGCATGCATCTGCTGCAGATAATTTTTCTTTTGCCGCAAGGCGGATTAAATCCAGAACCTGAACGCCTTTAAACCGTACCGGCTGCTGAAATGCAAAGCTGATGCCCATATTGGCCCTGTCTGTAATCGAGGACTCTGTAATATCCTTTCCATTAAAATAAATTTTTCCGGATACAGGCTTATAAATTCCGGCAATCAGTTTGGCCAGCGTAGATTTGCCGCCGCCATTGGGACCAGTAATTACCACAAATTTATTATCATCTATTGTCAAACTTAAGTTCTTAATAATATCCTTTTCTCCTTTTTCGTCTTTTACGTCAAAGGATAAATTCTCTAATGTAAGCATAATCTCCTCCTGGATCGGTTTTAAAAAATTTACAACTGTAAAACAGCCTGTATTGGCTATTATACACGATTGTTATTTTCTTTACTAGGGAATTTTTCACAAATTTTATATAATTTCCCATGCAAAAAAGTGTTGTATCTCCTAAAAATTTAGGACATACAACACTTTTTATATTTGGCATGCGGGAAATGGGACTTGAACCCACACGAGCATACACCCACAAGATCCTTAGTCTTGCCTGTCTGCCAATTCCAGCATTCCCGCGCAACGATATGGATTATATCACGTATTTTTCATTTTGGCAATAGTTTTTTTATTTTTTTGCAACAAAAAATGTAACAGTTCAGCCATGCATCTTCTTGCCCGCCTGCAGCGGACAAGAAGCGTCTGGCGTCCGCCCTATGAAGATTCAGACAGAAAAACTCTTATGAAAACAAGCTTTCGACGCGTTTTTCTGCCTGAATCTTCGCATGGCTGAACTGTTACTAAAAAATTGCACCAAAATTTATTCAAAAACTTGTTGACAAACCATAAAGTTTACGCTATACTATCTGAGTCGCTTGATTACAGCGATGGTTCGCAGAAGTGGCGGAATTGGCAGACGCGCACGGTTCAGGTCCGTGTGGTAGCAATACCATGAGAGTTCAAGTCTCTTCTTCTGCACGATTAAAGGAAGTCTGGTAAGGCTTCCTTTTTTAATTAACAGGCATTTCCTATCAATCAAAACACTCTCACAGAATGCCTGCTTGCGGGAAAGTGTAATATGTCCCAGCTAACTGCGTTTGAGTAACAGTTCAGCCTTGCGACTGACTTCACGGGTTCTACACCGGCTAAAATATAG
>CAUWCT010000055.1:0-25261 GCA_963557065.1 uncultured Lachnospiraceae bacterium | reverse complement strand
AGTATAACACCATACATGATATTTGGCTAGTTATTTATTTAATGTTGTACTAGTACACTAGAAAATCCCTTCATAGCTTTCTCTTAGTGTATTGCAGGACTGTGCCAGCTTTTCCCTTTCCTCGTCGGTCAAAGACAAGGTCAGGACTTTTTGAATGCCGTTTTGATTAATAATGCATGGAACGCCGATAAATACATCTTTCTGTCCATATTCTCCCCGAAGCATTGCCGATACCGTCAGAACACTGTGCTCATCGCCTAAAATTGCCTTGGTAATCCGGGTCATTGCCATGCCGATTCCGTAATACGTCGCTTTCTTTGCCTCAATGATCCGGTAAGCAGCTTCCCGCACTTCCTTTTCAATCTCTTCCAAATGCTGGCAGTAAGACTCTTTTCTTTCCTGCTTTTCTTCTTTGCAAAGGGTCAAAATTGGTTTTGTTGCCAGCATCGCCTGGCTCCATGGTACAAACTCACTGTCTCCATGCTCACCTATCACATATGCGTGAATGTTTCTGGGATCTGCCTGCAGATATTCTCCCAACAAATATCTTAATCTGGCTGTATCTAACGCCGTTCCGGTCCCTAAAACCCTTCTGGGGTTAAAACCGGACAATTCACAGGTAATCCGGGTCATAATATCTACCGGATTGGTCGCTACCAGAAAGATTCCATTAAACCCGGATTCTGTCACCGGATTAATAATGGAGCGAAATACTTCTGCATTGCGTTTTAATAAATCCAGTCTTGTCTCCCCAGGTTTCTGGGCCACCCCTGCACAGATGACAACAATGTCTGCATCCTGGCAGTCTCCATATTCTCCCGCATAAATTTTCATATTAGAAGCAGCAAAGGCCAGGCCATGATTTAAATCCATAGCCTCGCCTTCTGCTTTCTTTTTATTCACATCAATTAAAACCAGTTCATCGCAAACCGTCTGGTTTAATAAACAATATGCATAACTCATGCCTACCATTCCGGTTCCTACCAGTACAACTTTTCTTTTATCTGCTTTCATAGCCAATCTCCCTTCAAAAGAGCGCCGATTCACTAAATTCCATTTTACGTTTGTTAGTATGTGAAAACAAGTATTTGTTATACATCCTGATTCTTTGATTATTTTGCATCCAGCCTTTGGCGGACAATCTCATAGGCCAGCACTCCTGCTGCTACAGAAGCATTTAAAGAGTCAATATCTCCTTTCATGGGAATGGATGCCACCATATCACAGGTTTCTTTTACCAGTTTCCCCACTCCCTCGCCTTCATTGCCAATCACCAGTCCAATGGGACCTTTCAAATTGAGACGATACATACTCTCTCCGCCCATGTCCGCACATACAAACCAAAGCCCCTGTTTTTTCAGTTCTTCCATAGCAGCTGCCAGATTGGTCACCTTGGCTACCGGAGTATAGTTTAAAGCCCCAGCAGAAGTTTTGGCAACGGTTGCAGTCAGTCCCACTGCCCGACGTTTTGGAATAATCACGCCATGGGCGCCTGCCAGGTTTGCAGTACGGATAATGGCCCCCAGATTATGGGGATCTTCTATGCCATCCAATACAAACAGAAACGGCGGCTCGCCTTTTTCCTCTGCCAGTTTCAGCATATCCTCCACCTGGGCGTATTCATAAGCTGCTGCATAAGCAATCACACCCTGGTGTTTGCCAGTCTCTGACATCTGATCCAGCCGCTCTTTTTGCACATACGTAATAATGGTATCGTGCTTTCTTGCTTCTCTGGTAATGGAACGCACCGGGCCATCCTGACATCCGTCCAGCACAAACAGCTTGTCAATCGTTCTGCCGGACCGAAATGCCTCCATCACCGCATTGCGGCCTTCTATCGTCAATTCCTCATATCTCATGGTAATTCTCCAATCTCCTTTAACCCAATGACCGTAAGTTCTGTCATTCTCTCAAAACGCTCTGAAAGAAACAGCCAGCCAATAAGCGCTTCAAATCCTGTCGCCATGCGGTAATCCGTCATATCAGCATTTTTGGCTACTGTTGCAGACTTGGCGTTGCGGCCCCGCTTAAAAACCGCTGTTTCCTCTTCTGTCAAATACGGTTTCAGCACCTTTATCAAATCAGCCTGGGTTTTTGCCTTTACCAGACTCGAACTTTTCCTGTGCAGCTTATTAACCTGCATATTGCCGTCATTGACGATCTTGGTCCGAATCATCAATTCATACACTGCATCTCCAATATAGGCAAGAACCAGAGGCGAATACGTTCCCGCATCCGCCTGCTTTAGTCTGAATATCTCTTTATAAAATGTAAGAAAATTTACGCCCTCTTCCATTTTACACCCTCTCTGGTATCTTCTAAGATAATGCCCATTTCCAGCAGTTTCCCGCGAATCTCATCTGCCAGGGCAAAATTTTTGTCTTTTCTGGCCTGCTGACGGGCAGCGATCATCTCTTCTACCTGACTGTCCAGAACCTCCTCTTTCTTTTCTGTAAGAATGCCCAAAACACTGCAGAGTCCGTCTATTTCAGCTCTGAAAGAGGAAACCAACTTCCTGCTGCTGTCCTCTCCTGCATGAGTATTAGCCAGTTTTACCATCTCAAACAGAGCTGCAATCGCATCGGCAGTATTGAAATCGTCTTCCATAGCTGCCTCATACTTGACTGTCAGCGTTTTCATAGCCTTAAGTGTTTCCTGCTCTGCCAAAGACAGTTCTCTTTCTTCTGTTTTTGTCTCCAACTCCTGCAATTTTTCCATACAGGTCAAAATGCGATCCAGACCGTTTTTCGACGCCTCCATCAGATCCGCGCTGAAATTTAACGGACTTCTGTAATGTGCACTCAGCATAAAGAACCTCAGCACCTGAAGATCATACTTTTCACTGATTTCCCGCACTGTAAAGAAATTCCCCAGAGATTTGGACATTTTTTTATTATCAATGTTTAAAAACGCATTGTGCATCCAATAAGCCGCAAAGGGTTTCCCGTTAGCGGCTTCACTCTGGGCAATCTCATTTTCATGGTGTGGGAAAATCAAATCCTCTCCGCCAGCATGAATATCAATCTGATCGCCTAAATACTTTTTGGACATAACAGAGCACTCAATATGCCAGCCCGGACGCCCCTTGCACCATGGAGATTCCCAGAAAGGTTCTCCCTCTTTTTTCGGTTTCCACAAAACAAAGTCAGACGGATCTTCTTTCCCCTCTTCACCGGTCACTTTAATCTCCCGAAATCCTGACTGCAAATCTTCCAGATTCTTATGGGACAATTTGCCATAGTCTTTAAATGACTTGGTACGGAAATAGACAGTGCCATCCTCTGCCGCATACGCATGTCCCTTGTCAATTAATGTCTGGATCATATCCAGCATTCCACAGATTTCCTGCGTTGCCAGAGGATGAACCGTCGCCTCTTTTACATTCATTGCAGCCATGTCCTTTTTGCACTCTTTAATATAGCGCTCGGAAATGGTCTGTGCATCTGTCCCTTCCTCAATAGCCTTTTTGATAATCTTGTCATCCACATCCGTAAAATTGGACACAAAATTCACTTCATATCCTTTATATTCAAAGTAACGGCGAACCGTATCAAACACAATCATAGGACGCGCATTTCCAATGTGAATAAAATTGTAAACCGTAGGACCGCAGACATACATTTTTACCTTTCCTGGCTCTAACGGGACAAATTCCTCTTTTTGTCTGGTTAATGTATTAAAAATTTTCATACTGCTTGTTATCCTCCCACTCTATTATTCTCATACAGGGATAAATCTTCATCAATTACGGCAGCCCGGACAGCCGCCGCAGCCGGCTTTCTGCTGCATTACGGTATCATCATAACAGTAGTTTGCCACTTCCGTCAATAAGGTAATTGCCTGAGAAGAAATCCCCTCCCCGCTGCCGGTAAATCCCAGCCCCTCTTCTGTAGTCGCTTTCACACTGACCTGGCTCACATTTAAGTGAAGGGCGTCTGCAATATTGGCTGCCATCTGAGGACGGTACTGTGCCAGTTTGGGTTTCTGGCAGATGATAGTAGCGTCAATATTTTCAATAATATAGTGATGTTCATCTAAGAGTTCGCCTACGTGCTTTAACAGTTCAATGCTGGAAATCCCTTTGTATTTTAAATCTGTATCCGGAAAATGCTGACCGATATCTCCCAGCGCAGCCGCCCCTAAAAGTGCATCCATAATGGCATGAACCAAAACATCTGCATCAGAATGTCCCAAAAGTCCTTTTTCATATGGAATCTTCACTCCGCCCAGAATCAAATCCCGGCCTTCTATTAATTTATGCACATCATATCCCTGTCCAATTCTCATTTCCTGTTCCTTTCTCTACACAATTACCCTTAATTTTTTCTCAATACACTGAATCTGCAAATCATCCTGGCACAGACAGCTTTCCCCGTCCACATGGACTGCCATCGGCCGGTCTACATGGATTCTGGCTTCCCGGCACTCATAGGTGCGCAGAGACCTTTTGGATTTCTTTTGTCCCAAATACGCTGAAATCAGAAGAGGAACCAGATTCTTTTTCTCTTTGCAGCTTGCCACACTAATGGTCAAAACACCGTCTGACGGATCCGCTTTTGGTGCAAACTTAAATCCGCCACCCTCATATGGATGGATATGAGAGGATATAAAATAAATATGATTAAATTCTACTTTTTTGACTCCATCCAGCACCAGATACCCTTTTGACGGCTTTGCTAAAATCAACTGCCTGATTCCCAGCAGCACATAGACCAGACGCCCTGCATGGAATCTGTTGAGAATCTTTCTGCTTCTGGAATACAGTACATTGTGGCAGACCGCTGCATCCATCCCAATCCCGGCGCTGACGCAAAACCGTCTGTGATCAATAATGTCCTCCCCGTAAGAAACCACTCCGTAATCTAATTGTCTGTGGTATTTGGGATGAAGAATCTTTTTTAAACATTTCTTCGGATTTTTGGAAAGACGGAGACTTCTGGCCAAATCATTGCCGGATCCTGTGGGAATATAGCCAAATGTAATAGGACCGCAGAAGCACAGACCATCCAGAATCTCATTTACAGTTCCGTCTCCCCCCACTGCCACAATAATTCTGGGCTCTTTTATCCCCTCTGTAAGTTCTCTTGCAAAGATTTTAGCATCCCCAGGTTTTTCTGTCTTATAACATTTATAATCAATCTGCCAGTCATTCAGCAGTTTTTCCAGTTTCCCCCATATTTTTTCTCCCTTTCCGCCCTTGGACTGGGGGTTCACAATGAAATAATGCATGGAAAACCTCCTGTTATCATAAATCTGGAGTACATTAAATGTTCCTATCTCACTAGACTCGTGAAATACCTCGTCAAGTGTTCATATTATACCATATCAGCAGGAAAACAAGTGGCTGCGAAGCAGACATTTATTTTCACCTGATATGGTAGCGACAAACTGTTTTAGCTGCCAAAGGCAGCGGCAGATGTGCACAGCACAGCTGCATTTTGGAGTTATTATACCATAGATCAAAGTGAAAAATAATAAAAGATTCATAAATTATCCAGCTGGATTTCTTTAAAAAATGGCCTTTTCTCATGTTAAACCAAACAAAATAATATCTTTTAAAAAAATTGTAGAAAAAGTATTGACAATTGGGACAATATGGATTATACTATCCAAGCAGTCGCAAGTAAGCGATACGATATGGGGTCTTAGCTCAGCTGGGAGAGCATCTGCCTTACAAGCAGAGGGTCACAGGTTCGAGCCCTGTAGGCCCCATCATCATGGCGGAATAGCTCAGTTGGCCAGAGCACACGGTTCATACCCGTGGTGTCGAGAGTTCGAATCTCCCTTCCGCTACTAAAAAGCCTTGATTTTTCAAGGCTTTTTTGTTTTTCTCCTCTTTACAGTAATTCCATTCAAATGAAAACGCTGAACCACTACATATCCATGTATCCAAAGGAACTCAGACATCCTGGAATATACACTGTCACAAGGTCAAGAGGCTGACAGCCCCTCGTCTGTCAGCCTCTTTTTATGCTTATTAACTTTCCCAAACCAGATACATCAGCCTTTCACGCCGCCTCCAGTAACGCCTGCGATAATCTTTTCAGACAAGAAGATGTACAAGATAAAGGTTGGCAGAAATACGATAATAACTGCCGCAAACATGCCGGCCCAGTCTCCTGTGTACTTCATTGAGTTGATCATAGAGTACAGACCTACAGCCACAGGGCGAATCCGATCCGAGTTTCCAAAAATCAAGGAGATAAAATATTCATTCCACACATTGATAAAGTTAAAAATCGTAACCGTAATAATGCCTGGCTGAGCCATAGGAAGCATAATCTTCCAGAATGTCTTGGTTGGCGGACAGCCGTCAATGGCGGCTGCTTCCTCAAATGCTCTGGAAATATTTGCAAAGAAGGTCAGCAGGAAAATAGTGCTATACGGTACATTAATACCTACATATAAGAAAATCAATACCAGACGGTTGGGTATTTCATAGTTCAGCAGATCCATGCCTGCAACCAGACCAAACAGCGGAAGCACAATCATAACTACTGGAACGCCCATTGCAGAAACGAAACTGGTCTGAATCACTTTGTTAGCCACAAACTGAAATCTGGAAAGCACATATGCTGCCGGTGCACAAATCAGGATTAAAAGAGTACAGGAAATCGCTGCATAAATCAGAGAATTTCCAAAGAATACGGATACATTGGAATTTGTCCAGGCTTTTGCATAGTTTTCAAAATGCAGTCCGCTCTCTAATAATTTGTCTGCAAAAATTTCTTTTGTAGTGGAAAAGCTGGCAGCTACTACCCACCCTAATAATACGATTGTAAACAAAATCCACAGAGTAAGGATGATGTAACCGGGAGCCAATTTTAATTCTTTGTTCCAATTCACTTTATCATGATATACTTTTTCTTGTTTTTTTGCCATCACTCTCTCCTCCTTTCCCTAGAATTCCAAATCGTCATCTTTTAACAATCTATTGCAGATAGTAAAGATAAGTACCACACATACACTCAGTATTACGCCTACTGCAGCGCCCAAACCGGAATTTCGCTCTGTGATACTGTTGCCCGCTCCAAAGATCTGCATATAAAGGTAAACCATGGGAGTAATTGTCTGAGTATCCGCAGTAACAGTCGAGAATAGCTGAGACCATACAAAAAATCCTACAGAGGTAACGCTCCACATGGTGATGTTGGTCTTAAATACACCTTTTAACAGAGGCAGTGTGATATAGCGAAACTGCCCCAGCTTATTGGCGCCATCCAATGTTGCCGCCTCATAATAATCTGTACTGATCCGCTCAATGCCGCTGGCAAAAATCAGCATATGGTAGCCTACCATTCCAAAACAATATGCCAGCAGCAGCGCCATAAACTTATGTTCACTGTCCAGCCACTGAATCTTTGCCAGGCTGTCCAGCCCCAGTGTTGTAAATACATTTTTGAGAAGTCCGAACTTCGGACTGTATACATACTGCAGCCACATAGTTGCCAGGGCAACTGCGCTGACAACATTGGGAAGATAAATCATTGCTCTGAAAAAGCTTTTAAACCTGATACCGCTGGTCAGTATAACTGCAAACAAAAGAGCCAGGGACATCACAATAATGCCGCCAATCAGCCAAATCTTCCCTAAATTCAGCATAGACTGCTTAAACAGGGTGGTGTTGGCAAGCTTTATATAGTTTTCCAGTCCTGTAAACTGCCATTTTGAAAATGAGTCTGTAATTCCGTCAATCTTAAAAAAACTCATCAGTACGGTACGGCAGATAGGATACAGGAAAACCATTACAAACATAAATAACGCCGGTGTCAGAAACGCGATAATCATACCTTTATTTTTCTTCAAACCGTTCCCCCTCCTTTACCTTAAAAATGAAAAGGGCGGCAGCGTTAAACGATGCCACCCTATAAAACTTTTACAAATTAGTTGCCTGCTGCCTTTAAAGCATCAACAAATTCCTGTGCACTGATGGTTCCGCCAACCAGCTTTAGCATATTTTCCTTAATAATAGGAGTCATATCCGCATTTGCTTCTGCGCCTGCTGCCCACACATAACGGGTTGTTAAGCTGTCCATAACCGGTTTTGCACACTGAACCAGTGCTGGCCATTCGGTGTTGGTGCTGTCTGCTGGAATACCTGATGACATTTCAGCCAGTTTCTTGTCGTATTCGCCCTTGGTAATCTTCATAATCAACTGGAATGCAGCCTCTGCATTTTTGGAATTCTTGTTGATTGCAAATACCTGTGCACCGTAGTTTGCTGCTTCTGGTCCGTCAACTCCGCCTTCTACTGCCGGGTAGCTGAAGCATCCCCATTTAAAGTCTTCACCGGCCATATCCTTTACTTCATTTGGAAGCCAGGATCCATTTAAGTACATAGCTGCTGTTCCAAGAGCCAGTTCCTGGTTCTGACCTGCCGGCCATACGTTGGAAGCGATTGTTTCAGAGAAGTATCCCTTTGCTGCAAAATCAGCAAATGCTTCTGCAGTCTTTAATACTGCCGGGTCATCCCACTCGCCGTTTTTAACGATTTCTTCTGTACGGTCCTGCCCTACTAATCTGGACATATGATATCCGAATAAACTGGTAATATATGCATCATCATCCGTAATCGGGGTATAGCCTGCATCTTTAATCTTCTGGCATGCTGCATCCAGTTCTTCCCAGGTAGTCGGAACTTCTGTAATACCAGCCTCATCAAAGATAGCCTGATTATAGAAGAATGCAAATACATTTGGCTGATATGGAATGGATTTTAAAGTGCCTCCGCCTACTTCGCGGCATGCTGCCATCAGACCTGCATTTGCGGTAGCCTCGTAATCATTGGCCTTTACCAGCTCCTCCAAATCCATTAAGTAATCGCCCCATACACCATTTACTCTGTCAATATCTTCATCAAATAAATCAATGTTGGTTCCTGCGTCTAATGCCGGCTGCAAACCTTCCCGGATACCGGTACGTCCTTTAAACTGCAAGTCAACTTTAATGCCTGTCTCTGCGGTAAACGCATCTACTGCCTCCTGGATAGCCTGTCCCTGAGGCTCTGTAGACTCCCACATGGACCAGTATACTAAGGTCTGTCCATCTCCGGACGGAGCCTTGGCATCTGCTGCAGTCGTATCGGCAGGCGCCTCGCTTCCTTCCGATGCCGCAGTTGTAGCTGCTGCAGTTGTAGCTGCAGTATCGCCAGAGCCGCCGCAGGCTGCCAGAGAACCTGCCATCGCAGAAACTAATGCTAAAGCTAACAATTTCTTTCTCATAATACACATACCTCCTTGCGTTTTCTAGGTCTATTATAGCAAAATTGCACAAAAGCTTCTTTGTCATATCAGTAATTTTATTTATACTATTGAATACTTTTTATAAATGTTGTACAATGTTAAAAAGATTTTCCTCACCATTTATCCACATTTTTGTCAGGAGGCGCCTATGTCTTATCAAACACTCACTCTTCAGATTCCTGTCTCCGTCTGCGAGATTGTTTCTGTTCACTATTTTGAATATTTAAGTGATTTTTCTTTTCCCGGAGAATCCCACGACTTCTGGGAATTGGTCTATGTAGATAAAGGCGAATTTGAGGCTGTTGCAGGCAAAGAAATAATTCCCATGAAAAAAAATTCTATTATTTTTCACAAACCCAATGAGTTTCACAATGTCCTGACCAATGGAAAAGTCTCCCCCAGCCTGGTGGTCATTAGTTTTGTCTGCCACTCTCCCTGTATGGAGGCTTTTCAGAATCAAGTTCTCAGCCTGGTGGAACAGGAGCAGGCTCTTTTAGCCAGAATTATTATTGAAGCCAGACACTGTTTTGAGGGACGCTTAGATGATCCGTATCAGGAAAGTCTGATCCGCATGGAGAACCCTTTTACGTTTGCTGGTGAAGAGCTGATCCGCCACTATCTGGAAGAACTCATTATCCTGCTGTACCGCCGTTTCTTTTTTAACCCTCTTCCTATCAGCTCCAAACAGTCATTCAAACTAACTGGTCACAAAGAAGTTTACAGCCGGATTGTTCTCTATATGGAGGCCAATCTGGATAAGTCCCTTACTGTAAAAGAAATCTGTGAAGCCAATTTAATAAGTCCTCCTTATCTGCAAAAAATTTTTCGGGAAATCCATAACTGCGGAGCCATCGACTTTTTCCTCCGCATGAAATTAGATGCTGCCAAACAGATGATTCGGGATCAGTAGCTTAATTTCACCCAGATTGCGGATCGGCTGGGATACTCTTCCATCCATTACTTTTCCAAACAATTTAAGCGTTTTAACGGAATGTCGCCTTCTGAATACGCATCTTCTTTAAAACAGATGGCAGAGCGTCCCGAACAGGCCATCCGCTGACAAAATTCCCTTGGCATTCGACCATAGGAATATTTCACAATTTCCAAATTTTTTATTACAAGAAAATGAAATATCGCCAATTTTTATTAACATTTCATTAACACTATTGTTGGGTGCATATAATTATGTTATAATCCATCCACGGTTCTAAGCAGACGGCGCATTTTAAAGATGAGGAAGATTGTATGAAAGAGTTTTTCCGTAAGTATAAGCATGCATGGATTTTATCTTATGGCCTGGTTTACCTGACCTGGTTTTTCTATCTGGAGCGCACAGTTACCTCCGGTTACCATGTCATCCATGTGCGCTTAGATGATTTTATCCCATTTGAAGAAATTTTTATCATTCCCTATCTGCTGTGGTTTCTCTATGTAGCAGCAACTGTGGCATTTTTATTTTTTACGGATAAGGAAGAATATTATAAATTGTGCATCTATTTATTCAGCGGCATGACCATCAGCCTGATTATCTGCACATTTTATCACAACGGCACAGATTTTCGGCCTTTGCTGGATCCGGAGGAAAACATCTTTACCAAACTAGTATGCAGTCTTTATGCAACCGACACTCCTACCAATGTATTTCCCAGCATCCATGTGTACAACTCCATTTGTACCCATGTGGCCATTGCCCGCAGTGAGCGGTTAAAGAAATATTTTGTGATCCGGATTTCTTCTTTCATACTTATGATATTAATCTGCATGGCTACTGTATTTTTAAAGCAGCATTCCATTGTAGACGTATTTGGCGGCTGTATTTTGGCATATGCATTATATTATGCGATTTATGGGTATGGATATGGTCTTGAAAGGCGGAAAACCTCTCAAAAAATTTTAGGATGATCGAGAAAACCTGCCACTGACAGATTTTCTTGATGCCTGACAGCAAAAAGCTGTTCCCCAACATATTGGAGAACAGCTTTTTACTTTTGAACTTAGTTAAATCCATAAAACTTTTGTGTAATTTTATATCCGGCTACCGATACCTTTCTTCCGCTCTTTCCGGGCAAATTCACTCCCTGCCCCAAAAATCCCCATCGCAGCCTGAGGTAAAGCTTTAAATTCTGCTGTTTTAAAAACTGCCACAATTCTTTTTTCTTTTTTAAATTTTCCTCTGAATCCGATCGAATCGCCAATATGGAGGAAACCGTCATCATAATTTCCAGATAATTGGTCATGTAGCGGCGCAGCTTTCTGCAGCTTATTTTGGTAACATCATAATATCCCAACATCAGCTTTGTCACCTGAATCTGCTGATCAATCCGGCCAATCATCACCTTTTCGTTGACTGACTGATCCTCTCTCCCGATAAAATACCGATAAAAATTAACATCCAGATAGTACAATGTCTTTACATGGGGGAGGGGCTGATATACAAAAATGTTATCTACATAAAAAGTATGCTTAGGCAATTCCAATCCGCACTGGCGCAGAAGTTCTGTGCGGTATATTACCGAATGCATCAGAATATACTGCCCCATCATAAACCCCTTTACCTCGTCCCATCCTATCAGTTTCTCTTTTGGGATTGCGGTGCGATAGTTCATAACTTTTTTGTGCTTTACCCCCTGCTTTTCATATACGAAATTGCTGATAAGCATATCCAGAGTTTCTTCTCCATAAACAAATCTGCGCAGAGTTTCTAGAATCTGCATATATGCTTCCTCATTGACCCAGTCATCGCTGTCCACTACTTTATAGTAGATTCCAGCCGCATTCTTAAGTCCTGCATTGACCGCCTCTCCATGGCCGCCATTTTCCTGGTGGATGGCCCGGCAAATAGTAGGATATTTCTCTGCATATTCATCTGCAATTTCTGCCGTATTATCTTTGGTAGAACCATCGTCCACTATTAAAATTTCCACCTCTTCCCCGCCGGCCAGCAGCGTTTCGATGCAGTGCCTCATATATGCTGCTGAATTGTAGCAGGGAATTGCAATTGACAACAATTTCATGCTCGTACCTCCTAACCTCTATCCTTTGTCATTTAGACCTTTTAATCTGTATAATTCTGCTGCCAAAACACCGCATGCAATGATTACTGCAGCAATCCGAAGAAACAAATTCCCCTCTGTCATGGGTATCAAAACACCGTTCAGCACGTAAATGGAACCCAGATTCATGGCTGCATGCACCAGCCATACAGACGTCAGAGTCTGATACTGTTCCATAATCCATGCAAGAATCAGTCCCAGAACTGCTGCATAAATTCCCTGAACCAGATTGCCGTGAAACAGTCCGAAAAACACTGCTGACCATACTGCTGCAGGCACTGGCCCCATCTCGTCTCTTAATCCCCAGTACCCAATGCCGCGAAAAACCAGTTCTTCTGTCACCGGAATCATCAAGCATACGCCAAATAGCTGAAGTAAAAATCCAGCACTGTCAATCTGCCCAATAGACTCTTCCACTCCCGGAAACCACTGAAAAAGCGGGGTGAAGCTAAGAAGCAGATTGGCTCCAATACTGGCAGAAATCCCCAGAATAATCAGATGATGCCAATCCTTTGGAATGTCAGGTTTTAATGTTCTGATCTGTCCGCTTCGCAAGATCCAGTCCCGCTTATAGGGAAACCATAAAATACCGGCAGTAAGAACTGCTCCCGGCAGAATCACCATTACAGAACTGGAAGGCTGAATCTGAAGAGCTGCAAATATTTCTTCTACAGAGAATACGGACATATAATAAGCCATTAACGGATATACTGTTTTCCAAACCGCCCTCAGGCCGCTTTTTATTTTTTCCATTATGTAGCCGTCCCGCCTTTCTCTGCTTTGTCCATTTGGCTGTCGGCTGCAGATACAGCCGCTTTGCGCTTAGTATACCATGTTCGTTTAAATTTTTCTACCTAAATCTTTCCCTGCTCATGAACCCTTATCCATTTATTCCATCAATATACCGACCTGACAGTATTTCCACAGCGTAATCCTCATCTTCCGACAGATACTATAAACAGCGCACAGAGTTCTCTGTGATAGCAATTATTTTATTAGAAAGGGGTGCTTATCATGGATTTCTGCAGATGCAGCGAAACCCGGATGCCTTTAGCCAAACCAGGCGGATATCTGTTTCCAGGTATGGCAACTATTCCCATACAGGAGTGGGAAGAACCTGATTCTCCGGAAAAAGGACTGATGCAGGGAACGATTTTTCCAAGCCTGGTAATGCCGTTTTTTGCAGGAGGTGAGATTAGTGGCAGACCGTTGTGAACTTCTGAAAAAAATTGATGCAGTTAGTTTTTTCCTGAATGATTTGACTCTCTATTTGGATACCCATCCATCTGATGACAGCGGACTGTCCGCCTATTTTAAAATGTCGGGGGTAAGAAAGCAGCTTTTGCAGGAGTATGCAGACGAATTTGAACCACTGACCATGGACTGTATCTGTCCCACCCCCCAACAATCATCAGGAAAAAACTGCTTTTCCTGGACATCGGGACCGGTTGTCTGGGACAATGAACAATCGAAAGGAGGGGCTTTCTAAATGTGGAATTACGAAAAACGGCTGCAGTTTCCTGTCCACATCACCAAATCCTGTCCTAAAACCGCCCAGCTAATCATCAGCCAGTTCGGCGGACCAGATGGAGAACTGTCTGCCTCTATGCGTTATCTTTCCCAGAGATACTCCATGCCATGTAAAAAGATCAGCGGGCTTTTGACAGATATCGGCACAGAGGAATTGGCTCATATGGAAATCGTGTGTGCCATGATTTATCAGCTTACTAAAAATCTGACTCCTGAACAGGTTAAAACTTCTGGCTTTGACGGATACTATATCGACCACACTGCTGCTCTATGGCCGCAGGCAGCAGGCAAAGTTCCTTTTAATGCCTGTGAATTTCAGTCAAAAGGAGACGCTCTCGCCGATCTCCACGAGGATCTTTCTGCAGAACAAAAGGCCAGAACCACTTACGATAATCTTCTGCGGGTCATTGATGACCCGGAAATCAAAGAACCTCTGCGTTTTTTAAGGGCAAGGGAAATTGTCCACTACCAAAGATTCGGTGAAGCTCTGGAGCATTTAAAGTCCCAGTTGAATTCCAGAAATTTTTATTATTTCAACCCGGAATTTGACAAACAGATGATCCGAAAAAATAAAGAATCTCTTGACACAGGCTTTCTTCTATGGTAAAAGAGGTAGTTGAACTGGTAGAGGCGCGGTTTTCAAGAGTACCACACCATTCAGGCAGGGCGCCGGATGTGGGAAAGGGAACACCGCCGAAGGATTTTTCCTGCCCTTTTGGGAATAAATCCTGGGCCGGCATAAAATATGTGCCGGACTGTCACGAATAAAGTGGAGCGCTACCATGCCGGATTTCTTTGATACTCTGACTGTCTGATAAGATTCCGCCATGATCTGCGCCCTTATTTGGAACCGGATCATGGCTGTTTTTATTTACAGCCGTTTCACCAAATGAAGGGAGAATCCGTATGAAACATAAACACCGTATCTTATTCTTTTTTGTATCTCTGGCCGCACTGCTTGTCCTGTTTTGTGCAGCCGCCTCTGCATCTGAATCCAAAGTTGTGCCAAACCCTGGCATGTATGCCTCTTTCTGGGCGCTGGTTCCCCCGATAGTGGCCATTGTTCTGGCTTTATTTACCAAAGAAGTGTACAGTTCCCTGTTTGCAGGTATTTTAGTAGGCGGACTGTTTTACTCGGACTTCTCGTTTGAAAAAACTGTATCCCATGTATTTGACCATGGCTTTTTAAAGGTGCTTTCCGACCCGGACAATGTAGGAATTTTGATCTTTCTGGTTATCCTGGGCATCATTGTATCCTTAATGAACCGGGCCGGAGGATCGGCTGCTTTTGGCCGTTTTGCCGGCAGCAAAATTAAAACCCGCGCCGGAGCGCAGCTTGCCACCATTGCCCTGGGAGTGCTGATTTTTATTGATGATTATTTTAACTGCCTTACTGTAGGAAGTGTAATGCGCCCTGTCACTGACAAACACCAAATTTCCAGAGCAAAGCTTGCATACCTTATTGATTCCACTGCTGCCCCTGTCTGCATTATTGCCCCCATTTCCTCCTGGGCTGCTGCTGTAACTGGATTTGTTGAAGGAGAAGATGGCTTTTCCCTGTTTATCCAGGCCATCCCTTACAACTTTTATGCACTTTTTACCATTCTTATGATGGTAATTTTATCAATTACAAACATTGACTACGGTCCTATGGCAAAGCATGAAAAAAACGCAGTGGAAAACGGCGATTTATTTACCACTCCCGGCCGCCCCTACGCCAATATAGAAGGAGCCAGTCACATCGGACGGGGGACGGTTATTGACCTGGTTCTTCCAATTGCCTGTCTGATTGCGTGCTGTGTCATCGGCATGATTTATACAGGCGGATTTTTTAATGGGACTGATTTTGTTACTGCCTTTTCCAACAGCAATGCATCCAGAGGACTGGCCATGGGCAGCTTTTTCGGACTTGTATGCACCATTCTTTTCTATGTAGCCCGCAAAGTCTTAAGATTTGAGGAATGCATGTCCTGTGTGCCGGACGGTTTTAAATCCATGGTTCCCGCTATTCTGATCCTTACCTGTGCATGGACCTTAAAATCCATGACTGACAGTTTAGGCGCTGCAAACTATGTTGCTTCTGTTATGAGCGGCTGTGCAGACAGTCTGATGAATCTTCTTCCGGCCTTTATTTTTCTGGTTGGATGCGGACTGGCATTTGCCACCGGAACTTCCTGGGGAACTTTTGGAATCCTGATTCCCATTGTTGTCAATGTATTTGCTGATACCAATCCGACTTTAATGGTAATTTCCATTTCTGCCTGCATGGCCGGGGCAGTGTGCGGAGATCACTGCTCCCCCATCTCAGATACAACTATTATGGCTTCTGCAGGGTCCCAATGTGAACATGTCAGCCACGTGTCCACTCAGCTTCCCTATGCTCTGACTGTGGCGGCTGTTTCTTTCCTTACTTATATTGCTGCAGGTTTTACCCAGAGCGCCTGGATTTCCCTTCCCTTGGGCGTTTTGCTGATCATCGCTGTGCTTCTGACGCTGCGCCTGATAAAAAGTATTACCCGTCCATAAGATGCAGATTCCGGATCTGCGCATCCTGAATCTGCTCCATAATCTCCAGGGCATGAGGTTCTAAATAGTCCCAACTGCCCTTAGAAAGTCCCTGCCTTTTTATTTCCAATATAATGTCCCAGCAGATGGACTCAATGGATTTTTGGCACTCTTCTGGATTGGCCCCCCAATTTAACAGCAGATCCTGGAGCGGATCTGCCAGATGGCTTAAATGTTCTAACTCTCTAAGTCCCCTAATCATCCACTTGTAGTAGGGCGTATACCGGCGATTTAGAAGGTATACTGCGGAAACTGCCATTTTTACAAATTCTGCTATCGCAAGACCTGCCGCCCCCATTTCCCGGCGCCTTATGCAGCGGCTGAAATTGTACTGGCCTGCCTGAGCTGCCAGCGCTGTCCTGGCCGCCAGCTTTTTTAACCGCACATCCTCTGGAAACCCTTTCTGGAGTTCTGTGCGGATTCTGGTAAATTCTCCCAGATCATCCCGGAAGACCTGTCCGTTTACTGCTTCTGCCAGGGCTGATTCTGGCAGCGTCATCCACTGGCTCCACTTTGTTGGCGCTCCAAAACTTCCGGTAAACTGGCTGTAAAATTCTCCAATTTCCAGGACTCCCCTGCGGTTTCCGCCGAAAAAACTCTGATCCTGTTTTTTTATCCCCATAAATTCAGGGGGAAGTTTTTTATAAGCCCGAAACAGCGGAAATCCTATGGCCTTATCATCTTCCCTGGTCAGCCACATGCAAAATCCGGCCTCAAAATCATGGTCCTCTGAAATCTCGTCATCGTAGCCGAAACATTCCGATCCAGAACCGACAAGTCCCACTGCAATCCTATTCTCATATTCCGGAAACTGCTGTGCAATCATAGGTTTCCCATAACGTTCATAATATTGTTTGGACAATTCCAGACCTTTTATCATCTGCTGTAAATCTCCTCTGCCCGCGCCTCCAGTTCTTTTTTCCGGCGAAACTGGCCAAAATACCCGAATGTCCCTGCACACTTGCTGCAGGTAAAGGCATAGTAGCCGTCCCGTTTTGCCTTCGGATCCTCTAAATATTCCATTGCCCGGTCCAGACACTCCCAAATCCGTCCATCCCAATCCTTTGGCGCTGTCTCTTCTCCTTCTAAGTCAGAGCGATGGCCCCAGGCATCGTACATGCAGGCCAAATTCACATAGGTGACTGCCAGTTCCATCGATCCTTCCTGCAGTTGCTCCATAATCGAAATAGCTCTCTTATAATAATTTCCTGCACGGACATAATCTCCCAGATCCACATAAGCCAGAGCCATATTGTTGGACAGACCGGCAAACCGGTAATCCATGGGGTCCAGATTACTGCTGTAAGCTCTCCAGGCTTTTTCATATAGGGGCAAAGCCCTTTTTGCCTGTCCAAATGCTTTTAGCGTGGTCGCCCCATTGATCCAGGTAGTTCCTGCTGTCACACTTTCCTTTAAATCCATATCCTCAAGCAGAGCCAGTCCCTCTTCTACTGCCTTTAATCCCTCTTCCTCCTTTCCAATGCTGCGGTAAAGTCCCATCATCTCATTTAATACGGTAAGTTCTCCGGAACGGTCATTTCCTTTTCTGGCCTTTAAAAGCCAGGACTGCAGATGTCTCTCTGCTTCTTCTGTATTATTTTTCTCCAACAGTTGATCCAGTAGTTCTACCACCTGTCTGGCCGGTATCCTTACACAGTCCTCTGCATCATGGTAAGATGAACGCTGTCTGACTGTGCAGCACTGCTCTTGCCAGTCTTCTTTTTCCAACATATGCTGCTCCTTTTCTCTAATTGTTTTTTGTCTGTTCTAATACTTCCATAACCCGAAGACTCTCTTCCAACCCCGTCTCTGCCCTGTCCCTAAGATTTCCCTTTAAAATATGGGACAGCTCTTGAAATTCTTCCAGAAGGAAATTTTTCTCGGAATCCGTCTTCTGCCACAAAATCTGCACCTCATCAGAATGGTTTTTATACAGCACAACTCGTTCTGCCACAGGAAATGGTTCTACTTTTATCCATCCTTCTTCCCCCTGAATCACTGCCTGCCTTGCCCCATCTGAATCTTTTGCGCAGACGCAGACTGCAAGACTTTCCGGATAGGAAATGGTCAGAACTCCGGAAGTATCCACTCCGTTAAATCCCCGGTTAGCTTTATAGGATATCCCCTGAATCTTCTCATTTTTCATCACAGTATCCACAAAATGAACACAATATATCCCCAAATCAAAGAGCGCCCCTCCTCCTAAGGCCGGATCAAAAACCGGAAGCACAGTTTTTCTGCAATACTGGTCATACCTGCTGGATCTTTGAGAATAACTGCACTGAATCAATTTTATCCTGCCCAGACATTCTGTTCCTTTTCGGACGCTTTCCATCCACCCGCAGTAGCGGATATAGATGGCTTCTAACAGCATCTTCCCGGTTTTTTCGGCAATCTGCGCCAGCTCTTTTGCCTCCTTTTGAGATACTGTAAAGGGTTTCTCCAAAATTACGTGTTTTCCTGCCAAAAGAGCCTGCTTTGCATAATGGTAATGTTCGCTGTTGACGATTCCTATGTAAACCGCTTCCATCGGCGCATGTTCCAAAAATTCCCGATAGTCTGTATAAATTCCGGGAATGTGAAACTTTTTTGCATATGCTTCTGCTTTGTCCCGGCTTTTTGGCCTGCACACAATAGCCGTACAGGTAAAATCCGGCTGTCTTATGATGGCGTCTCCTGCCAGTTCAATAATCATACCGTTTCCCACAATTCCAATATTCAATGATGACTCCACCTCCTGCTTATCTGACTGTGTTTATTATACACGATTTTAATCCGATTGACAGAAAAAAAGCAGGAAATCCATCAAAGACTTCCTGCCTGCGTATGTGATAATAGTCTGATTCTTTTTTATCAGGCGGTTCTGACGCCTTCCTGAAGCATACGCTGAACCTCCCGCTTCAGGTGTCTCTCCAGGTTCCACTCAGTCAAACGATAACTGCCTATGGTATACAGGAAATGGTAACATCTCTTTTTAATCTGATTCATCATATGCATTCACCTCGAATCTATACGGACTTGTTTTTATTTACAAACATAGTGTACCACATTTCTTTTGTTTATATATTAAAAAAATCTGAAGGTTTGCTTGCAATTTTTGTAACCATTAAAACAGCATTCCAATCTGGTAAACTGCAAAAGCTGCAATCCATGCAATCAAGCACTGACCTGCCGCCATGAAAACGGCCCACTTTGTTCCCAGTTCCCGTTTTACAGAAGCGATTGCCGCCACACAGGGAGTATACAGCAGGCAAAATGCCAGCAGCGCTGCTGCACCAACTACAGTCAGGCTTTCCTGTAAAGCTGCAGTGCTTCCAAATAATACAGTCAGAGAAGAAACCACGCTCTCTTTTGCGAGGAATCCGGAAATCAGGGCTGTGACAATCCTCCAATCTCCAAAACCTACAGGGATAAAGAGGGGAGCCAAGATACCTGCTACCATTGCCAGAATACTGTTTTGAGAATCTGATACCATATTCAGGCTCATATCAAAGTTCTGCAAAAACCAGATGATAATGGTCGCAATAAAAATAACCGTAAACGCTCTCTGCAAAAAGTCTTTTGCCTTATCCCACAAAAGATGGAATACATTTTTAGCTCCCGGCATCCGGTAATTGGGAAGTTCCATGACAAACGGAACTGCTTCCCCCTTAAATGCAGTCTTTTTAAAGATCAGTGCCATAACAATTCCCAGCGCAATCCCGGACAGATACAGAATGATCATAACTAGAGCGCCGTATTGGGGAAAGAATGCAGCTGTAAAAAACGCATAAATCGGAAGCTTTGCCGTACAGCTCATAAACGGAGTCAGGAGAATCGTCATTTTTCTGTCCCGTTCAGAAGGCAGAGTACGGCTTGCCATCACGCCGGGAACCGTACAGCCGAATCCAATGAGCATAGGCACAATACTTCTTCCGGAAAGTCCCAGTTTTCTTAACAGCTTATCCATAATAAAGGCCACTCTTGCCATATAACCGCTGTCCTCTAACAGGGATAAAAAGAAAAATAAGGTAATAATAATGGGCAAAAAGCTGAGTACGCCTCCCACTCCGTTAAAGATGCCGTCAATTACCAGCGAGTGAATCACTCCGCTGATGTTGGCCTGCTCCATGGCCATGTCTGCTGCATCTGTAAGCATGGTAATACCCGTTTCCAAAATTCCCTGCAAAGAAGCTCCGATTACATTAAATGTCAGCCAGAATACCAGGCCCATAATCCCGATAAAAGCAGGAATGCCTGTATATTTTCCGGTCAGAAACTGGTCCATCTTTCTGCTCCGGATTCTCTCCTTGCTCTCCCTCGGTTTAATAACCGTCTCGCTGCACACCTCTTCTATATAATCAAAACGCATTTGGGCTACTGCAGCTGCCCGATCCATTCCGGTTTCTTCTTCTGTCTGTCTGGAAATATCTTCCAGAAGCTTCTGCTCATTGTCCGTCAGCTTTAATTTTTCCAGCATCTGAGCATCGCCTTCCATAATTTTGCTGGCTGCAAAACGAATCGGAATCTGCTCCCGCTGCCCATGATCTTCAATTAAGTGCATCACTGCATGAATCCCTCTGTGGATTCCTTCCGACTGTTTGCAAAAATCTGTATCCAATGGACATTCCTGGTATTTTGCCACGTGGATTGCATGGCGGATTAATTCTTCAATCCCCTCTCCCTTTGCTGCCGAAATAGGGATCACCGGAACGCCCAGGGCCTCTTCCATCTCATTGACCAGGACAGAGCCCCCGTTTTCCCGCAGTTCATCCATCATATTTAAGGCGACTACCATTGGAAAGCCCAGTTCTAAAAGCTGCATGGTAAGATAAAGGTTTCTCTCAATATTGGTTGCATCCACAATATTAATAATTCCTCTTGGTCTCTCCCGCAGGACAAATTCTCTGGTTACAATCTCCTCGCTGCTGTAGGGAGACATGGAATAGATACCGGGCAAGTCTGTAATCAAAGTATTTTCGTGTCCTTTTATCACTCCATCCTTCCGGTCTACTGTCACCCCCGGAAAATTTCCCACATGCTGTTTGGAACCGGTGAGCTGATTAAATAGTGTAGTTTTTCCGCAGTTCTGGTTTCCTACCAGGGCAAATGTCAGGATCTCACTGTCCGGAAGAGGATTTTCTTCTTTTCGGTTGTGATATTTTCCTCCCTCTCCGTATCCCGGATGGTGCTTTTCCCGTCTCTTTACTTTTTTCTCTATCTCTTTCGGGCTATGGGCCTGGCTAATCTCAATATTTCCTGCATCTTCCAGCCGGATTGTCAGTTCATATCCATGAATCCGAAGTTCGATTGGATCTCCCATGGGCGCATATTTTACAACCGTTACTTCGGTTCCCTGTATCAGTCCCATATCCAAAAAATGCTGGCGCAGCGCTCCGGAACCGCCTACTGCAAGGATTGTAGCTGTGCTTCCTATTGACAGTTCGTTCAATTTCATCTATTTGTCCTCCCATGTATTAGTCATGTCTAACCGCTTGTCAAAAGGTAAGGCAACAGTAACTTACTATTGCCGCCTTTTTATTCTACCACAGTTTTCAAACTAATCAAGCATTCCATTGCTCTCTGACATTTTTCGTCAATTTTTACAAATCTAATCCTTCCGTACTCCCATTTCTGGGTAACAGTTCCGCCATGCGAAGATTCAGACAGGAAAACGCGTCGAAAGCTTGTTTTCATAAGAGTTTTTCTGTCTGAATCTTCATAGGGCGGACGCCAGACGCTTCTTGTCCGCTGCAAACGGGCAAGAAGATGCATGGCTGAACTGTTACTATAAGCCATAGCTTTTAGGATTTAGCCCTAATTAAGATATAAAGAAAGGGAAGCTAAAAAACTGCTTCCCTTTCGAGTTATATATAGATTTTGCAAATAACTTGCGTTTTTCTATTTTCCTGCATTGTTGATAGCTGCCTGTGCTGCTGCCAGTCTTGCAATCGGTACGCGGAATGGAGAACAGGATACATAGTCCAAACCAATCTTATGGCAGAACTCTACGGAAGATGGATCTCCGCCATGCTCGCCGCAGATACCTACATGCATGTCAGGACGAACGCTCTTACCTAACTTAATAGCTGTTTCCATCAGCTTGCCGACACCGGTCTGATCTAATTTTGCGAATGGATCGTTCTCAAAGATCTTAGCGTCATAGTAAGCGTTCAGGAACTTGCCAGCATCGTCACGGGAGAAGCCGTAGGTCATCTGGGTTAAGTCGTTGGTACCAAAGCAGAAGAACTCAGCCTCTTTTGCAATGTCATCAGCAGTTAATGCTGCTCTTGGGATCTCGATCATAGTACCAACTTCGTACTTTAACTCGATACCTGCTGCTGCAATTTCAGCGTCTGCAGTCTCAACAACTACCTTCTTAACAAACTTTAACTCTTTTACATCGCCTACCAATGGAATCATGATTTCCGGTACAATGTTCCAGTCTGCATGAGCCTTCTTGACATTGATAGCCGCACGGATAACAGCCTTGGTCTGCATCTTGGCAATCTCCGGATAGGTAACTGCCAGACGGCATCCACGATGGCCCATCATCGGGTTGAACTCGTGAAGAGACTCAATGATGTTCTTGATCTGCTCAACAGTCTTGCCCTTAGCCTTAGCCAGCTTTTCGATGTCAGCTTCTTCGGTAGGAACAAACTCATGTAACGGCGGATCTAAGAAACGGATGGTAACTGGATTGCCTTCCAGAGCCTCGTATAATGCTTCAAAGTCACCCTGCTGTACAGGAAGGATCTTCTCTAAAGCTTCTTCTCTTTCTTCTACAGTGTCAGAACAAATCATCTCGCGGAATGCATCAATTCTGTCGCCTTCAAAGAACATATGCTCTGTACGGCAAAGGCCGATACCTTCTGCGCCTAACTCACGTGCCTTCTTAGCGTCAGCAGGAGTATCTGCGTTGGTTCTTACTTTTAATCTTCTGTACTTGTCAGCCCAGGCCATGATTCTGCCGAACTCGCCGGCGATGGTAGCGTCTACAGTCGGGATAACGCCATCGTAAATCTTACCGGTAGAACCATCAATAGACAGCCAGTCGCCTTCATGGTACTCTTTGCCAGCCAGAACGAATTTCTTATTTGCTTCGTCCATAGCAATATCAGAGCAGCCGGATACACAGCAGGTACCCATACCACGTGCAACTACTGCTGCATGAGAGGTCATACCGCCGCGAACAGTCAGGATACCCTGAGCAGCCTTCATACCTTCAATATCTTCAGGAGAGGTTTCCAGACGAACCAGAACTACCTTCTCGCCTCTTGCATTCCACTCTTTTGCGTCTTCAGCAGTAAATACAATCTTACCGCAGGCAGCGCCCGGAGATGCAGCCAGAGCCTTTGCAACCGGCTCAGCCTTCTTTAATGCCTCTGCATCAAACTGAGGATGAAGCAGAGTATCTAAGTTTCTTGGATCGATCATCTTAACTGCTTTCTCTTCGGTGATCATTCCTTCATCAACTAAATCGCAGGCAATCTTTAATGCAGCCTTTGCAGTTCTCTTACCATTACGGGTCTGCAGCATGTACAGCTTTCTGTCCTCAATGGTAAACTCCATATCCTGCATATCGCGGTAGTGATCTTCCAGAGTATGGCAGATAGTTACGAACTGATCGTAAACCTCCGGCATAACTTCCTTTAACTGATCAATCTTCTGAGGAGTACGGACACCGGCTACTACGTCCTCGCCCTGAGCGTTCATTAAGAACTCACCCATCAGGTGCTTCTCGCCGGTAGCAGGATCACGGGTAAATGCAACACCGGTACCAGAGGTTTCGCCCATGTTGCCGAATGCCATCATCTGTACGTTTACAGCAGTACCCCAGGAATATGGGATATCGTTGTCACGGCGGTATACGTTTGCTCTTGGGTTATCCCAGGAACGGAATACAGCCTTGATTGCTTCCATTAACTGAACCTTTGGATCGGTTGGGAAGTCTTCACCAATCTTCTCTTTGTATTCAGCCTTAAACTGGTTAGCCAGTTCCTTTAAGTCTTCAGCGGTCAACTCAACGTCCTGAGTAACTCCCTTTTCTGCTTTCATCTTATCGATCAGTTCTTCAAAGTATTTCTTTCCAACTTCCATAACTACGTCGGAGAACATCTGGATAAATCTTCTGTAGCAGTCCCATGCCCAACGGGGGTTGCCGGACTTGGCTGCCAGAACTTCTACTACTTCTTCATTAAGGCCCAGGTTTAAGATGGTATCCATCATACCAGGCATGGATGCACGTGCGCCGGAACGAACGGAAACCAGAAGAGGATTCTCTTTATCGCCGAACTTCTTGCCGGTGATCTCCTCCATCTTAGTAATATGCTCCATAATCTGACCCATAATCTCATCATTGATTACGCGGCCATCCTCATAATACTGAGTACAAGCCTCGGTGGTAATGGTAAAGCCCTGTGGTACCGGAAGACCTAAGTTGGTCATCTCAGCCAGGTTTGCACCTTTACCGCCTAACAGGTTTCTCATGTCGGCATTACCCTCTTTGAACAAATAAACCCATTTTGCCATTGATAAATTCCTCCTAAAAGTTTGAATGTGACAGTCAGTGCTGCAAAACAGCCTGCCGCCTGCGCGCTTTTACAAGCGCACATATAAAAAAACCCCTTGGGTCTCTGCTCGCTGGGTTCTTCTATACATGCGCTTGTCCTTGTTTCTTATCGTAAATATTATATCATACTTTCGTTCTACGTAAAGCAATTTTCCTCTGCATTTTCCAAAAAAGTACATGATTTCCAGACTTTTTTTATTGAAAGTACTTACAACTGTATTTATTTTCGGTTATCTGACTTTTAATCGGATATACGAATTTTTTCGTAACAGTTCAGCCATCAATGTCATTTAGTTAATTTTATATCCATATGGTTAGAT
>CAUWCT010000054.1:0-32278 GCA_963557065.1 uncultured Lachnospiraceae bacterium | reverse complement strand
TTTTTGGAATCTAACCATATGGATATAAAATTAACTAAATGACATTGGTTCAGCCTTGCATCTTCTTGCCCGCTTGCAGCGGACAAGAAGCGTCTGGCGTCCGCCCTATGAAGATTCAGACAGAAAAACTCTTATGAAAACAAGCTTTCGACGCGTTTTTCTGCCTGAATCTTCGCAAGGCTGAACTGTTACATATTTTTAAATATTTTAATTAATTATATTGACAAACCATTTTCAGTATTGTATTCTTAAGTTAACTGATACGTATAAGTAAATAATTCACAAAGGAGTTTGGTCTATGAAGTATGGTTTTATAACAAATGCCATTGCTGAACAATGTATTCACAGCAATCATCCGGAAAATGCCACACTGACCTCCATTGCAGACTGGGCTGTTTTCCATGGATTTGACGATCTGGAATGCGGCCCCAGCCTGGGACTGAACCGGGATGAGTTTGAATCTGTGCTGGCAAAAGGCAACATTTCCATTACTGCCCTGATCTACTGCCGCAATTACTTAAGCACAGACCCCAAAGAAGCTGCCGCACATTTGGAGGAATTAAAAAAGCGCATTGAATTTGCAGGCGCTTTAGGCATTGAGAAAGTAATTACCTCTACCGGTATTAACAAATCGATTGAGGAAGGTCTTTATGACCGTGATCCGGCTGTAAAAGATCGGGGGAATCTGATCCGAAGGATTCCTGTCAGAAGTCTGGATGCTGTACAGGATCTGTTTGGTCCCATTGTTGAATTGGCGGAAAAACATCAGGTACGCCTGTGCTTTGAAAATTGTCCCCTTATGGGAAATATCGCTATCTCTCCGATTATGTGGCAGCAGATTTTTGACCGTCTGGACAGCCCTAACGTGGGACTGGCTTACGATCCCAGCCATCTTGTATGGGAGATGATCGACCCCTACGGCCCTATTGAACAGTTTGGCAGCCGGATTTTCCATTTCCATGCAAAGGATACCAAAATCCACAGGGAGCGCCTGGCCAAAACCGGAATTTTAACAGATTTTTCCTGGTGGGAATACCGGATTCCCGGAAGAGGGGAACTGGACTGGACGAGAATTTTCCAGTGCCTAAATTCCATTGGATATACGGGAACCATCAGTTTAGAACACGAAGACGAAGCCTATTCCGGCACTCTGGAACAGGTTGAAAAAGGATTATTGGCCGGACACACCGCTCTCTTAAATGCGCAAAAAGCAGCAAATAAATAAAACAGAAAAGGAGACTATCTATGATTCGAGTTGGTATTATCGGGTGCGGAAGCACCATCGGAATTGCAAAAGAACACATCCGGGCCTACAAGAGACTGCCTCAGGTTGAGATTACCGCCATGTATGATTTACTGCCGGAAAGAGCCGAAAACTACATAAAAGAGTTTGAACTGGAAGGCTGCTGCAAAGCCTGCTCCAGCCTGGAAGAACTGCTCTCTCTGGTAGATGCGGTAAGCATTTGTACCCCTAACTCTACCCACACAGAATTATCCGTTGCCTGCTTAAAGGCCGGAAAACACGTGCTCTGTGAAAAGCCTTTTGCACCCACAGAAGACGAATGCAGAGAAGCCATCCGCTATGCAAAGCTGACCGGCAAGGTAGCTATGATGGGGCTCTGCTACCGGGATATTCCAGGCTTTGTTTACATGAAAAAACTCATTGATGACGGCACCATTGGAAAGGTATTTTTTGTCCGGGAAGAACAGGGCGGCGATCGAATTGCAAATCCGGATGTAAAGCTGGAATGGAGAATGGACATGGATCTGTCCGGTCCCGGCGCTATGGCGGATTTCGGCAGCCACATGATGGATATCTGCGATTATTTATTAAGAGATCAATGTGGGCCCATCCGGGAAATCACCTGCAAACTGTCTACCTGTATCCCGGAACGGGAAATCATTGGACACCCCGGAAAAATGGGACATGTTACCAATGATGATGTGGGCATGTGGATTGCCCGGACAGAAAACGGCACTTTGGAAAGCTTTACCGCTTCCAGAGTCGGCGCCATCTTCCAGTTGGAAATCATTGGTGAAGGCGGCAAAATCCTGTTTGACGGAAGCCACCCATTCCAGCTGACGCTTCAGTTGAAAGATAAGGATGGCGGATATACTCAGCCGCCTAAAACTGTAGACTGTCCTCCTGAATGTTTTGGATCTGATCCCAACCATCCGGATATCCCATTCCAGATTAATTTCTATTATGAGATCAAACAGTTTATTGACGCCATTGAAACAGGCGCCAACTCCCAGCTGACTTTTAACAGAGGTCTTTATATTCAGAAATTAATTGACGCCTGCCAGACATCGGCAGACTTAGGCGAAACCGTTTATTTGGATTTTCAGGACTAAAAGGAGGGAATTTCTATGAAACTTGGATGTCACTGCGTCCTGTATGGCCCAAAAATTGCAGAGGATACAGACAGCGTACTGGATAAATTAGTGCTGGCAGGCGCACAGGGATGTGAAATCGGAGAGCGTTTTTTTGCTGCCGAGCATGCGGATCAATTAAAAGAACGGCTGTCGGCCCACCGGCTGGAACTGGCAGGAATGCACTGCAATGGATTATATCTGATGGATCTGATTTACCACCCTGAAAAGGCAGAAGCCGCTGTATTAGGAGTAGCAAAAGCCCTGCAGGATTCCCCTGACAAAAATATTATTGCAACCGGATGTGTAGATATTGACTCCTTAAACGACCGCTTGATCAAAGACGGCGCAAAGGAGCCGGAACTCCATGATCCCAAGCTTCTCACAGAAGCCGCCAAAAATCTGGAACAGATTGCCCAAAAAGCAAAATCCCAATATGGCGCACAGCTTCACTACCACAATCACAGTTGGGAATTTGCAGATGACGGATTAATCTTTTTTACCCTGGTAGACCACTGCCCCAGCGTAAATTTCGCTCTGGATACAGGCTGGGCTTATGTGTCCGGCTTTGATCCAGTGGAATTATTAGAAAAATATCCGGACCGGTTCCATTATGTGCATTTAAGAGACTTAAAAAAAGACGAAAATACCAGAAATCTTACCTTCCGCCAGGCCCATACCGGATTTGCTGATTTGGGAAGCGCAGACATGAATTATCCCCGTCTGTTCTCCTGCTTAAACAAAATCCTTGGCCCGGATGACTGGGCCATTGTAGAATACGAACTGGGGAATTTTGATCACCTCAGTTACTTAAAAGCAGTCAGCTACCTAAAGGGAATTCAGGACGCTTTGCTGGCAGAAGGGGGAATCACCCATGGCTAAAATGACAGCAGCCATAATCGGCTGCGGCCGAATCGCCTCTGTGTATCGGGAAGCCTTTTTCAAGCTGAAAGAAGAAGTATCTGTGGTACTGGCTGTAGATAAAGTAACGGAACGCGCCCAAAATTTTGCAGCCGATTTTCCCGGATGTGAATGGTCAGATGAGACGGATCTGCCGGTTCTTGGCCAGATTCTGACCCGCATAAAGCCGGATGTGGTTCACATTTTACTGCCCCACCACCTTCACAAGGAATATGCAAATCTGGCCATGGAGTGCGGATGCCATGTGCTGACGGAAAAACCCATTGCCCTGACTTTGGAGGATGCGGATTCTATGATCCAGACTGCCAAATCCTGTAATAAAAAGCTGGGCGTTATCTTCCAAAACCGCTATATTACCGGAATCCAGACCGCCAGAAAGCTTCTGGATTCCGGAAAACTGGGCAGAGTTACCGGCGCTTTCAGCAACTTAAACTGGTACCGCCCTGCCAGCTATTATGACTGCGACTGGAAAGGGTATTGGGCCACAGAAGGCGGGGGCGTTGTCATCGATCAGGCTATCCACAGCATCGATCTGGTCCGCTATCTTATCCGGGAAAATGCAGTAGAAGCAGACGGCCATTACAGCTGCAGAGTTCTGCACAAATCTGCTCCCCAGGTAGAGGTAGAGGATGAAGCAGATGCGGCCATCACCTTCCAAAATGGCGCCGTTTACTCATTTTTTGCCACCAATTATTATACCAATAACCGCCCTATCCAGGTAGAAATCAGTTGTGAAAACGGCTCCGTTCATCTGGATTATCAGACGGTAACCATCGAGTGGGCAGACGGTAAAAAAGAGGTCATTGCACAGGAAGACTGTCCGGACAGCAGCGGAAAAAATTATTGGGGAAGCTGCCATTACCTGCAAATCAAAGACTTTTATCAATGTCTGAAAACAGAAGCACCTGTTCCCTGGGAGCCGGAGGATGCAAAAAAGACCCTTGAAATCGTCCTTGCCATTTACCAGTCTTCCAGAGAAAACAGACCGGTTAAATTGCAGGGGCCGGCTGAATGGTCGTGATGTATCTTTCCGAAAATGCTTCCTTGCACGTATTTTCTATATATACATATCTATAATAATGTTGTATAGTGTAAGTAGTGACAAAACAGGAAGAGAGGAATGAAATATGAGCGAAAGAGAACAGGCGAAACAAATTATTGACAGATTGCCAGAATACAAAATTGGCAATATCTTATTATTTTTAAAAGGAATCGAATTTGATGATGAAATCGAAGATGACTTATATTGTGAGAAATTGGTTCAGGAGTATTTAAATGACCCTGATCCTGAAAAACATGAAGGAATCACTCTTGAGGAACTGGCTAAACGCGAGGGAATCGAACTATGAAGTATACTATCGTTATTGAAAAATTAGCTGAAAAGTTTATTATGAAACTATCCAGGCCAGAAAAGGAACGGATTTTAAGGGCAATTTATCAATTACCTGAGGGTTCTGACATAAAACAGTTAAAAGGAAAGCACAACAAAGGACTATTCCGCCTGCGTGTCGGCGATTACAGAGTTATCTATACGATTGATAATGGTAAATTAATTATATATGTAATTGATGCCGGGAACCGGAGAGACATCTATAACCGATACTAATCCATCAGGTTTTCTTTATATTTTCAACATAAGAAGTCTTAAATAATGTGCCGGGATGAGGAATAGAGACGATCGCCTCTATTCCTCATCCATACTTCCTGATCGAAATCCTTCCAAATCCAGGGTAATATAGCCAAATCCAAGTCCCTTTAAACAGGCAGCCGCCTCATCCTGAATTTCCATTATTTTTTTGAAAGATTCTTTGTCCAGTTCCACTCTGGCAATCCGGCCATGAACTCTCAGACGGACATTTCCCCCTATCTTTTCTCTCAGCCACTCTTCCCCCTGGGCAATTTTGTCTAGCAAATCGTAATTAAGTTCTGCCCCATAGGGAAGCCTGGTAGCCATACAGGGTGTAGAGGGGCGGGATGCCACTGAAATTTCATAAAGGGAAGCCAGCGCTTTTACCTGGGCTTTTGTAATGCCCAGATCCGCCAGCGGGCTGATAATTCCCAGTTCTTTTAAAGCCAAAATCCCAGGCCGGTAGACATGAAGATCGTCTTCATTGGTTCCCTCTAAAATCACTGAAATATTCTTCTGTGCCGCAAACTCCTTTAAGCGCTCAAATAATCCCTTTTTACACAGATAACACCGATTTTTCGGGTTATTTCGGATCTCTGACTGAGACAGTTCGTCCACTTCTATAATCTGGTGCAGCGCCCCTGATTCCCCGGCTACTCTCTTTGCAATCTCCAGATCACAGGCCGGATGAAGACGGGTATGAAATGTCACCGCATAAACCCTGGAACCGGTCTGTTTTGCCGCCTCACAGGACACTTTTAGCAGTAAGCTGGAATCCACGCCGCCGGAAAATGCCACTGCCACATCCTTTTTTGCGTATTTTGCCATCTGTTCTTCCAGACTTTCTCGAATCCGGGATAATTCTGTACTGGTTCTTTCTTCCATTTCCTTGTCCCTCTCTATTGTAGTAACCGTTCAACTATTTTTCTCTCTGAGCGCCGCCTGTTTTACTTCATGGCAGACTTCTGAAAAAGACAGATGATGTTCTTTTGCAATCTGTTTTACACTCTCATACTCCGGATAGATTTTCTCTTGCAGGCCCACCTGGCACACCTTGATGGCAGCCGTCCCAAACCGAGTTCCTATGGTCCGGCATTCCCGCTCCAGCACAGTGCGCTCCATAAGGCTTCTGCGGATACCAATGGTTGTCGTATGGGTAAAAATAATCTCTTCTGCCGCTTCTCTTATGCTTTCTGTGCACAAAACAGACAGCAAATAAGCCGGTCGGTTTTTCTTCATAAAAATCGGAGTATACCAGACATCTGCTGCACCGGCTTCAAATAATTCTTCCATGACAAATCCCAGCATCTCTCCTGTACAGTCATCTAAATTTGTCTCTAATTTTACCATCCTGTCCACATTTCCGCTTAAAAAACCGGCATCTTGGGACACGTTTTTTGCCTGTTGTTCACTGGTTTCCAAAATCAGCATGGCCCGGAGAATATTGGCGTTTTTAAAGTCCTTATTGCCTGCTCCGATTCCGATTTTTTCAATCTGATAATACTCAGGAAGAGCCTGATGGCAGTGAAGAGCCGCTGCGATAGCCGCTCCGGTTGGAGTCACCATCTCCCCCTCATTGTCTGTCACTTTCAACTTCAGATTCCAGGCTGATGCAATATTGGCAGTGGCAGGTACCGGAACCGGCATCACCCCATGCTGACAGCGCACATACCCCTGTCCTTCCGCAAGGGGAGATACAATTACTTTATCAATCTTTAAATCATAAATACAGAATGCGGTACTGATAATGTCCACAATGGAGTCGATGGCACCTACTTCATGGAAATGAACCTCTTCTATGGGAATGCCATGGGCCTTTGCCTCTGCCTCTGCCACAATCCGAAACATCTTTGCCGCCAAATCCTTTATCTCACTCGCTCCGTCCATCCGGTTGATAATGGCTAAAACGTCCGTCAGGTTGCGGTGGACATGAGGATGGGAATGGGAATCTGCATGGGCGTGTTCGTGAGTGTGGGTGTGGCAATCTGCATGGGCGTGTTCGTGAGTATGGCCATGGCAATCTGCATGAGGGTGCTCGTGAGCGTGGTCATGTTCGTGGGAATTCCCCCCATCCTCTTCCAGATGCACATCAAAATCAAAGGCGTCAATGCCGCATTTTTTCGTTCTTCCAAAGTGGAGATGATAGCCCCCTACCCCCAGACTTTCCAACAGCTTTTCCAATTTTTCTCTGTCCGCACCCAGGTCCAGCAACGCTCCTACTGTCATATCTCCGCTGATTCCGGAATTGCACTCCAGATATAAAATCCGTTCTTTTTTATGGTTTTTCTCTTGTTCTCTCATTTATTTCACCGCCAATCTGTTGATTTGTGTTGCAATATAGCCTGCTCCGTAGCCATTGTCGATATTCACTACCGAAATGCCGTTGGCGCAGGAATTTATCATGGTCAAAAGGGCTGACAGGCCATGGAAGCTGGCCCCGTATCCTACCGAAGTGGGAACTGCAATCACCGGATTTTCTACCAGGCCGCCGATCACTGTCCCCAAAGCGCCCTCCATTCCGGCTGCCGCAATGACACAGTTTGCCCTTATAATCTGCTTACGCTTTGATAAAAGCCTGTGGATTCCTGCCACTCCCACGTCATAGATCCGCTCTACCCTGCTTCCAAAAAACTCGGCCGTCTGCGCTGCTTCTTCTGCAACCGGAATATCTGCTGTACCGCCTGTGCACACCGCAATCAATCCAACCTGCTCTTTCCCCTCTTTTTCTAATTTTAAGATGCGGGAAACCGGATCGTACGTGACCTGAGGAACTGCCTGTTTTACCAGTTCATACTGCTCTTTTGTGGCCCTTGTTCCCAAAACTTCCCCATCCCGTTCTGCCAGTTTCTCATAAATAGAAACTAGATATTCATCCGGTTTTCCCTGACAGAATACAGTCTCTCCAAAACCGGAGCGGAGACTTCTGTGATGATCCAGCTTCACATACCCCAAATCCTCATAGGGAAGATCTTTTAATTGTCCCTCTGCTTCTTCTATGGAAATCCTTCCGGATTTCACGCCTTCCAGCATTTGTCTTACGTCCATGCTTCCATCTCCACCTTCCTTGTACAAATCTTATCTATCAGCGGCTGGGAATGGCTGACTGCCAAAAGACCAATTTCTCTCCGGCCGGTTTCTTCTAATAAAAACTGCCAAATCTGGCTCTGGGTAATCAGATCCAGCATTGTAGTAATCTCATCTGCCAGCAAAAATCTGGTCTTTTCTCCCAATGCCCTGGCAATACAAAATCTTTGAAGTTCCCCTCCTGAAAGTTCTCCCGGAAACCGGTTCAGCCAATCTTTTTCAATTCCCAATCCTTTTATAATGGAATCGGATATTTTGTCTCCCTCTTCCAGAACGGTTTTCATTCTCCGTCTGGGATTGACGGCCAGTTCCGGATGCTGCCAGATCATCTGAACCGGACAGTAAGGCCCGTACTCTTTCAGGGGTTTTCCATCCAGCAGCACTTCTCCGGCATCTGGTTTTTCATAACCGGCCAGAATTTTGCAGAATGTGGTTTTTCCAAAACCGCTGGGTGCAATTAATCCGACCCGCTCTCTGCTTTCCAGTTCCAGGGAAAACTGATTTAAAATCTGTCTGGTCCCGCTGTGATAGCGAAATGAAATATTGTTTGCTTCAAGTTTCAATGTCCTTCCCCTTTCTGCACCGCACCCAGCCGTCCTCTGTTTTTCTTATAGGAATAGATATATTTTTGCACTCCGCGTCTGCATCAGGGCACCTGGATGCAAATACGCAGCCTTTTCCTCTTTCTGTCACGTAGGGCTGGGTACCCTTAAGGGCCTCAAATCCATTGGCCGGCATTGCCCGATACAGCGCCCTGCTGTAGGGATGCGCCAGCTTCTTTTCCTCTTCAAAATGGGCCGCCGGCATTTCTTCCACTGTGGTCCCTGCGTAAAACACTGCAATCCGGTCCGCCACTTCCAGAGCCAGCTCCAAATCATGGGTAATTAAAAGCACTCCGGCTCCCTGATCCGCCAATTCCCTGAAATGTCCCAGGACCCTTTTTGCAGCAGACAGGTGAAGGCCCGGCGTTGGCTCATCCGCAATAATCAGTTTGGGCTGTTCCATAAGAGCAGAAGAGATCAAAATTCGCCTGGTCATCCCCCCTGATAATTCAAAGGGATATTTGTTTTCTGTCTCTTTTTCCAGACCGTATCGGCTAAGAAGAGACGAACACCGGCGTTTTGCCTCTGACGAAGTGTCTCCATTTCGCACCTGCTCTCCGACTTTCATAAGGGGATCGAGATAGGAAACGCTCTGAGGCACCAGGACAATTTCCTTTCCCACAACCTGTTTTCTTCTTTTTTCTGTCAGTTCACGTCCTTCATAGAAAATCTGTCCGGACATAGACGCATTATAAGGAAGAAGGCCTAAAATCCCATGAGCCAGAAGGCTTTTTCCAGATCCGCTGGCCCCCACTACTGCTGTCATCTCTCCTGCTTTTACTGTCAGATTCAGATCCTCTATCACAGAAAGGGTTCTTTTTTTCAGTCCTCTGGCATATTGCTCAAAGGAAACTGATAAATGACTGACTGTCAGCAATGCCCCGTTTTCCATCATCCTGGTCTCCTCTTCTTAAAATCGTAATCGTTCACCCCTGCACCTTCTTACTACTCATGGACACTGGCCGGATCAAGCAGCTTGCAAATACTGTCCCCCAGCATATGGAACAGCACCACACAGAGCATCAGCATTCCTCCCGGAAACAGAGCCAGCCACCATTTTCCCATGGCAAGATACTTCATGCTCTCTGACAAAATCACGCCGATTGCCGGTTCTTCCGGAGACAGCCCAAACCCCAGAAAGGTAATACTGGCCTCATGGAGAATGGCGTGGGGAAACAGTAAAATCAGCCCGGTAAAAAACTGGGGCAGCAGGTGGGGAATCATGTGTTTTACGGCTATCTGAAATCTGCTCATGCCCAAATGGGATGCAATCTGGATGTAAACGCTCTGGCGAAGCTGCATGACCTCCCCTCTGATAAGGCGGGCCAGCGAAGTCCAGTGGGTCAGCGTAATTCCAATCACTACGCCCCAGAATCCCTTGCCGCAGGCATAGGAAATCAAGATCAGCAGCAGAATATGAGGGATTCCCATTACCAGATCGATGAGAAAGGTAATGGCGGCATCCGCCCATTTTCCCATAACTGCACCGCAGATTCCAAGGATTCCTGCAAATACGGCGCTGGATGCCGCAGTAATGACTCCCAGCCGGATACTTAAAGAAAGTCCGGTAATCGTCCGAACAAACATATCCCTGCCCATAAAATCTGTGCCAAATAAATATTCTTTGCAGGGAGCCAGATTTTTTCTGGAAAAATCAGTTACAAGGGCTTCTTCTTTCCACAAAAATCCCAGAACGGTAATCAAAGTCAAAAAGGCCAGTGAAATCATCAGCCAGCCAATGGTTTTTGCCCTTCGGTTCTGTTTCATCGCCTCTCCCCCTTTTTCATTCTCGGATCAATGACTCCATAAAGGAAGTTTGCCAGAGCATTTCCTCCAAATACAATTACTGCACTGAATACAGTAATCCCAAGAAGCAGAGGAACATCGCTTCCCAAACCGGCGGCAACCGCTGCCTGACCCAGCCCCGGATAAGAAAACACCTGCTCTACCAATACAGAACCGCCGAAAATTTCGCTGATGGATGCAAACTGCAGCGTCATTGCAGGAAGGGCAATATTGCGCAGGCAGTGACGCCTTACAATTCTTCCCAGACTGTCTCCTCTGGCGCGGGCAAAGAGCACATAGTCACTTTCTAATACCTCAATGGTTTTTTCTCTGGTGTGAAGGGCGATATTGGAAATCCCTGTAAGGCTTAATGCCGCCGCCGGAAGAATGGCATGGAACACCCGATCTTTCAAACTGACCTGGGCGGCTTCCTGACCGATGGGAACTGCAAACCCCACCGGCAGAATCTTCAGCCACACAGCAAATACTACAAGAAGCAGAAGGGCCAGGAAAAATGCCGGCATACTGGCCATAAACAGACTGTAGCCCGTCACCGCCTTATCCTGCCATTTTCCTCTGTGCATCCCTGCCCAAATCCCCAGAAAAAAGCCAAGCACTCCGGAAATCAGCCAGGCTGCTGCCATCATGCCCAGAGAATTCACTGCTTTTTCCCAGATAATCTCCGAAACCGGCCTGCGGTACAGCAAAGAGATACCCATATCTCCCCGGATAAAATCCGAAGCCCATGTAAAAAACCGCTCCAACATAGGAACGTTCATACCCCAGTATGCCTGCAGTTTTTCTATCTGTTCCGGGCTCATGGACCCTAATGCCGCCTGACCTACATTGCTTTGCAGAGGGTCAATGGGGGAAACGGCAAGAAGAAAAAATGCCGCTCCGCTGACTGCAAACACCAAAAGAATGACCCTGAGGATTCCCCTCACTCCTGCATATATCTGCTTCTGTCTCATTAATTTTCCCAACTCCACAAATCAACATTGTTTACAATGGACCAGCCATGTCCATGGGGATGAAGTTTCTGTTCTGCCACAGTAAGTCCGTCCCTCACCCAGTAAAGATGATCTACATTCGCCAGCCAAATCCATGGAATGTCTCCTTCCTGGGTGATGCCAACAGTTCCGTCCCACTGTGCTTTTTTCCATAATTCATAAGATTCTTCCAGGTTTGATGCCGCCAGGGCTTCATCCATGTACTGATCTACTGTCTCATTGGAATAAGGAGAATACTGGGCAGTTCCAGTCTCCGGATCTGTATGGTAAATATTGTAAAGTTCCATAGGAGTATGGGCGCCCCAGCCCCACATCAGCGGCTGTGTATAGGCAAACGTATACGCCTCATCCCAGCTAAGTCCTTTGGTCGATGCGTCAATCCCCAGATTTTTCAGTTGATTGGCTGTCTCAGACGCCATGGCCTGACGGACAGAATCTCCTGACGGATAACCGATAGTAAGAACTGCCTTTTCTCCGTCTTTTTCCCGAATCCCATCGCTGCCCTCCAGCCATCCGGCCTCTTCCATCAGCATTTTTGCCTGCTCTAAGTCATACTCTACTTTACTGCCCTCATAATACCAGGGCATTTTGTCGCACACACTGTATGCCGGAGTCCCATAACCATCCAGCACATTGGCAATTAACGTCTCTCTGTCAATCGCCAAGTTGATAGCACGCCGCACATTTACATCACAGGTCAGATCATTGCCCACTTCCTGCCCGTTTTCCAGTGTCTGTACAGGCACTGCCGGAAGATTCATTCCCCGATTATCTACCGTTTTGCAATCCAAAAGCTGATAGCCCTCTACCGGACTTTCTGCATAGGAAGCTGCTGTATAAGCCAAATCCGCCTGTCCTGACATCACTGCTGCATAAGCTGCATCTTCTTCCATAAACAGAACGGTTACTTTCTTCATGTTGGGAGACTGGCCGTAATAATTCGGATTGGCCTCAAAAATCACCTGCTGGCCTTTATCCCACTGTTTCAGCATATACCTTCCGGACCCTACCGGATTCTGTCCGTATTCCGGCCCATAGGCGTGTTCCGGGACAATGCCCACAACCGCCATGGTATAAGGCCATATGGAATAGGGGCGGTTCATATGAAATTCCACAGTATCTTCATCTTTTGCCACTGCCTCTTTTAACATGGTAAAATCATTAACGGAACTGGTATCCCGAAGGGTGTTATATGTAAAAGCCACATCTTCTGCATCCAGCTTTTCCCCATCCGTAAACGATACGTCGCTGCGAATGTCTACTGTCCATAAAAGCCCATCCTCGCTGCATGTCATATCCGTTGCCAGATCATATCCGATAGATAAATCGGCTTTCGTAACAGTCAGGGTACTCTGAATTAACGGCTCATGAACATGTTCTCCGGCGCCCCAGCCGTAAGCCGGATCAAATCCTGCCTCCGGCTCGGAATTTTGCGTCATCACTACCACCACACTGTCTTTTGCCGCCGGTTCTGCATCCTGTGGTTCTGTATCTTGCGCTTCTGCACTCTGTACCTCTGTATTTTGTGCTTCTGTATTCTGTCCATCTGTATTTTTTCCTTCTGTACTTTGCTCTAAACTGCCGCATCCTGCCAGAGCCGCAGTCATAGCTGCAGCCAGAACGGCTGTTTTCATTGTTTTTATTTTCATCCTGATTCTCCTCAATTTAATATGTTAGGGTCAAATGCTTTTCAATGAATGCTGTGACAAAAAAATACCAGAAAAGCAGCCCATCCTTTTAAAGAATGGAAATACCTTCCTGGTATGATTATGATAATACAAATCGCTTTCTCTGGTCTGTTCTGATTTGGAGGCTTCGGCCGCCGGTTGCTTTTATTTTACGCAAATTTCCTCCGAAAATCAAGGAAGTTTTAGGCAAACGTTTGTGTTATCCGGCATTATACAGTCCACAATCTGCTGCTTGAATTCCGGAGTGTAATTTAAGTTGAACTATTGAGGAATAAATTTCACTAGGGTCCTCAGATGCAATTAATTTCTCTGTAATTCCTAGGTTTTCATTCCATTTGCCATAAATAAATTCATTTTGATTATATGAGCATAAAATGGCATTATCATTGTCAATTACTATTGCATGCCAATCATGATGTGTACATTCTTTTTTGTTACTTAAATAATCTACTAATTCTTCTTGGGTAATAGCTAAAAATTCTTCCTGAGTAATTCGTAATATCACTGATTGACCTGTTTTGGGTGGTATACCAATATCGTGTATATCAGAATATTCAGGTACACTTTTTGAAAGGATATCATTATTAATACTTATAATTGCAGATGCTTTACTTTGAGAAATATTAGTAATTGTGGAATCTGGAAGTTGTTGTTTTGTATGACATCCTTGTAATATAAATATCATCAATATGAACATTACTATTTTTTTCATAAAGGGCCTCTTTCTATGTATTAAAGCAAGTGAAGCCTAAATATAATTTAGGCTTCACCAATTTATAAAATATATAATTCAAACATTTATTCGTCTATAAACCGAGTTTCACCATGTCCATAAAGGAAATAATAGGGATCATGGGAACTTATTACCATAACTCGAATATATAATTCTTCATTTATAGGCATTTTAGAGAATGTTAACCCACCTAATTTATTATCTGCTTTTCCGGTATAACTTGCAAGAGCTTTATTTCCTTTCATAACAGATACAGTATATTTACAATTTGGGTCTGGCTTTGTGATACCATTTTGATAATCACGTAATAATGCCTGAGTTTGAACTTGCCATTTGGCATGTGTATTAGTAATAGTGTCTGTATCTACAAATTCGTTAATATTAAACTCAAAATTTTATATTACCATTATATATCGACCTCCTTTATAATATATGTTATAATTATAACATATATTATAATATTGTCAATATTAGTTGACACATTTTGCATGGCTGAACTGTTACTGGGGAATTGACATATTTTCGTTTGCCGCGTATAATAATAGTACAAGGCAGGCAACGACGTGTGTCTGTCCAAGCGTTGAAGCATAGTAGCGTACCGGAAAGCCTTGCTATGCGGAGCTTTCGAGAGGGGTTGTGCAGTGAAACCTCAAACCGGAGTAGGCTGTAAAGCCGAAAGAAAATGCTCAAAGCCGCCTTGCTCACGCAAGGCGGCTTTCCTTTTAGATAAAGAGGTGACTTTATGGATAAACTTTATGAATGTGCAGCTGCTTACCAAAAGCTGCTGGATGTGTCATATAAAATTATATTGGGACGCAAAGGGAAACTGACAGAACTGCACATTTGTTTTGAACCAGTTTACTTTCACCATCTAATCGGATTACATAAGTTGAGGGATTTAAGAATTTCCAGAGCAAACCGGGCCGAAGTTTTTGAAAATATTCTAAATCACAGACTTACCTATGACTTTATCTCCAAGAGTACATATTTCCATATGATTCGCAAACGGTTTGATCCCTTTACAAAATTTGAAACAATTTTGGATCAGAATAATCTGATTTTTCGATATAACAACAAACTCAATCAGTTTTCTTTGATTGATGCGGATTACTTATTATCCACCCCTCATGAAGGTACAGAAATTTATGTTTTTATTGCAGAAGTGAAGAATACAAGAACTTATTTCTGTCGTTCTTTCTTCCCAAAAGAACAAATGGATTATACCAAAAGCCAGACACTTTATACGCTCTTGTATAAGGAAAAAACGTATCTGTCCACCGGTGAAACCATCGTCCAATACGACCGGCTCACTCCCAAAGCAATAGGGTAGAGGCTAACCAGAATAGGATCGGCAAATTTTTTACACTTCTTTTACTTTTTTATCTCATATGAGTAAACGGTTACGGCTGCAAATTCAGCACGATTAGCTGGGGTTTGTTGTTGATCCGGATATTGATTGAATGGGTGCCCAGTCCCCTGCTCACCACCATCTTTTTCCCGTTTTTTTCAAAGGTTCCGGCGCACCATGGCAGAAAAAACTGGTATTGGGGCGTCATCACTCCCCCAAGCCCCGGAATGCGAATGGTTCCTCCATGAAAATGGCCGGAAAGAGTCAAATCCGCTCCCCATGCAGCGCACTGCTGCCAATACATTGGGGAGTGGATTAATAAAATCTGAAATCTGTCTGCATCTGCTTTTCCCAGTCGGTGTTCCAGATAATGGCCAGGCAGCGGTTCCGGTTTTTCCAAAAAAAGCTTCCGATAATATTTTTTTTCCAAATCCACACCGCTTATCACCAAATCATCTCCAAACCGGACAGATTCGTTTTCCAGATAGATCACTCCCATGGATTTTAACTGTTTTCGGTAAACTTCGTACTGATCTTTGTAAATATGCCGTTCCCAGACCATGCGGTTTTCGTGATTGCCATTGGCGTAATAAACGGGATAGCGGTCAGTCAGTTTTTTAATGAGGGTTAAGGGAACTTCCGTACAAGTCCCGACTTTACTGACCATCATGTCGCCGCCGATTAAAACCGCATCCGGCTTTATCTGGTTAATTGCATGAATCAGCCGCAAATTTTTGGGGCCAAATTCCTTATTGTGAAGATCGGATAAAAAAACCATCCGTCTGGGGTGTTGTATTTTGGAAGAGACTACCGAAATCTCATCTGCTGACAGAGAGTCTCTTTCGTACTGGGAGCGGACCGCGAAAGCCGTTCCCAGACCTGCTGCCAAAACTCCTGCTGCTATTGCTGTCTTACGTTTTTTCATCTGTAGAATCCTCTTGTGAGCTTCTTGTCCGTTGCAAACGGGCAAGGCTGAACTGTTATAATTTCTGAACCGTCAGGATTTCTCCCCACTGGTCCATGGCGCCAGACTCATTCGGATAAAATATCCCTGCTCATGACTGCACACCGGGCACTGAGCCGGCGCTTCCTTGCCGTAATGAACATGTCCGCAGTTTAAGCAGACCCAGCCGGTCTCCACTTCTGATGCAAACAGCTTGCCGGTCTCCATAAGGCTGGCAAGCATCTCAAACCGCTCTGCATGGGTTTTTTCTATCTTGCCAATCATCCGGAATTTCTGGGCAATCTCTAAAAACCCTTCCTGCTCTGCAATGTCTCCAAAAGAGCGGTATACCACATCATGTTCTTCATTTTCATTGTGAGCGGCCTTCTTAAGCTGGTCCAGAGTGTGTTCATCCAAATCCACCGGATATCCGCCGTCAATCTCAATGGTTTTCCCATTCATCTCCTGAAGAAACTTGTAGAAAATCTCCGCGTGTTCTTTTTCCTGATTGGCTGTGTACAAAAATACAGCCTGCAAAGCCGGAAGCTTCTGCTGTTTTGCCATATCTGCCGCAAAGGTATACCGGTTTCTGGCCTGGCTTTCGCCTGCAAATGCCCGCATTAAATTCTGCATGGTCTGGCTGTTTTGAAACTCTGTCATGTAAGGTTCCTCCTTTAAGTCTTCCTGGATTTCCCTTTCAGTATACCCAGCCGCAGGCCGAATCATTCCTTCTTTTCTATATTTGTTTTGCGAAGAACCTGCTCTACTTCCCCCAAAAGCAGTTCCCGGTACATGGGAAACCGTTCTCTGGGAAGCATTTTCCCCTGTTCCCACAAACTGCATACTTCCTCAAATGTTGCAAATACGGCATCTACCACTTCTTCTTTCTGAAGGCGCAGATCCGATTCTGTTACATCCTGAACTGTCACATAGGTGTCTACAAACCGATCCGGCCGCATGGTGGAATGGATGAGACGGACATCTTTCGGATCTGCAAAAATCCCTACTTCTTCCGAAAGTTCCCTTAAAACGCTTTCCAAGCTGCTCTCACCTGCCTGGGCCGATCCTCCCGTACACTCCCACCAGAGTCCGAAGGTCTTATCCGGATGGCGTTTGGTGAGAAGAATCTTCCCCTCCAGGTTAATCGTCCAAATGTCTGTTACAATGTGGTACTCTCCCTCTGACATCGGCACGCCTCTGACATGGGTCTTTCCGATTTTGTTCCGGTCTTTGTCATACACATCCCACAGTTCCATAAGTCCACCAGCCTTTCTTATTTTTGCTTAAATACCGGGTCAGCGGGATAGCCTCCGGTAATTTTCTGCATAGTTCTGGGCACCGCGTCTTTTGAGTTCTTCCAGTCGGCATTTTGATTGCGGTAATCATATTTTTCTACAAACCAGTCAATATCTTCCTGAATCCTGGCCAATTCTCTCTCCATCAGACTGCACAGCATCTCTTCCATCTTCTGCGCCTCCTCCGGCTTCAGCTTTTCCCGGCAGCTGTCCAGCACATCATAAAAATGCGGCAGACAAAAGCCCCTGGACTCTTTCAGCAATTCCACAAAAGACGGCTCCGTCTTCATCAGATACACAAAGGTGTTGCGGATTCGCTCATAGGTATCGTCGATTTTTTGGCAGATATAGCAGCTTTCTTTTTTATTCCCTCCTTCATTTCCGGAAGGGCTCTTTTTCATCCAGCCAAAAAGAGCGTTCTTAGAAGACGGGGCTTTAGAACCTCCGTTTTCCACAGATTCTTTAAAATGATCCCGCAAATACTTCATCCTGGTCTTTAAAATCCAGGCGTTTCCAAGATAATTGCCGTAATCATACATCATCTTGGTGTGCTTTCTGCAAAAGCCAGTCCGATCCGTCTCCTCCCGTATATCATCTTCCATATAGGAAGAGCCAAGTGCAAAACTGACTGCATCCTGCTCCAGTTTCCGCTCCAGATAGCAGCAGGGACATTCGTCCCCTGCTTTTACTGCATCCATTACCTCAATGGTATATAATTTTTCCTTCATGTGTCAGCCCCTTTTTTCAGGTTCCTGTTCCTGAACTGTTTACTCCCATCATACACTCTGTCAGGACTGCCGTCAAGCATATCCCGGTCCTGGATTGGGCCTGTCTGCACAAATTCTTTCTTTATAATTTTCCCGGCTCTAATGCCCCTTCCTGTTTGGCCACAATCGTGGTACATACCGCATCTCCTGTAATATTTACTGCGGTTCTTGTCATATCCAGAATCCGGTCAATTCCCATAATCAATCCGATCGCTTCCACCGGCAGACCAACCGAATTAAATACCATGGATAAGGTAATCAGTCCTACACTTGGAACTCCGGCTGTTCCAATAGAAGCCAGAGTTGCTGTTGCAATGACAGTAAGAAGGTCAGCCCCTGTCAGCTGGATATGAAAAGCCTGGGCTGCAAACACAACTGCAACTCCCTGCATAATCGCTGTGCCATCCATATTAATCGTTGCTCCCAGAGGAATGGTAAAAGAAGAAATTTTTTTGGATACTCCCACTTTGCGGTACAATGTCTCAATCGAAAGAGGAATGGTTGCGTTGGATGTTGCCGTAGAAAATGCAAATGCCATAACCGGAGCAAAACTTTTCAGAAATTTAATGGGGCTTATCCCGGTCATTGCCTTCAAAAAGATCTGATATACGATCAGGCACTGTACTGCCAATGCCAGAAAGACTGCCGCCATATACTTCAGCAGAGGAAGAAAGGCATCCAGTCCCAGCCCTGCAAATGTTCTGGCTATCAGGCAGAATACTCCTGCCGGAGCCAGCTTCATAACGCCTGTCGTCATATCCATCATAATGTCATTAAACTGAGAAAAAAAGCTGGCAACCGTATCTGCCCGTTCTCCGCGGTGTGCAAGAATTACTCCTATAATCAGGGCAAACAAAATCAGGGGCAGCATCTCTCCATTTGCCAGCGCTGCTATTGGGTTTGTGGGAATCATGTTTAAAATCGTATCCGCAAATCCTGTTTTTTCTATGACCGCTGTCTCTGCTGTCTCCATAGCGCCCATGTTCAGCCCTTTTCCCGGATTGATCAAAGAAGCTACAAACAGTGCGGCGGAAACCGCGATTGCTGTGGTGAGCAGATAGAACGCCAGAGTTTTTACCCCGACTTTTCCAAGTTTTTTGGTATCTCCAATGGCCATGCTTCCGCACACCAGAGAGCAGAATACCAGCGGCACCACCAGCATCTGCATAAGGCGGATAAATCCCTGACCAATCACATAAAAAATACCTTCTACAAAAACCTGATCCCGGATAAAGCCAGACGGAATCCACAGATTGAATATAAGTCCTGTAATGGCCCCCAGCAAAAGGGCTGCAAAAATAATCGTTGTAAGACTGAATTTCCGTTTTTTCATACTGGTTTCTGATTCCTACCTTTCCATCATATATTCTTTCAGCGCTTCCTCCCAGTTTTTAGGAAGTTCCATTTCCTCCAGGCGAAGCATCAGATTGTCCAGAACCGCATAGGCGGGCCGGCCGTCCTCTGTTTTCCCATTTCCGGATACCGGAACGATTTTATTAGACTTTCCTGCAAAGAAAAGAACTTTTTCGGCAAATTCTTTTCGGCTGCATACTCCCTGGCAGACTACATGGTATAGTCCATAGGCGTCTTCCATTAAAAGACGGTAAATGGCTTTTGCCAGTTCTTTTGCACTGGTCGGCGAGCCGAATTGTTCTTCTGACACTTCAATTTCTGCAAAATCTCCGGCCTTTTGCAAAAGCCATGTAACAAAATTTTCGCCGTCTCCATACACCCAGGAACTGCGGATAATTAAATATCTGGGCGCAATAGTCTTTACAAACTCTTCTCCTGCAAGTTTGGATTTTCCATAAATACTGACCGGTGCAGGAACAGAAAATTCATTATAAGATTCTGCCGCCTTTCCATCAAAAATATCGTCGGTTGAGAGCTGTACCATCTTTCCATGCACGCTGCGCGCTGCAACGCTTAAGTTTCTTGCGCCGATGGCATTTACTTTATAGGCCAGATCGCTGTGCTCCTGACAATACTCAATCCCGCCGATTCCGGTACAGTTTATAATCACATCCGGACGGTGAAGTTCTGCAAACCTGCGCACCTCGTCCATATTGGCAACATCTACCTCTGACTTATCGGTACACAGAACATCCAGTTCTTCTGTGTCCAGTAATTGTGCAAATGCGCTTCCTACCTGCCCTTTTGCTCCTGCTATCCATATTCTTTCATGATTTAACAGCACTTTTTTTACCGCCTTTCTTAAGCAATGAAAAAGCTTTGACCTCTCCATTGTGAAGTATGTCAAAGCCTTTTTTCTATTATTGTACCCACACACCGGAGGCATCTACATAAAATCCTCCGGGAACGGTGGTATTTCTTAGCATTTCTCCATTTTCGCCTACGTAAAACCACTGCCCCTGGCTGTTTTGAACCCACTTATTTTTTGCCAGAGAACCGTCATTTTCAAAATAATACCAGATACCGCCTACAAACTGACGCCAGCTGGTTGCCATGTATTGATTGGAATCAAACCAGTATTCCTTTCCGTTAATGGTCAGCCACTCATTGGCTGCTCTGGTTCCATTTGGCTTTATATAGTACCAGCCATTTCCATCCTGTTGCCAGCCGCTCTGAGCGCCGGTTCCCGGTCCAGAAGAACTGCCGCCTGCCGCACTGCCGGAAGAACCGGAAATAAGTCCCGCGTCTGCCAGCGCAAATCCATAGTCAAATAATGCTTTTGTATCTGTATAATGGGTCTGATTTCCCTTCATCACTACTGCGATGAGCCGGACTCCATTTCGCTCTGCACAGGTAGCCAGAGTATTTCCTGCCTTAGATGTATAACCGGTCTTTCCCGCCACAATTCCCTGATAATATCTGGAATCATTGGGATACAGCATCTTGTGTCCCATGGAAATGGTTCTTGCCGCCGCCTTTTTTGTGGCAGGAATCTCATAAGACAGTGTAGATGCCACTTTGACAATAACAGGATTCGCAAATGCTGCCCGCGCAATCAGAGCCATATCCCTTGGCGTTGTATAATGCTGTTCATTATTTAGTCCATTGGGATTTGCAAAATGCGTACCGGTACACCCCAGTTCTTTTGCTCTTGCATTCATCTTATCTGCAAAAGCCGGAACACTTCCGGAAATATGTTCTGCCAGTCCGTTGGCCACCTCGTTGGCAGATTTTAACAGCAGCGCATACAAACACTGCTCTACTGTCAGTTTATCTCCTTCTGTCAGACTTAAGGTCACAGCCCCGGACTCTAAATTGGTAGTGGCAGTCCTGGAAAATGTAACCGTATCATTTAAAGCGCAGTTTTCCACTGTAAGAAGAGCCGTCATCAGCTTGGTAATGCTGGCCGGATAAAAACGGGACGTCCCATTTTTCTCAAACAACAGTTCACCGGTATTGGCATTTAAAAGCACTGCCCCCTCAGAAGATATGGTGGGTTTGGGGACAGACACATTGGGAGTTGTCTGGCCGGGAGTGATGGGCCTGGTATTTCCCTGGCCAGGAGTAACTGACTGGCCAGGAGCCGCCGGCTGTCCCGGCGACACTGCCTGACCGCCTCCCGGAATCCCTGCATTATTTGTATAATTCCCGCTGGTTTGCCCTTCCGGACCTGTAAATCCTAAAACCTGACTGCCGTAAACAACATTGCTCCACATCATGGCCGCTGCCATTCCCAGGCAGACGATGCGCTTCCACTTTATCATTTCATCTTTCTCCCATCTCGTCCGTAAATCTCATTGCACATAGTAGAAAGTATACCATAAATTACTCCCGCCGGAAACCCGAATTTTCGACGAATTTCTTACAACTTTCTGTCAGGCCCAAGAACCAGAAAGGCCGCCTCTAAGACAGGCGGCCCTTAAAATCTTCATAGCCAAATTTTTTAATGAGACGGATCTTTCCTTCCAGATCCCGATAAGCAATGGATGGAAGCGCCATCCCGTTAAAGGTATTGGTTTTTACCATGGTATATAATGCCATATCTTCAAATACCACACAGCTTCCCTCTTCCAGCGCCTGATCAAACGAGTAATCTCCTATCACATCCCCAGCCAGGCAGGTGGGTCCGGCCAGACGGTAGGTATGCGCCTTTTCCTGTGGCTGTCCGCTTCCCATTACCGGAGGGCGGTAAGGCATTTCTAAAACGTCCGGCATATGGCAGGCGGCAGAGGTATCTAAAATGGCAATATCCATGCCGTTGTGCACCACTTCCAGCACTCCTGCGATCAAAAATCCAGCGTTAAGCACCACTGCTTCTCCTGGCTCTAAATACACCTCTACGCCGTAAGTTTCTTTAAAATGCCGGATAACGGAAATCAGTTTTTCCATATCGTAGTCTGCCCTGGTAATGTGGTGGCCGCCGCCCATATTTAACCACTTCATTCCTTTTAAATACGGGCCGAATTTTTCTTCAAAGGCCTTCGCCGTGACCTCTAAGGCATCGGAGTTCTGCTCGCACAGCGTATGAAAATGAAGTCCGTCCAGCATAGGAAGGATGGTCTCGTCAAAATTAGCCGCTGTCGTGCCAAGTCTGGAACCAAAAGCGCAGGGATCGTAAATTTCATGGCCCTCCTGGGTAGAACACTCCGGATTTACCCGAAGGCCGATGGATTTTCCAGCCGCCTTTGCTCTGGCGCCGTACCGCTTTACCTGGGCGGGGGAATTAAACACAAAATCGTCTGCATAGGAAAGCAGTTCTTCAAACTCTTCTTCCCGATAGGCAGGGGAAAACACATGGGTTTCCCCGCCAAACTCTTCCCTGCCCAGCCTTGCCTCATACAGGCCGCTGGCTGTCGTTCCTGCCAGATAGTTTTTTAACAGCGGATAGCAGGAAAACATGGAAAATGCCTTCTGGGCCAGCAAAATCTTACATCCACTTTTTTCTGCCACCTCTTTTAAGATCTCAAGATTATGAATCAGCCGCCCCTCATCCACCAGAAAATAAGGGGTGGCAATCTGTCCGGTCTGTCCCATTAGTCCACCAGCACTGGATCGTGGCTCTCTCTCCATGGAAGTCCCCACTTGTTTAATGCATCCATAAATGGATCCGGATCAAACTCCTCAATGTTGTGAACGCCTGGTTTGTTCCATACGCCAGTCAGAAGCATCATGGCGCCAATCATGGCCGGTACGCCTGTGGTATAGGCAACTGCCTGGGATCCCACTTCTTTGTAGCACTCTTCATGGTCGCAGATATTGTACAGATAATAGGTCTTGTCCTTGCCGTCTTTCTTGCCCTGGAAAATACATCCAATGTTGGTCTTTCCCTTGGTTCTTGGGCCTAAGGTAGAAGGATCCGGCAGAACTGCCTTTAAAAACTGCAGCGGAATAATCTCTTTTCCTTCAAACATAATGGGTTCGATAGAGGTCATGCCTACATTTTCCAGACACTTTAAGTGAGTTAAATAGCTCTGTCCAAAGGTCATGAAGAAGCGGATTCTCTTAATGCCAGGAATGTTTAACGCCAGGCTTTCGATTTCCTCATGGTGAAGCAGGTACATATCCTTTTCTCCTACTTCTTCAAAGTTGTATACTCTCTTGATCTCCATTGGCTCTGTCTCTACCCAGTGGCCGTCTTCCCAGTAAGATCCCTTTGCGGAAACTTCTCGGATGTTAATCTCTGGATTGAAATTGGTCGCAAACGGGTAACCATGGTCGCCGCCATTGCAGTCTAAAATGTCAATATAGTTGATTTCGTCAAACTCATGCTTTAATGCATAAGCGGAAAATACGCTGGTAACGCCTGGATCAAAGCCGCTTCCCAAAAGAGCGGTAATTCCGGCTTTCTCAAAACGCTCTCTATATGCCCACTGCCAGCTGTACTCAAACCTTGCAGTGTCTTCCGGCTCATAGTTGGCAGTGTCTACATAATGGGTCTTGGTTGCCAGGCACGCGTCCATAATGGCCAGATCCTGATACGGAAGAGCCAGATTCAATACTACCTGAGGCTTTTCTTTTTCAATTAATGCGATCAGCTCTTCCACGTTATTGGCGTCTACCTGCGCTGTGGTAATCTTCGTTTTGGTAGTTGGCTCTAATTTTTCTTTTAATGCGTCGCATTTGGACTTGGTACGGCTGGCAATGCAGATTTCCTCAAATACGTCGCTGTTCTGGCAGCACTTGTGAATTGCTACTGAAGCAACTCCGCCGCATCCGATAATCAATACTTTTCCCATTTTCATTTCCTCCTGTTATATGATTATTCTTTCTGTAAGGCAAGCAGCATTTCCCGTACAATCTTGCAGGCTGCTGCTGTCGAAATTCCGCTCGGGTCATAATGGGGGCTTAATTCATTCACATCACAGCCCACAATGTCCGCCGTTTCACATACGAGGGTTACGGCCTGACGCAGCTCGTCAAAGCTGACGCCTCCTGGTTCCGGAGTTCCGGTTCCTGGAAATACGGAAGGGTCTAAAACGTCTAAATCCAGCGTAAAATATACCGGTTTTCCTTTTAACTGTTCCAAAATTTCCTTTAACCCGTCAAAATTAAATTTATTGGTAACAACATGGTCTTTTCCCCAGAGGAATTCCTCCCTGTCTCCGGAACGGATTCCAAACTGGAAAATCTTTCCGTCTCCTGTCAGATCCCAGCACCGCCTTAACACGCAGGCATGGGAAAGTTCTGCGCCCAGATATTCCTGACGGAGATCTGCATGGGCGTCAAAATGAATGATATGGACGTCTGGAAACTTTTTATATACTGCCTCAAACGCTCCCAGGGTTACCAGGTGTTCTCCCCCCAGCATAAAAGGGCGCTTGCCTGCGGATAAAATCTCTTCTGTCCGTTCTTTAATCTGATCCAGAGCTTTTCTGGCATCTCCAAAACAGAGTTCCAAATCTCCGCTGTCCATGACGGACACATCTTCCAAATCCTTATCCTGATAGGGACTGTAACACTCGATTCCATAAGATTCGCGGCGGATGGCGCCTGCGCCGAAACGGGTTCCTGGACGATACGAAGTAGTCGAATCAAAGGGCGCTCCAAACAGCACCGTATCTGCCTCGTCAAAATCCGCTTCACAGCCCATATAAACTTCAATATTCCTGTTCAACATTTTTCAAAAGCTCCTCAACATATGCAGGGATATAAAACGCCCCTTTGTGCAGTGTAGTCGTATAATAGTTACAGGATAAGCTTCTCATGTTCCAGCGCACTTCATCTAAATCCCGGAGAGGGTGGTATTTTTTAGAAGCAAATCCAAACAGCCAGTGGCCGGACGGATAGGTAGGAATGTGGGCCTGGTACACTTTGCTGATTGGGAAAGACTCCACAATGCGCTTGTGTGCCCGCTGGCAGGCTGCCGCGTCCTGATTGTAAAATGGGCTTTCATGCTGGTTGACCATAATGCCATCTTCTCTTAACGCTTTGTAGCAGTTGCCATAAAATTCCCTGGTAAACAGCCCTTCTCCCGGTCCGAAAGGATCCGTTGAATCTACAATAATTAAATCGTAGCAGTCATTGCGGGTACGGATAAATTTTAGTCCGTCTTCATAATGAATCGACAGCCTTGGATCGTTTAAGCGGCAGGAAGTCTGGGGAAGGTATTTTTTGCAGACTTCTACTACCAGGGGATCAATCTCTACCATATCAATGGTTTCAATCTCCGGATAGCGGGTCAGCTCCCGGATAACGCCTCCGTCTCCAGCTCCGATTACCAGTACGTTTTTCACTTTTGGATGGACTGCCATCGGGACGTGGGTAATCATTTCATGGTAAATAAATTCGTCTTTTTCCGTCAGCATCATATAGCCGTCCAAGGCTAAGAAACGCCCAAATTCCGGTGAATCGAACACGTCAATCCGCTGGAATTCGCTTTGTCCGCTGAATAACTGCTTGTCAATGCGGATGGACAGCTTCACATTTGGAGTCTGAAACTCTGAAAACCAATAATCCATATTGCATTTCTCCTTTAAAAGCCTGTTTTCAACACATTCAGCCGTTCAATCCCCGCATCCTCCGGACCAGTCATGGAACAGCCCTTTTCCTTGGCATATAAAATATAGTCTAAAATCTCGTTTGTAATCTGTTCTCCCGGCGCCAGAATGGGAATTCCAGGCGGATAGCACATAACAAATTCACTGCACACCCGTCCTGCCGTTTCCCGTATCGGAAGGGATTCTTTTTCTGCGTAAAACGCTTCCTGGGGAGAAACGGCCACCTTGGGGTCGATGTATTCCTGTTTCATAAGGCCGGTTCCAGCGCCTCCAAACCGGCGGCGTACCTCGGATAAGGCAGAGACCAGACGCTCAATTTCCCTTGGCCGGTCCCCGATAGACAGATACGCTAAAATATTTCCCAGATCTCCAAACTCAATCTGGATATCGTACTCATCCCGCAGCAAATCGTACACTTCTATCCCTGCAAGCCCCACGTCTAAGGTATTGACCGACAGTTTGGTTACGTCAAAATCAAAGATGCTGTCGCCATTTACCAGTTCTCTGGAATAGGCGTAATAGCCGCCAATGGCATTGATTTCTTTTCTGGCGTACTCTGCCATCTCAATGACTTTTCCAAAGGCTTCTTTTCCCCGAAGAGCCAGGTTTCTTCTGGAAATATCCAGACTGGACAGCAGCAGATAGGATCCGCTGGTGGTCTGGGTCAGATTGATAATCTGGCGCACATGGCCTTCTGACATAGCCGGGCCGGTAAGAAGAAGGGAACTCTGGGTCAGGCTTCCTCCAGACTTATGCATGGACACTGCCGCCATATCCGCTCCTGCTGCCATGGCAGAAACCGGAAGCCCTTCTCCAAAATAAAAATGGGTTCCATGGGCCTCGTCTGCCAGACAGAGCATTCCATGGTCATGGGCAATTTTTACAATGGTTCTTAAGTCCGAACAAATGCCGTAATAGGTTGGATTGTTGACCAGAATGGCTTTGGCCTTCGGGTGCTCTTTTACTGCCTTTTCCACAGCCGAAACGCTCATTCCCAGCGGAATGCCCAGCCGTTCGTCGCATTCGGGATTTACATATACGGGAACTGCTCCGCACAGCACCAGAGCTCCCATTACGCTTCTGTGGACATTGCGGGGAAGGATAATTTCATCCCCCCGTTTTACCGTAGACAGAACCATGCTCTGTACAGCAGATGTGGTTCCTCCTACCATTAAAAATGCATGGGCGGCCCCAAATGCCTGGGCAGCCAGTTCTTCCGCTTCCCTGATTACGGAAATGGGGTGGCACAAGTTGTCCAGAGGCTTCATAGAATTGACGTCCATGGATACGCAGGCTTCCCCAAGAAGCCTGGTCAGTTCTGGATTGCCCCGTCCTCTTTTGTGTCCCGGCACATCAAAGGGAACTACTCTCATCTTTTTAAATTCTTCCAGCGCTTCATAGATTGGAGCGCGCTCCTGGGATAAGGATCTCATAACATTTCCTCCAAATCCAGACCTCAGTAAACATTTCGTCCGCTGAAAATCTCTATCATTTCTTTTCGTAAATTATTCATAATCTCCAGCCGGAGAGCCGGCGGAAGCTCATAAGCATCGGTCTTAAACAGATAATCCTGAAGATTAATGTCTTTTACCATCATCTTCGTATGGAACATATTTGCGCCGTATACATTAATATCCACTGCATCATAGCGGTTTAAAATATCCCTGGAAATATAATCCTGGATAGAGGTTACCGGATGATCCAGAAATACCTTTTCCCCATTGACATTTCTGGTAAATCCCCTGACCCTGTAGTCCATGGTAATAATATCGGAATCAAAGGATCCAATCAGGTAATCCAGCGTAGATAACGGCGTAATCTCCCCGCAGGTAGCCACGTCAATATCCACCCGGAAGGTAGCCAGGCTGGTTTCCGGATGATACTCCGGGTAAGTATGGACGGTTACATGACTCTTGTCCAGATGGGCTAAAATCGTATCTCCTGCCGGTATCATGGAACCTTCTGCAATCAGAATGGTTACCGACGCTCCCTGAGGCTCATAGTCCTGCATGGCAATGTTTAATACTTTCGCTCCAATCATATCGGTCAGATTGGTTAAAATGGTCTTTAACCGTTCAGAGTTATACTGGGAATCAATATAAGCAATGTAGTCTTTCTGCTCTCTTGCCGTTTTCGCGTAACAAACGTCATAAATATTAAAGCTCAAGGCTTTGGTTAAATTATTAAATCCGTAAAGCTGTAATTTTTCCCCCATGCCTAAATCCTTTCTTTCCACCTCAGGCAGTCTGCTTTGTATAAAATAGAAAACAATTTCCTATGCAATAAAAAAGCAAGCACCATGCACACGCACAATACTTGCTTTTCTCTCGTCAATTAAACATTTATACATCCCAGAGTCTATATAGCAAATACTTACTTTTACTACTCTTATTGACCGTTTACAAGTTGTGGGTGCCTTTTAAGACGCCTGGTTATAAAGTAACCAACTTATAAATTTGAGCGTTTTGCTCAATCAATAATGGCAGCATCTGCTGCCCATCGGCAGTTGACCCGGCTGTCCGTATGGCCTTAACCCTAAAAATAGAGTGGTCAGAGAAAATATTTGCTGGATAGCTCTGATTTGCTTATTCACAGCGACTTTATTTTAGCGGATCTCCTATATAATGTCAATAGAAATTTGAACGCCTACCGCCTTCTTCGGAGTACAGACGCTACCTGTTCCATCCTGGGCATTACAGCATCATAAAACATCTCATAAGATTTGCAGAAATAATTGTCTCCCATAATCATCCCATCCCCCAGAGCCCGATGTCTGCGGCATCCCCCGCGGCATACCGCAAAATACCGGCACTGACGGCACTTTTCTGAGCGATCCAGAGAGGCTTTTACAAATGCCTCTCCCTCCGGCGCCTGATCAATTTCTTCAAATCCCGCTTCATTCAGATTGCCCAGACGGAACTGATCCAACACGTAAAAATCACATGGATAGACGGATCCATCTGCCTCTATTACGTGCTGTACAGAGCAAATCCCTCTCTGCTCACAGGATTCCGGGGCATAACCGGCCAAAATTCCCACTGCATTTTCAAACTGACGGATATAAGGCTGAGTGCCATGCTGCAAATCCAGATACCACAAATCAAACAAATCCATTAGAAACTGTCCGTAGATCTCCGGAGTCAAAGAATAATCCCTACTTCCAGGTTCTTCATTTAAAGGATCCAGACAGGCAATATATTGTTGATAATGGAATCCGTTTTTCTTGTAAAACTCGTAAATCCTCCGGATTTTTCCTGCTGTTCTGGCATTTACAACTGTCAGAATATTATATTCCACCTTATGTTTGTTAAACCGTTCAATCGTCTTCATAACTTCTGCAAAGCTGTCTTCCCCTTTGGCGGAAAGACGCAGCGCATCATGGGTCGCTTTTACGCCGTCTAAAGACACCCCTACTAAAAAATTGTGCTCTGCAAAAAAACTGGCCCATTCTTCTCCCAGACAGTAGCCATTGGTCTGAATGGAATAAGAAACCGGAATCTTTCTGGTATTATACTGATCTACAAGCCGAATTAACTCTTTATAAAAATCCAGTCCGGCCAGAGTAGGTTCTCCCCCCTGAAATGCAAATCCACAGGTTCCTTCCCCATAGTCCAGCGCTTTTTTTACCACATTTTCCAAAGTCTTTAAGGACATCCGTCCATAATTTTCCTGTTCCCGGTTGTGCGTTACATCATAGTAAAAGCAATACCGGCACCGAAGATTGCACATCCCGGATGCAGGCTTTATCAATAATTGCAGCGGCGGCATATCTGCCCCTCCCTTTTGTATAAATTCCTGCAGGCTTTAACAGTCCGCTTTTATCTATACTTCTAGCAGAAAACATGCCCTCTGTCAAGAACTGTCTGCTTATCCGACTTTTGCAGTTACTCAATATAATTGCGCTCCAGCTTTCCAATATATTTTCCCAGCACTTCGTATTTGTCTGAATCTTCAATCGGAATTGGATCCAAGGAGGCATTAAACGGCATGAGCATCATTTTACCGTCCACGTAAAACAGCTTTTTGATGTGAAGCATACCATTTACCCGAAACAGACCAATCTCATTGTGGGGAACCGGCTCTTTCCGAAACAGCAGCACCTCTCCCAGCCGAAACATAGGCTTTCCTAAATTGGTAACTAATTTTACACAAAATTCCGCCTGCTGGTTGATCGGCGTTGGAACAATTTGAATATGCTTCGGCCTTGGAGCCATTACATAGCCTTTGGATTTGGCTACTGGCGTATACATTGCAATATCTTTCAGTTTTCCATTGCTGATCCATTCTGCAGCGCACTGATATTCTGCCTCCAGAATCACCTTTACCGCATGTTTTCCATGGGTGTTCAATTTGCGGAACTTGGTGACAATCTGTTTTTCCTCCTCTGACATCTCCTTTGTATGATCCAAAGAAATATAGTCCTGATAAAAATAATTTGCGTCGCAGTCCAACACATTCATTAAATCGATGAGTACAGGAAATTTTGGATAATTCAGCCCATTTTCATAATTTGCAATGGCATTGACCGACACATTCACCAAACCGGCCAGTTCGCTTTGAGAATAATTTTTTCCCTTTCTGAGTTCTTTTAATCGTTCACTAAATCCCATTTTCACTCCTTAAAACTGTAATTTTCGCGGGGTTTTGAAATTATATCACAGAAAAACTGTAATTTCAACGAAAAACCACAGTTTAGATTGACTATAATATCGAAATACGGTAAATTATGGGATAGTAATATAAATGAAAAGGGGAAACACAATGAATCAGAACGAAATCGAAATGACTTTACTAAAGATGGGGATTCCGGGATCTGTAAAAGGATTTCGCTATATAGTCGATGCAATCATGCTTTTAGATCAGGACGATTGGAAAGATCCGAAGTGGACCGCTTTATACCACACTGTTGGTAAAATGAACAACACCACAGAGTCCCGCGTTGAGCGTGCTATACGAAGCGCTCTGGAAACAGTGCGTGGAAAGAACGGAAACGTTGATGAAGTAAACAAGTATATTGGCTTTATTAACTGCAATTCTTCCGCATCTCTTATGAGTTTGTACAAAAATATTAAAGCTGAACAGTCTGCTACTGAGACCAGAGCCATGAATATTACAGAAGAATATTTAAAGCTTATGATCCGCAGAGAACTAAAAAGTCTGCTGATCGGAATGGCATAAAAAATTGATACTTTTCAGCAGACATGCCTGTAATCTTCTTAAATACTCTGGAAAAATCTCTTTTAGAATTCTTGCCCTTTGGCTTCTAATATTCTTTAAGAAGTTCAGAAAATTATTCTGCATGTTTATTCAAAAGCTTATTTAATGTCACCGACTTACCTGTATATTATGTGCACCACTTGTTCATGTCATTTTTGGCATAACAGCGATAAAGCTGTCTGGCTGTCTGCTCTTTTGGTATCTTAACACAATGGGACTGCCGTCCCAGGAGCGAAAGCATCCATGCCCCTAAAACAGCAGTCCCGATTTTTTATTCTGCAAATAATCCGTTTATCCTTCAATGGAAATATATTTCTTTTGTTCTACTGCAGGTCTGGCTTCTTTTTTTGGAATAAACAGTTTCAAAATGCCATGCTTAAACTCACCCTTAATATCTTCTTCTGTCAAATCTTCGCCTACATAAAAGGTACGTTCACATGCTCCTGCATAGCGCTCCCTTCGGATATATCTGCCGCTTTCTTTTTCCTGTTCACTCTGGTCCAGTCCCTTAGCAGCGCTGATAGTCAGATAACCGTTTTCCAACGATGCCTGAACTTCATCTTTTGCAAATCCGGGAAGATCCATCTCCAATACATATCCGCCTGTTACCTCTTTAATATCAGTCTTCATCATGTTTTTTGCATGATGGCCGTACAGCTTTTTCTCTGCATTTCTCAGTTCGCTGTCGTCAAAGAACGGGAAATCTCTCATGAAATCATCAAACATATTCTCTCCAAAAATACTAGGCATTAACATAAATCATCTCTCCTTTTCTATGTGCTTTTTACCTTGTTTCTTTGGAACCGGGATGTTTCGGGGAACTCACAAAGTTCTTTCTTTGCTTTGCTTTTGTTCTCTTTCCTTTGTTCTGACTACGTTATACCACGTATTGTTAGCACTGTCAATAGGTGAGTGCTAATTTTTTGTAACAGTTCAGCCATCAATGTCATTTAGTTAATTTTATATCCATATGGT
>CAUWCT010000053.1:0-34984 GCA_963557065.1 uncultured Lachnospiraceae bacterium | reverse complement strand
TACAGACCTTGGAGAGGGTCTATAAATACTACTACTTTATAATACGAGGAGGTGATGAGAAATGGCTCGTGGTGAAAGCCGAAGAAAAAAGAAAAGCCCTATTAACTGGATTGAAGTTGCGGTTCAATTCCTAACAGGGCTTTTAACGGGGATTATCCTTTTGATAATCGACAAGCTGTGGAAATAACACAGCGAGTAGGGAGGAGAGCAAACCTCTTCCCTACTCTAAGTATAACACACGAGGCCATTTCAGACAACATGAACATTGTGACAATCATTATTGTATCTGTTGTTGCTGGTTTTATTGGATTGTTTACTTATCGGAAATGGAGGAATCGCCATGGAAGAGAAGAAAACTAGGCCACAGGACAGGTGGGACGCCAAGGCTGGCATGGTTCCCAAGACGTATAAGGTCAGAAAAGAGGATGCAGAGGCATTTGCATCCATATGTAAGGCCAGAGGGATAGCCGTAGGGATTCAGCTATCCGAACTAATGAAAGAATACGTAGAGGAAAATAAAGAGGGATAGCTTCGGCTATCTCTTTTTCTATATCTAAAAACCGACGAATCGGGGTGAAGTAACATGGCCAGAGCGCCAGATGAAAGAATAAAACAGGCGAAGGCTATGTATCTAAAAGGCATGAAGTTAGTTGAGATTGCAAGTCAACTAAATTTGCCAGAGGGGACGGTCCGCCGATGGAAATCTACACATAAATGGGATAATGAACGTTCGGATAAAAATAGCGAGCGTTCGCGAAAGATACAAAATCAAAAAGAAAAAAACATAAAAGCGGTTGCCGAGGCAGTAGATCAGGTGGTTGGAAACCCCGATTTGACGGACCAGCAGCGGCTTTTTTGTTTGCTGTATGCCCGGACCCTGAATGCGACCAGGGCGTATATGGAGGCGTACCAGTGCAGCTACAATACGGCGAACGCCCACGCCTACAAGTTGATGTCAAACGAGGTAGTAAGAAGCGAAGTGCAGAGATTGAAAAAGGAGCGCTTTGAAGCACAGCTATTTGACGAACATGACATATTCCAGTGGTATCTGGATATTGCGTCCGCAAGCGTTACAGATTTCGTGTCCTTTGGAAGGGAAGAAGTTCCGGTGATGGGGGCTTTTGGACCAGTTGAAGATAAAGAGACGGGAGAGCCGGTCATGCGTGAAGTGAACTATGTGAAATTTCGTGAGTCGGATGCAGTTAATGGCCATGTGATAAAAAAAGTCAAGATGGGTAAGGACGGAGCCAGTATCGAACTGTATGATGCCATGGCTGCCATGGACTGGCTGTCAAAACACATGACCATGGGCACTACTACTCAGCAGACTTTAGCACAGACAATCATGGGGGCCTATCAAAAACAATGTGAAGGAGCAGGATATGGAACTGACCGAGATGGATAAGGCGCTTCTGTTTTACGCGCAGGAGCCGGTTTATTTTTGTGAAGATATTATTCAGGTGACGCCGGATCAAAATCAGAGAGATATACTCCGAAGTCTCAGAGACTACTCCATGACGTCAGTGCGCTCCGGACATGGCATTGGAAAGAGTGCCGTCGAGGCGTGGGCAGTTTTGTGGTTCCTATGCACACGGCCGTTTCCAAAGGTCCCATGCACAGCCCCCACAGAACATCAGCTTATGGATATTTTATGGGCGGAGATTAGCAAATGGATGCGGAACAATCCCGCTTTAAAGAATGACCTGGTATGGACCAAAGAAAAACTTTACATGCGAGAGTATCCGGAGGAATGGTTTGCGGTACCAAGGACAGCGACCAACCCGGAAGCGCTGCAGGGGTTTCATGCCCAGCATGTGTTTTACATTATTGACGAGGCGTCCGGTGTATCAGACAAGGTATTCGAGCCGGTTTTAGGTGCGCTGACAACGGAGGATACCAAGCTTTTAATGATGGGAAACCCAACACGCTTAAGCGGTTTCTTTTATGACAGTCACCATAAAGCACGTTCGGAATATCATGCAATGCATGTGGATGGTCGGGACAGTGCCCACGTGTCACAAACGTTTGTGGATAAAATCATTAAGATGTTTGGAGAAGACAGCGATGTGTTCCGGGTGCGTGTGGCAGGGCAGTTTCCCAGGGCAACACCGGACAGCCTCATTGTCATGGAGTGGTGTGAAGAGGCAGCCAAAATAGCGCCGCTGGTAAACAGGCAGCGGATTGACATCGGGATTGACGTGGCACGTTATGGTGATGACAGTTCGGTCCTTTATCCCTTAATGGACAAGAAATTGTCACTGCTGTATGAGGTTTACCATCATAACCGGACAACGGAGATTGCCGGATATGCAGTCATGATGATTAAACGGTATGCCATCCGGGAAGGGATAAATCAGATAAGCGTAAAGGTGGACTGTGACGGTCTTGGAGTCGGCGTTTATGACAACCTTTACGATGCCATGGGCCAGATTGTTGACGAGGTACATATGGAGCGGTGCAGGCTGGCAAAGTCCGACTCGGAATATGCAGGCAGATGGTCCGGGTATAAAGAGATTCCTCCGCTTAATCTGGAGATTTTGGAGTGCCATTTTGGGGGCACTGGAGGAAAGGTTGATGAAGATGACCCGGTAGAATACAGCAACAGTACCGGATTGATGTGGGGAAAGATACGGCAGTATTTAAAAGACAAAAGACTGAATCTGCCGGATGATGATACATTGTTTTCCCAGCTTACCAATCGTAGGTATGGTGTAAATAAAGATGGAAAGCTGGAACTGGAACGGAAAGAAATGATGAAAAAGCGGGGACTGCCATCGCCGGATATTGCGGATGCGCTGGCATTGGCCCTGTATGACCCGGATGAAACCATCTATTTTGGCGAATTGGGACTGGAAAAGGATAGTTATTGGAGATAAAGGAGGGAGAGGAATGCCGGAACGGGAATATGGCCGCATTGGACAAAAGAGATATGGAGGAACCCTTTACGAAGAGTTTCTTCCGGAACTGCGAGGAAAACGCGGTGCGGCGGTTTATCATGAGATGTCGGAAAACGATGACATTGTCGGAGCGGTACTGACCGCGCTGGAACTGCTTCTCAGGCAGGCTGTCTGGCGAGTGGATCCGGCAGGGCCAGAAAAGAAGGATGCAGAGGCAGCAGAGTTTGTAGAGCAGTGCCGGAATGATATGCAGGATACCTGGACGGATACCATCTCGGAGATTCTGTCCTTTTTAACATATGGATGGAGTTATCACGAAATCGTGTATAAGAGACGGACAGGGCGCAAAAAGAATTCAGCGCTTACATCCAAGTATAACGATGGCTTGATTGGGTGGCAGAAACTTCCCATCCGGGCGCAGGAAACACTGTATGAATGGATATACGATGAACATGACAATCTTTTGGGGATGACACAGATGCCGCCGCCGGATTATGGAATTCTGGAAATTCCCATCCAGAAGGCGCTGCTGTTTCGGACCAAGTCCAGAAAGGGGAACCCGGAAGGGCGCAGCATCCTGCGAAACGCCTATCGCTCCTGGTATTTCAAGCGAAGGATTCAGGAGATTGAGGGAATTGGAATAGAGAGGGATTTGGCGGGACTTCCTGTGATTTACACACCGGAGAAGTTAAATATCTTTCATAATGACCCGAAGACCCAGCAAACGAAGGCGGCTTTGCAAAGTTATGTAAAAAACATCCGAAGAGACGAGCAGGAAGGCGTGATTCTTCCAGCAGGTTATAAGCTGGAACTGCTCAGCACAGGAGGAAATCGGCAGTTTGACACCAACGCCATTATAAACCGTTATGATACCCGTATCGCCATGACGGTAATGGCAGACTTTTTGCTGTTAGGCCACCAGGGAACTGGCAGCTACGCCTTGTCGTCCGATAAATCACAGCTCTTTAAAGAAGCGCTGAGCACCTATCTGGATATTATCTGTGAGGTGTTTAATCAGCAGGCAATTCCGAGGTTAATTGACAGCAACGGCAGGCATTTTGAGGGGATTACGGACTATCCCAAACTGATGCATGGGGACGTGGAACACGTTGATTTGGGAATTCTGGGAGACTTCCTTCAAAAGATGTCCGCTTCTGGCATCTTGGTGCCGGATGACGAGATGGAGGATTTTGTCCGTCAGGTGGCAAAGCTTCCGTCAAGAAATGACTCAAGAGACGATTCCAGACAGGCTGCCAGAACCCAGGTGCATCCGGAAGCGGTAGAGGAAGGAACGGAAGCAGAGGCAGCAAAGAGACGGTTGGGAAGGTGATGCAGGATGTTTTTTTACCGCAATCCGGTGAAAATGATTTATAAATCCAGCGGGGAGGAAGAGGTTCTGCAAAGGCTTGGTGAATATTTGGATTCTCATATGGCTGGCCCGGCCATGATACTTGCCCGCCTGTGGAAGGATCAACAGGCTGCGCTTTCATATCGCGAAATACGGGAAGCCATCCAAAGCGGCACTATCAGCGAGGAACTTATAAAAGACTGGATGCAGGATTACTCTTTAATGGCATCAAAACACTTTCTTCCCATGTGGATGCAGGCGGCAGAGGTGGGAGGAAAGGGCCAGCTGGTTACCCGGTCAATTCCTGGATATGCCTTCGACCCAAAAGAGAAAGGGGTCAGAAGGTGGGTTTTGGAGCATACCGGTGAGTTTGTTACCGCCGTCAGCGAGGAACAAAAGAAAGCGGTGCAGGCCATGATTGGCCGCACAGTGGATGGAAGGTATACAGTAGATGAATTGTCTAGGATTATCCGCCCCTGTATTGGATTAAATAAGCCGCAGGCGGAAGCGAACCTGCGTTATTACGAAACGGTCAGAGACGGACTGGCGAAAGCGCACCCTAAGATGAGAGTCGAAGACATCCAGAAAAAGGCCAGAGAGAAAGCATATCAGTACGCAGAGCGACAGCATCGCCAGAGAGCGTACATGATTGCGGAGACGGAACTGGCAGCTGCTTATAACGCAGGGAGCGAGCAGGCGGTCAGACAGGCCCAAAAACAGGGAAAACTTGGCGCAGTGCGGAGAGTGGGAAGTACGGCGGATGATGAAAGAGTATGCAGACAGTGCGGGTCTAAGCATGGGAGAGAGATTTTGGCAGAGGAAGGAACCCCGCCATGGCATCCAAGGTGCCGCTGCGCAATCGCTTATGAGCCAACCGAAGATCCATTTGCTCCAGAATCAGTGAAGGAACCGGATTACGTTCCGATTGATGAAGCAGTAACAGAGGAAGCATATGAGCAAATACAGCGAGAATTCGCCTTGATTTCTCCGGAACATCAGGATATAATAGAGAAAGAACTAATCTGTATCCGAAGGTCCCTGTTGGGAAATTCAAGGGCAAATAAACTGCTGGGATGCATCGAGGTGGCGGACGAACTGGAGGAAGGGGAATTTATCCACGAGGCGGCTCACATCCTGGAGGATTATTTCCAGGTGTATCAGAATGAGCGGTTTGTCCGGATTTTAAAGGATGCCTTTTCTGGAAGGCCAATAATCCGCGATACAACCACGTTTACCAAACTTATATATAGAGTAGAAAGTCCATATCTGGTCAGCGAGTATCAGGGGAGAGCTTATATAGAATACGTGCCATTGGAAATAGATGGGAAGTTTAACCAGTACGCATATGCCGAGTTTTTTGCAGAGGGATACAAGTATTATGTTTTGAATCCGGGTCTTTTAAAACAGAAAAATCCTGACCTATTTGATTACATGGAGGGGCTATATGTTTGAAATTACTGCTGAAATGAAAAAGAGGTTTCTGGAGTTGCAGTCCGGGGAAGAGTATGATGAATTCATAAGAGAGTATCCGATTCCCATTCTTGATTTAGTTGAAGATAAAGATATGGAAAAGAAAATGATTGAACTCATTCGTATGGCCCCCGGTAGTTGTGGAGACGGATCTGGTTGGCATGAAGAGGTGCGAAGAAGAGATAGGAAAACATTGGCCGAACAGATAGCTGAAATGGAAAAGAATAAAAAGTAAAGATGATGCCGCTTGTAGGATGGTAAGCGGTATTTTTATACCCATTTTTACGTGCGACATCGCACAAAGGAGAGGCATGATGCTTAAAATTGAATACGGAGAGAAGTCCTGTCAGGGTGTGCTCCTGGCCTCCCCAATACGCAGTTTAAGGTTCAGCGAAAAGCTGGGCCTTTTTTGATACCAAAAAGCTAAGGAAAGGATGAAGGGAGATGAGAGCGGATGCTTAAAAGAATAGTTGAAGTCGAAGAGGAAGAGAGACTTGTTGACCTTATACTGGACTATGCGTTAAAGCATAGATTCACGAAAAGCAACATAAATGAAGCGGTTGAAAGGGTAATGCAGTATATGGATGACAATGCAATTTTGGGAGAGGTTCCGGCATGTGGGGAACTTCTCCCAAGAGAGAATCAGTAGAAGCGATATTTATAATCACTTCCGAGAACAATCAGATACCATCGTCCATTACCTGATACGCTAATGCGGACAGGTGTCTGGGTGTAATGACCGCCATAGTATTTGAACTGGCGACCGGATTTGTATTTTTGAAAGTTACTGGAATCAACGAGAAAGACATCTGCAGCATTCTTCAACATTACTTCAACTGAAAGAATGCCGTTGCTTTCGGCATATGGAATCTGTGTCATTTTAAGCTCCTTTCTTTTAATACTCGGCATTGGCAGATGCCTGTAAGTAAAGTATAGGATGGAGAAGAAGAAAAGGCAAGATGTTATGAGCGTAGAAGCAACTACCGCTCAAATTGAGCGGATGTCAATTTGTTACCCCTTCACTAAACACGCAGGAAAGGAAGAAATCATGTATCAATTTTCTGATTTTATCAAATGCCCGGAGAGGGAGAAGCCTGAAACAGAGTTATTAAAAGGCCGGATTAAAATAACAAAATCGGATGAGGAAAAGCAGTATGCGTTTGGATGGGCGAGCGTGGCCGTCAGGACAGACGGAGAACAGGTGGTAGACTGGCAGAAAGACCTGATTGATCCGGAGGATTTGGAAGAGGCTGCTTACCAGTATGTACAGTTGTACCGGGACGGCGGTGAGATGCACGAGCGAGGCGGCGTGGCCGTCCTCATTGAATCAGTGGTCTTTACCCAGGAAAAGTTGAAGGCAATGGGCCTGGAGACGGATTCACTGCCAACTGGATGGTGGATTGGATTTCACGTAACGGATTCAGACGTATGGGAGAAAGTGAAGGACGGGACATATCCAATGTTTTCCATTGAGGGGAAAGCGGTAAGGGTTCCGGCAGAGGAAGAGTAAAGAGGGACTGCGGTATCAGATGGATGCAAAAAAATTCAGCGAAAAATTATGTTAGTAGAAGTGAAAAGAGTAAACAAAGCAGAAATGACAGTAGTAAGCAGTTTGAATGTGGCAGAGACGTTTGATAAAAATCACAAGGATGTTATGGAATCAATCAGAAATATTGAAAGTTCGATTAGTAGGGCGGAATTTTCCGCTCTATTCTTTTATAATACTATGTTGCAGATTGCGGCGTAAACGGGTGCCCAGTTTGAACCCCCGTTAAGACATAAAAGATTTTACAGAAAAACGAACCTTCTTGCAATAAGTTATTGACATATGGTAAACCCTATAATATAATATATATTGTAAGGAGGCGAGATACAGATGAGAGGCAAAAGCCGAAAGAAAAAGTCCAATAGCAAACTCAAAGCTTGGCTGGCCGAATTGCTAAAGGACTTGATTGTGGCGATAACTGCCGCGATAGTTTCAAAGCTACTGGAGTAGCGGAGAAGGGCGAAAGCCCTTCTCTTAACCAAAGTATAACACACTCATCTGTATAAAACAATATGAAAGACATTATAAGATTAACATTGGTTTTCCTTGCGGCTATTTATTTCGGAAAAGCTGTATATTGTGCAGTAAGGGCAATACAGGAAATGTGGAGGGATAGAAATGCCTAAAGGAAATCCAAACGCTCAGACAATTGCATCTGAGAAGTACCAAAAGAAAGCTGGATACATCGCGAAAGGATTTAAAATTAAACGTGATGTAGCAGACCGATTTGCAGAGGCTTGTGACAAGGCTGGAGTCAGCCAGGCCGGACAAATCACAAAAATGATGGAAAAATTTATTGAGGAAACAAATCAGGAATAGGGATAGCTTCGGCTATCTCTTTTTCTACACTCGTCAGCCAGGTAGAGGAAGGAGTATTTCAAATCAGTAATTTTCTTGGAAAGTTTAAAAATTGAATACGGAGAGAAGTCCTGTCAGGGTGTGCTCCTGGCCTCCCCAATACGCAGTTTAAGGTTCAGCGAAAAGCTGGGCCTTTTTGATTTCACGAGGTAGGCGTGAAAAAAGTTGAAAAACCTCTTGACTTATTTGTTGCTACAAACTATAATGAAGAATGTAGCAACAAAGAAAAGGGGTGAATAGAGTGTCTGCTATGAAAAAAGGTACAAAGCTGACAGATAATCCTAAAGATTATATGCTTCGTGTTCGCATGGATAAAGAAACAGTCGAAAAACTTGACAGGATATGTGAAATTGAAGAGGTTAGCCGTTCAGAAGCTGTGAGAAATGGGATTGAAGAGCAGTACCAAAAGTTAAAGAAATAGAACGTTGCCCGACTACCAATCAACACAACGTTCTACATGGAGGAATTTCCTCTAAAAATATTATAACATTTAGAGAGGTTCCTTACAACACAAAAATAAAAGTGAGGAATAGAAATGCAAAATTTACAAGTAATCGAACTTAAAGGACAAAGAGTTTTAACTACACGTCAGCTTGCGACTGCATATGAAACGGAAGTTAAGGTTATACAAAATAATTTCCAAAGAAACAAAGAACGGTATACTGTGGGAAAACATTATATTTACATGGACAGAGATGAACTAAGAGAGGTTAAAGCGACATACCCTCAATTTGAGGGTGAGTTAAGTAGAACCTCAAGAGCAAATTTCTGGACAGAAAAAGGCGCTTTACTCCATGCCAAATCCCTCAATACGGACAAGGCGTGGGAGGTATATGATTACCTGGTGGATTTCTATTTCAGGGCGCAGGAGAAACCGGAGTCGGTAAAGGAATTTTCATATCGGGAGCAGAGAGAAGCGGATCTGGCAAAACGGAGAGAAAATGAAACGGTAAAGACACTTTCGGTTGCTCCAGGGCAGGATAAACGAGACATTGCGCCGCATTTTAGAAATTTACTGACAATACTTCCTTTGGAATCCTTGGATGAGATGGAAAAGATTTTTCGTCTTAACAAAACCCAAAGCGAAGCTATTAAAATAGCAACAACCAGCATATTAGCTGAAAAGATGAAAAGACAATTTATGTAATGAAGATAATCAGAACGTCCTTTTTCGGAGGGGCGTTCTTTTTATACAAAAAAATTAAGAAAGTGAGGGATATCGTGGCAAAGGGAAAAACACGCTTAAAGGGACTGGAAGTCAGCAAGGTGGACTTTGTGGATGAGGGAGCCAATCCGGAAGCAGATATCCGGCTGCTGAAACGCCAGGGGCCGGATGAAGGCAGGGACGGGTTTTTAAAGGGCCTGTTCTCCTGCATCAAAAAATACGTTTCCGCAGTGGAAGGTGAAGAGCCAAACGGAGTGGAAAAGGCAGGCGCTCAGTCGTTTGCTGATAAGATGTCGGAACGCAATACCGACCACGTCCGGGATGAGATGTGGAACGTATGCTATGCGCTGCAGGGCAGTCTGATTTCCATTCTGCTGGATGAGGATCTGGATGAAGATGGGAAGCAGAAAAGAATGGAGCAGTCGGCGGCAGAGTTTAGTCAGGCTGTTCAGGAATGTATTGCGATCTGGAGCAAGGGGAAATCAGCCGGCGTGGTAAAGCGCAGGGAGGAACTGTTTGCTTCGGATGCGGAAACACTTGAGGAAATGCGTTCGGTGCTGGATGACATGATTGAAAAGTCAAAAGGCCAGGGTGCATATAAGAATCATAAGAATCCGGCAGTGCCGGAAATAAAAAAAGGAGGAAGCAAGGAAATGAAGATTGACAAAAGTAAGATGACACCGGAAGACGCTGCCAGATTTGAGCAGATGGCAAAGGCCTATGGGTGGGAAGAGGATGAAGGAACCGTTTCAGAACCCGGTATTAAACAGCCGGAAGCCGGAACTTCAGCGGCAGAGGACCCCTCCCATGAAGCGGGAGTGGAGAAGGGACTGCACCCAATGGTACAGGCAGAACTGGAAGCCTTGAGAAAGGTGAGGGAAACGTTAGAGGAACAAACCCTGCGTGACATTGCAAAGAAGTATGAAGGGATTGGCAAAAAGGCAGAGGACTTGGTACCGGTTTTAAAGAGTATGAAGGCGGCAGGGGATGATTCCTATCAGAATTATATAGCTGCGCTGGATGAATTGGTGGCGATTCAGGAGTCTTCCGGCATGTTTGCGGAAATCGGCAAATCCGGCCATGGCTCTTCCGGGGTAAGCACCGAGATGGAAGCGTTTGCGAAAGCCCAGGCAAAGGCGGCGGAAATTAAAAAGACCAGACCGGATTTAAGTGACGAGGAAGCGATTATGATGGCGGTGGATCAGGATCCGGAATTGCTGGCCGCATTGCAGTAGGAAAGGAGAAAAAAAGATGGGAAACACATATGAGTATACTGGTATTGACACGTCCCTTATCATGCAGGTCGTGATGGGGGCAGAGGTAAAGGAGGCCCACTGCAAGGCAGTTGTCCTTCAGGAGGGGAAGGCAGTTCTTCCGACTGCTGGCGCAGCACCCATTGGAATCTTGCTGATTTCCAGTGAGGACACGCTGGCAACCGGAACCGAGGCAGCCGTCCAGGTGTCTGCAAGGGGGCTTTGGAAAGCCGGGGCGGCCTTTGCGGCTGGGGAACTTTTAGCAGCAGATGCAGAAGGACTGTGTCAGAAGGCGGCTTCCGGCCAGTTCATTTACGCCAGAGCACTGGAAGCAGCCAGGGCGAAGGGAGACATTGTAAAAGTTCAGATCATTAATGCCGGTTACGTGACCGGAGTATAGGAGGCAAATTATGAGAGACACACATGCAAACATAGCGGGAATCCAGTTAAGCCTTGCAAAAGGCTGGAAACCCAAGTTGTATTTATCCACCATGGCAATGGCATTTTTTCAGGCACCGGGATTTCACTTTGCAAGGGACATTTTTCCCATTTGCCCGGTAGCCCTGTCATCCGGCCAGTATTACATTTTCAATAAGGAGGAACTGGCCAAGGATCAGGTGCAGAGGAAACCGGCCTTTGGAAAAGTGGCCCCGGCAGTATTCAGCCATACGGAAGCACCGTATACCTGCGCTGTGGATCAGGTGATTATCGGAGTGGATCAGATTGCGGCCCTCAATTATCAGAGAAGCCGGGTACCGTCTGCGGTTGACCCGAAACGGAACAAAATCCGCATGGCGGCAGAACAGATGAACCTGCATCTGGATCGGCTTTTTGCAGAGACTTATTTTAATGAATCCGCCTGGGAGCACGTCGTGGAAGGAAGTGATTCTCCTGACGGTTCCTCCACGTTTGGATATTTTGATGATGCGGACATGGACATTATCGGTCTGTTTGATGATCTGACCAGAGACATCCTGCTGGGCGGGCTGCGAAAGCCCAATAAGCTGGTGCTGGGGTATGATGCCTACGTGAAATTGAAGAAACATCCCCAGTTTTTGGAACGGGTGACAGGCAGCGGCTCTACTCCCAACCCCGCTCTTGTCAATGAACAGGTGATTTCCGCAGTTTTGGGAATCCCAACGGTCAAGGTTGTGTATGCGGCCCAGAATAAGGCGGGATTGGGGCAGAAGGCGGAGATTCAGTTTGTCTGCGACAGCAAGTCTGCTCTGCTTTGCTATGCGCCGGATGCGCCTTCTATTGAGGAACCGTCTGCGGGATATATCTTTACCTGGGATATGTTGGGAAATGGCCAGTGGATTGCAACGGATAGCTTTGACGGAGAGCCGGGAACTCATTCCGAGTTCGTGGAAGGGCTTTTGTCTTCTGACATGAAAAAGACCTGCGATGATTTGGCCGTATTCTTAAAGGGCTGTGTCCGATAGAAAAATGGAGTGAGAGAATGAGTGAGTATATGGTGCTAAAACCGGTTACAATCCGGGGAATTCGCAGACCGTCTGGAACAATCCTTTCAGAAAATGACTTTTTGGAAGGCGGAGCAGAACGGTTGATGCGGATGGGGTATTTGGCGAAGGACAACCGGCCGGTGAAAGAGACAGGCCAGCCGGAGGGAGAGACAAACCAATCAGAGGAAGAAGGAAACGTTCCGGAACCTGAGAGGGAGACGGAGGATAGTCCGAAGGCCGGGAAAAAGACGCGAAAGAAAGAGTGATGAGAGATGGCAGGGACCTATACCTACGATCCGGGAAAGATACTGGACAACGGACTGGACAGAATGCGCTTTGAACTTGGAGACGTCATGGTAGAGGGAAGGGATGCAACCGCGGCGCTGACGGATGAGGAAATCCACGCGGCGCTAAACCTGCATCCTGGAACCGAAAACTGGAAACGGGCGAAACTGGCTCTGGTGGAAAGCCTGTGCAGGCGTTTTGCCTACGAGACGGATACGAAGACCAGCAAGCTAAGCCTGGCTTTGGGGCAGAGGGCAAACCTGTGGCAGGAAATGTACCAGTCTCTAAAAGCGGAACTGGAAGCCGAGGACATAGGGCTTCCGATTTCGGTTGGTGAAAACCAGGGCCATAAACCGTATTTTTATACGGGCATGATGCAAAACTTTTATGGAGGCGGAACTTAAACAGGGATGATACATGCAAGGATGATGTACCTGCGGCCGGGAAATCTGTTCAAAGAGTTCCAGATTGTGAAGGTGGAGACGGGCATTTTAAACGGGGTGCCAAAAGAGATGCCAGTGCTTACCGGGGATATGGTTTTTGGATGTCTGGAGGAAGCAAAACCGGAAGAGAAAGTCAGATGGGGAGAACCACAGCATCCAATTACCCATTCCATTGTGCAGGCCGGATTTCCAAAGGCAGAACCGGGCTGGTTTTTAAAAAGAGAGGAAGCGGCTTACCGGATTCATGGCATAGACACTTGCGGGAACCTGGGGATCGCAACCATTTATTACGTGGAGGAAAGGAGGGACTGCAGTGCGTAGATATTCCATTGGGGCAGAACTTCAGTTTGCGGCAAATAAAACCTATCAGCAGTTGGTGAAGCGGATTCGGGATTACGGATGGATTGGCGTCCAGTGCTTGAGAAACGCAGAATTAAAGGTGCTTAGCGGCCAGAGAAGCGGAAAGCGGTATCAGGTGCCGGGAACCGGGCGAATGAGATACTATAAGAGAAAGAAAACGGCGGTAATCACTTATAAAAGATACACCGCCTCCGCTCCCGGAGAGCCGCCTGCCGTACGTACCGGGGTATTTCGTACCAGTTGGCAGCCGGTGGTAAAGGATACGGATACGGGAGTCCATCTCAGGTTAAATAGCAGCCAAAACGGGAGAAAGTATCCGGCTTATCTGGAAAATGGAACAAACAAGATGGCTCCCAGGCCGTATGTAAAGGAGATTCAGGAAATGGCAGAGCCGCAGGTTCGCAAGATATACCAAAACCTGCATTTGTAGGGGGAGACGGAAATGATTACAAAGACAATCGAAAAGGAGATTTTTGATCCGGCAGCCATTGGCCGTGGTTTTTTTATTTTCGGGAAACACAGCAGCTGGCCTGCAGGAGTCAACGGACTGGTCGCACATGTGACAGAAGAGGAAATCCTGGTGCAGTTTCTTCCGGATGTAAGGAACGTTACCAACCATTACCGGATATCAGTGTCAGATATTGCAAAAGGGGAGTGGAACCTTCGGATTTCGGAAAATCTGACGGAAATGGAAGAAATAAAGGAGGAAGCAGACAGTGACTCTGATGGATCTGATTCACAAACGGCTTAGCGAAAACCCGGCGATTCGTGACAGCCTGACCTGCTTTGCCGGTGTTCCCGGAGTTTTTACACCGGAAGCACCGGCAGATACGGCAAAAGGATGGTGGATGAGTTCTCATTATCCGAGGATCGTGTTTGCGGCGGATTTATCAGCAAACGAAGAGCGAAAATGCCAGGGAAACATGGTGTTATCCATTTATGCGGAAAATACCGGAGAGTTTGATTTTAACAGCGCAGTCAGCCAGGTGATTGAATGTCTGTGTGGTGTTCTGCTGACGCCGGAGGGAAAGAACCCTTATGTGTTAGCCTGGAATCGGACGGATGGGTTTGCCCTGGAAGGAACCAATATCGCAGGACAGGAACTGCAGTTTGATATTTTGGAGTACCCGTCCCAGGAAACCACAGACCCGGATCCGGTAGATGGGGTAAATGCCTATCTGAAGGAGTTATTTCCCCGTTCGCTGGTTCTGTGGCAGGATCGCTTCCGGGAAACCGAGGAACTGTCGGGAAACTGCCCGGTTTTTTACTGTCGTTTGGAAACGTTAAGAGAGGATGCAGAGCGATCCACTTTTGCAGTTGCGTGGATGGACTGCAGGTTGTCTATCCATATCTTTTGTACGGATTCCAATTTGCGCAGAAAGTATTCCAGCGCAGTCTGCCAGAGACTGGCAATAGATGGGGAGATTTGTATGCTGGACAATTCCCCGTTTCTTATTGGGGAAGTTTCTCAGGATCAGTCCTCAGACTATCTGCGCGTCGGTCAGGTAAAGGTGTCGGGAAGATTTGGGATTTTACGGCAGACGGAAAAGAAGAAACGGATTCGGGAAATTCAGATGGATTACAGGAATTAAAGATTAGAACGGAGGTTAAAGAGAAGATGGCAAAGACAGAAGACAGAGGGACGGAATCTGAAAGGATGCCGGAACAGAAAAGAGAGAGAAACCATCAGGAAGCGCTGTATTCGGCAGCAGAACTGGAAGCGGCGCACCAGACGCAGTTTCACTGCCGCAGGGAAGTAGTTGCCGCTGCCTTAAAGAAGGCGGGGAAACAGGAGTATTCCCTGGAAGAAGCAAAGCGGATTGTGGATGCGTTTCGGAGAAAAAAAGTAAAGAGGAAAGGGGAATAAGAATGGCTGGAATTTTTACAGACGGTATTAAAGAAATCCGTCCTGGAACCTATTTTAACGTGGATACGGATGACGGTTCGGACATCATCGGCGCAAAGGATGGGATTGTAGGAATTGTGTTTCAGGGAGAGTTTGGCCCTTTAAATGAGGTAGTGACAATTACCCCAGAGCAAGGGTATGGGGATATGTTCGGAAAAGGCGGTGGAACGGATGCCATTGAATATGCGTTTTTAGGCGGGGCCAGTACGGTTCTGGCAGTTCGGATAGGCGCAGAGGGGACAGCCGCCAGCGTGCAGTTAGGGGAGATTGCAACCATTACGGCAAAATATCCTGGAGCCATGGCATTTTCAGTCAGTGTACGGGACAGCCTTGCAGATGAAGCAAAGAAAGAAGTGATTTTCTATTCCGGAAACCGCAAGGTGGAATCCTATCAGATTGAAAAGAGTTCCGATAAGGAAGGCGCAGCGCTAAAGTCGGCAATGAAGGGATCCAAACGGTTCCTGGTTGCAGTCAATACAGATGGCCAGCTGGAAACCGTTTCCCAAAAAGCATTTACTGCGGGAACCAATCCGAAGGTAGAAGTTGAAAATTATTCAGAAGGGTTTGAAAAACTGGAATCCCAATATATGAACAGCCTTTGTGTGGATACGGAAGAGACAGAGGTTCACATGCTGATGAAAGCATTTCTGGAGCGCGCTTATGACAATGGCTTTTTTACCTGTGGATTTGTGGCGGAGGACAGTACAAAGACACTGGATGAGCGGATTGCCAGTGCTCTGACGTACAATGATGAAAAGATGGTGTACGTTTTAAACGGTCACCTGTTTGCGCTGGAAAAGGAACTGGACGGTTATCAGACGGCAGCCCTGCTTGCGGGAATGTATGCCAGCTATCCCAGCAACAAAGCCCTGACTCATAAGGTGCTTAATGGGATTTCAGACCTTGCGGAGCGGCTTACTCATTCCCAGATGGAGGATGCTGAAACAAAAGGGTGTTTGGTGCTGTCTGTAAGTCAGTCCGGAAATGTGTGGGTAGATAATGCAATTAATACTCTGGTAGAACTGCCGGAACAGAAAGACGCCGGATGGAAGAAACTTAGGAGAACGAAGACTCGTTTTGAGTTGATGTATCGGCTCAATACAACAGCTGATCATCTCATCGGAAACGTGGACAATGATAAAAACGGCAGGGAGACAGTCATTGCAAACCTAAATCAGGTTGCTGCCGCCATGATTCAGGAAGGAAAGCTGACATCCTGTCTGGTTACGGAGCATCCCAACCGGACATCGGATGGTGATTATGCCTACTTTATGCTGGACGTAGTGGACAAGGACAGTCTGGAGCACATCTATTTGTATTATAAATTCCGGTTCAGCACAAACGGAGAAGGAAAGGAGTAATAAGGAATGCCAAAACTAAATCAGAGAGCGGGAGCAGATGCCCGTCATGTCCGTACCGGAAAGGACGGGGGGCTTTACGGCGGGGATGGAACCCTGTTAGCCACCATAGAAAGTTTTCAGTCCCAGGCAGCTTTTAACAATGCCAAGTACCAGGTGTTGGGAGACGGGCAGGAACACGAGGGAATGAATACGTTTGGAATTACCCTGACAGCAAGCCAGGTGGTGGTAGAGGACGATCAGTTTATCGTGGATCTGTTTGAATTTATGGAGGAACAGGTTTTGCCGGAATGGAATTTCCAGGGAGTGTTACAGGGACGAAACGGGTCAGAGGAACGAGTTGTATACCGGGAAGTCATTCCTTCCGGATCCATTGATTTACAGAATATTGGAGTGGGGGACACAATTAAGCGTTCCTGGAACTTCTTTGTAAACCAGGTGCCCAAATTACAGAGCCGCCTGACGGTAGATCGATAATGCCGGACAGTGCGAGGAAACAATTAGAAAGAAAGGATGTACAGGATGAAAAGACTGGATACAGAACAGATGAATGTGGATGAAAAAGAGTTGGATGCATGTACGGAAATAGGCGAAGATGAGGATAACCTGGCCGAATATGCGGGGGACGTACTGGAAGGAATTTTAGCGGCTGCCGAGAATCTGATGGAGGAAACCCAGGAGATTACCATTGCCCGCAATGGCAAAAAATACTTTAAACTGGTAATCCGTCCTATATCAGATGAAAAGAGCCGGAAACTGAGAAAACAGTGTACCAATTACAAAAAGAATAAAAAGCTGGGAGTTTTGGTTCCGGATGAGATTAATCAGTCGGATTATCATTCCATGTTGATCTATGAAGCAACGGTCAATAAGGATGAGACATGGGACAATAAGGCTCTGTGGAAGGCTTTGGAGAATACATATCCGATTGTGACCGGATGGCAGACGGTAGACTGCGTGCTTTTGGCAGGAGAAAAGGAGATGCTGCTGGATGCAATCAATGAGATATCCGGATATGAAAGTGAGGAAGCGCTGGAGGAGACTGTAAAAAACTCATCCGGGCCGGAAGCAGGCCGTTCGTAATTCTACATAGGGCTTTGCAGGATTTACAGATCAGGCCGGATGAGTTTTATTGCCTTCCGGCCAAAATCCGCAACTTCATTCAGGCTTCTATTATTGTAGAGCATAACCTGGACGGGGAAAATCCACAGGAGGGAGGTGAATAAGCGGTGGCGCAGCCGATTACGATTGATATTATCCTGTCTGCAAAGAACCAGACCGAGGCAGGCGTGAGGGAAGCATCCAAATCCCTAAACGATTTAGTGAAAGAAGGAAAGCAGGCCTCGGAATCCCTTGGCGGGGTGGAGAGGGCTTCTAAAAAAACGAAAACAGGCCTGGACAGTCTGGGAGAATCCAGCTCAAGGGCCAGACGCACGATGCGGGAACTGGCCAGAGAACGGTATGAGATACTTTTAGAAGCAAAAGACCGGGTTACACCGGTTTTACATGGCATTAAGGGCGGAGTGAAAGGAATTGCAGGAAAAACATGGAACGTGACCCTGAAAGCGGCTGATTACGTCACTCGCCCGGTTCGGGGGATTTTAAACCTGTTATCCTCCGTACAGGGCATGGTATTTGGAGCCGCCGGCGTGTTTGGAGGAATCGTGTCTCCCATGGATACGGCCGGGGATTTTGAACAGACACAGATTGCGTTTTCCACCATGCTGAAAGATGCAGAGCGTGCCAAGGATTTTTTGGCGGAAGCGTCTGATTTTGCAAACAATACTCCCTTTGAATTTCCTGATCTGATTGACAGTTCCAAGCTTTTGCTGGCTTTTGGATTTGACCCGGACAGCATCTTTTCTGTGCTGACCACGATTGGCGACACATCGTCAGGTCTTGGTGCAGGCGCACAGGGAATTGACCGTATTACCCGCGCCCTGGGACAGATTCAGGCAAAAGGGCGTGTTTTGACAGAAGAGCTGATGCAGCTTCAGGAACTTGGAATTCCAGTGAACCAGATTTTACAGGAAGAACTGGGCCTGACCCAGGAACAGGTTGCAAATATCGGAGATGAGGGAATACGGGCAGAGGACGCCATTTCCGGTCTTTTGCGTGGCATGGACAAACGCTATGGCGGAATGATGGAGAATCAGTCCAAAACAGCCAAAGGCTTGATGAGCACCATATCCGACACCCTCCAGAATACCTTTTTGCGCCGCTGGGGTACAGGCTTGTGGGAAGGCTTTAAACCGGGATTGGAACGGATTACAGAGTGGTTAAATACCAATCAGGATACGGTGGATGAATGGGCGGACAGGCTGGAGGAACTGAGGTCCTCGTTTAGCCAATCCGTTATGGGCAAGATAGAAGGCGTTCAAAGAGCCGTATCGGATTTGATGGAGGATCCGGCCTGGCAGGGAGCGGACTTTTTGGGGAAGGTGGAGATCGCCTGGGACAGATTAATATCCGATCCGCTTTCGGAGTGGTGGTCTTTAAAAGGAAAGGAAACAGTGGCAAAGATTGCAGAAGATGCTGGAATCTTTCTTGGAACCGGCTTAAATCGTGGCGTTTTGGCGATTTTGGGAATCAATGACGAAGGAATCATAGAAGACGGATTGTCAGCCGGAAAGCAATTCATAGACGGATTTCTGGATGCTTTGGAAGGGGATCGGATCCGGGAGGCATTAAAAAAAGCGGCTTCCGGAATCTTTAAGGATTCTGCTTTCGGAGGCGGGGACAGCCCCACGTCCCCTCTTTCGACTCTTGCAGTCGGTATGGTTGGATTAAAAGGGCTAAATATGGGCATCGGACTTGGAAGAGGGATTTATGGAACCGTATCCGCTGCCAGAAGCCTGGGCAAACTGCTTGTTCCGACAAAGGCAGCGTCTGTTGCAAAAGGGGCGGCGGTACCGGCAGCGTCTGTGGGAATCTCCCTTCCAGCGCTGGCCTCGGTTACGGGAGGTCTTCTGGCTTTTCTGGGTCTTGGCAGCGCGGTTAAGGATTTGCGGGATTCCGGGAATGCAGCCCTTACCCGCGATAAAGAGAGGCTGGAAAAGACGGGCGTTGCAAAGGGGGGACTGGTTTTGGCCGGAGCTGCAGCAGGGTCTTTGGTTGCACCGGGAATCGGAACCCTGGTTGGAGGCGGCCTTGGAGGATTGGCTGCACTGTTCGGGGATAACTTTTTAAGCGATGTGTTTAAAAGTGAGAGAGAGCGCGCTCTGGAAGCATTGGACGGCCTGGGACAGGATTTGGAGGATGCCGTAGAAACGTATAATGAGACCGCTTCCAAAGTGGATTTAGCTCATGGACTTTTAGAGGAATACGAAGAACTGAAAGCCGGCATGAACAGCGGGGAATTTGACCATACAAAGGCTTTTGCTGCCCAGGAAAGGATGAAACAGATCCTGGAAGATTTGCAGAGACTATTCCCAGGCATGGTAAGCAGTTATGAGACGTTAAATGGATTAAGCGATGAGCGGATTGATAAGCTGGATCTGGAACTGGATCGGATGGAACGGCAGTCTGAACTGGAGCGGGAACAGGCGGAGCGCAAGTTAAAAGAGGGAACCCTGGAGGTAGAAGCGCAGCTTCCCAAAATCAAGGAAGACTATCAGGAGATCACGCAGACCCTGGATGGATTGCAGCCGGAATGGGAGCGCAATTACGATTACCAGAAAGGGCTGACAGAACTGATGTATCAATACTCTGCAGCAGATCCTTCCAGCGAAGAAGCAAAACGGATATTGGAGGAAGCTTCAGAGTTAAGCAGGCAGTTTTATTCGGATGATCCAGGTAAAGCAGAAGATTTCAGTGGTAATCCCCTTCAACTGCAAATGACTGTTCAGGACCTGGAGAAACAAACCAGGGGAATATCCGAGGAAATGGATCAGCTGATAGCGAAAAAACAGGAGATGGACGATCAGCTTGCCACTTTTTACAGTTCATCGGTCCAGTTGGAAGAACTGGACACAGGAATTGACCTGGACAAAGAGCAGGAAAAGCTTCAGGCCCTCCAAAGGGCGTACGAAAGCCTGGAACTGACCGGGACGATGGATGAGGGTTTAAGAAAAACAGTGGAAGAGATTCTGCCGGAATTTGAGAAGGCAAAAGATGCGGCTGAACAGATGGGGCTTTTAAAGGAAGGGATTGCAGGAATAAAAGACGAAGTGCAGCCGGTACTGGAACGGATCGGGGAACTCAATGAACGCCTGGATATGCTGCCGGAGGAAAAGAAGATCCACATCAGCTGGGATTTTAGCGTGCCGTCTTTTTCCGGTTTCACACCATCCCCGCAAGGATTAAATCCTCTGGCAGAGAAGGCCAGAACCCCTGTAACAAAGCACGCTTTTGGCGGGTTTACTTCTGGGCCGGAATTGTCCTGGATTGGAGAGGATGGTCTGGAGGCAGTCATACCACTGTCTGGAAAATATCGGAAACGGGGTCTGGAACTGTATGAACAGGCTGGGCGATATTTGGGAGTTTCGAGCCATGCAGAAGGAGGAATGTCTGGGAATTCTCCTGTTTTTCCTCAAACTGCAAATGGGAACGGGAATCCGGAGACGTTTGGAGGGGGAACCAATTCCCAGACGATGGCAGTGCCGGTTACATTCAACCATCAGACGGTTATTCAGGTTCAGCCAGGGGATTCGGAAGCTCAGGTAAAGGGGATGCTTTGGCAGAGCCTGATGGAGATGATAGACCCTCTGGCCCTTCAGATTGCAAACGTCGTGCTGAAATCTCGTGAAAATAGTCCGGGAGGTGGAACATGATTTATTTGGGAACCTTTCCGTTTCCGTCTTTGCCGGAGCGGATTTCCATCAGTACAGGAATAGTAAGCCAGTCCTATAATCTTTTATCGGGAAGGGTATCCATTCCTGGGGGAACAGATGTAAAGACAATTAAATGGTCCGGAACTTTTTTTGGAAGGAAGCGCCGGAGGACCGCTTTGGTGAAGCGATGGCAGAAACCAGAGGAATGCATCCGGCAGATAACGGAGGCGATGCAGGCGGGGAAAGCGCTGAACCTGATTGTGGAAGAAGCGCCGATCAATCTGGATGTGACCATATCCAGGTTTGACTATGAAGCGTTTGGGGCCTTTGGAGACATTGCATACAGCATTGAACTGACAGAGGCCCATGCTTTAAAGGTTTATACAGTTTCGGAACTGAATATCCAGCCCTTTGCAAAAACCGTAGAAACCCGCCCGGAACCGGCGTCAGGTTCCGGCCAGGCGTATACCGTTGTATCCGGTGATAACCTTTGGAAGATTGCGCGGAAATTTTATGGAGGTTCCGGAAGCGACTGGCAAAAGATTTATGGAGCCAACGCCGAGGTGATTGAGGCGGAAGCAAAAAAGAGGGGGAAATCCTCATCGGATCATGGCCATTGGATTTATCCGGGCTGTGTTCTGATGATTCCATAGGGAGGGATGAATGACTGTGTTGGACATAGCAAAGCTGCGGTACCGTTTGGTTCTTTTGGACGAAAACGGGAACCAGTACGATTTAAAGGATTTGATTACGGATCTTGGCTGGGAAGAGAATGAGCAGGAACTGGCGGTCCGCATCAGCTTCAAGCTGGCGGACACAAGGGAACTGATGGAGGAAGAACTTTGCAAAAACGGGCGTCAGATTTTTCTGATGGCTGGATTTGGCGAAGAGGACGAAGAGATCTGCCGGGGGACGTTAAAGGGTCGGACCAATACCTATTCTCTGGCTGGATTTCAAAAAGACTGCATGGCCTACGACAGCCTGCACCAGTTAGATAAGTCCCAGGAGGATTTTTATATCGCATCAGGACGTTCCACTTCGCAAATCTTTGCAGAAATGGCAGCTGCCTGGAGAATTCCACTGGAATATCATGGGCCGGATGTGACTCATGGGAATATGCCCATGAAAAGCAAGACTCCGGCAAAAATTTTCCTGGAACTGCTGGATGATGCAAAGAAAAAAGGAGCCGGGGAGTACGCTATCCGTTCTTTGAAAGGGCAGATACAGGTAATCCCTACCCGATCCAATCCGGATATCTATGTGTTTGGCAGGAATAATTCCATCCAGCTTTCCAGACAGGAGAACATAGCGGACATGGTCACCCGCGTAAAAGTTCTGGGACAGGCTAAAAAGAAGCAGAGCGCTCCGATAGAAGCGGTTGTTGACGGCAGAACCGAATTTGGTGTCATGCAGAAGATTTACCGCAGAGACAGCGATGAGACCATTGAAGCTGCAAAACAGGCAGCAACAGAGATTTTACAGGAGGAAGGGACGCCCAAGGAAGAAATCCGGCTGTCTCTTCCGGATGTTCCGTACGTGCGAAAAGGAGATATGATTTATTGCGACCAGTTGGAAACGGCAAACGGTTACTACCAGGTGTTAAGCGTCAGCCATGACTGTGATGCAAAAACCATGTCGGTGAAGATAAAAAGCCTGGAATCTGCACAGCAGCCTGGAAATCCGGAGCAGCCCGCGTCCTATGCGGTCGGGAGCGAAGTGACGTTTCTTGGTGGAACCCACTACGTCAGTTCGGATGCGGGAGCAAAGGGGTATACCGTAAAGGGAAGCGGAAGGGCAAAGATTACAAAACTGGCAGAAGGAAAGGGGCATCCCTACCACCTGATCCATAGTGACAGCAGTTGCAACGTGTATGGATGGGTTGATGGCGGAACGTTTGCTTAATTTGCTGACATCAATCAAACATGAAGTTGTGATTTTAGTGCTTCCTGCAATACCTGAGAAAAGTTTACGTTGCGTTCTAAAGCAAGGGCATTTAACCACGCCGGGAGAGTAACGGTTCGATTGACCGAGCGATTCCTTTGCGCCATACGAATAGACGGCATATAGACATCAATTAAAATCCCCCGTTCATTGTCGGCGAGTTTTACTTGAGGTAATGGAGTTGGGGAGGGGATTTCTTCTCCATCTTCTTCTAAGCCATTGAGGACACATCCAAGTAATTCACGAGCGGAAAGAAGGGCATCTTCTTCGGTGGTGCCGCTGGTTGCACAATCTAAATCGGGAAATGTAACAGCAATTTCCTGTTCAGGTTCATAAGTGAAAATTGCGGGGTAGAAATAACGTTCCACTTTTTTCATAAAAGACCTCCAATTATTTTAGGAGAGAGTGTCCGGGCTACCGAAACAGCAGACCGGACTGTCTTTCGATGCTGTCAAGCGTCTTTCGGGGAATGTCTTTGTCAGGATGTTTTAAAGTAACACACCCCTTTTTGGTTGGATGTTTGAATTGGTGATGGTTGCCCACCACATTCACTTCATACCATCCGTCAGCTTTCAGTATTTTCAAGACCTCTCTTGATGAATAGCTTTTCATGATGTACCTCCTGACAATTCATATGATAACGCATATAAAAATATTTGTCAATAAAACAAATGTTTTTATATGCGTTTTAAAATCCAATTTTAAAGAAAGAAGGTAAACTGGATGAATAAAGGAAATCAAGGGGCTGCCGCATTGACGGAAGCAATCCGGTGTGTATCAGCGGATCAGATTCCCACAGAACGTCAGATTGATTTGGGAATTATCCGGCCGGATTATAGTCTGCTGACCGACACGTTTCAAGCCTCAATCTCCAGAGGAAGCTGGTCTGTGCTAAAGCATCTGCTGATTCAGCCATGTGAACAGGAAGGCTGTACCTGCGGCCATGAGGTATTGAAGCCGGGGGATCGGGTGGCAGTTGTATGGGCGGGCAATGAAGCGATTGTAATCGGCGTTGTTACAAAAATGTAAGGAGGCGGCAAGTTATGGTTGAAACATTATTTCCCGTTATAGAAACTGCCAAAAATCAGGCAGTGAAGCGGTACGACCGGACTTATCGAAGGTCATATCAGTGGGATTTCCGGGCAGGGGATTTTGCGCGGGATGGGGCAAAACGGATTTTGCAGTGTGATGGCGCAGACGCTTATAAAACATGGTGTATAAAGGCGGTTATGACGGAGCGAAAGACCTGCTTGGCGTATCCAGATACGGTTGGTGCAGAAATGATGGCCGCATTTCAGAAACCGTCCCAAAAAGCGCAGGAATCCGCAATAGAGCGGACAATCCGGGAAACATTACTGGCAAATCCCAGGACAGAATCCGTTCAGGATTTTTCCTTTACCTGGAAAAGTGACAGCGTCATGGTGGCTTTTACTGTAAAAGGCATCAATCAGGACAGTTTTAGAATGGAGGTGTAAGAAAGTGAAAGAACGTCCAGAATTTATCATCCCGGATTTTTTAGACGGGACAACGCCGGAACAGATTCAGGAGCGGATGATGAATGATCTTCCTCCTGATATTGACGATATGCCCGGAGGATTTCCGTATGACATGACAATGCCAACGGCGTTGATTGCGTCAGAATTGCTGAATTATCATCTGGTTCGGGCGTTGATGGTTGCATTTCCCCAGTATGCCTGGGGAGAATGGCTGGATCAGCATGGAGAAGAGGTTCACGTATATCGCCACCAGCCGACTCATGCGTCCGGGGAATTAAAGGTCACAGGGGAGAGAGGAACGGAAATTTCAGCCGGAAGGATATTTTCGACCGCAGCCACTTCCGGAATGCCTGCAGTTGAGTTTACAGCAGCAGAGACAAGGGCAATAGGGGAGGAGGGAGAAGTCATGGTGCCGGTACGCGCTGTCCTGGCAGGCAGAAACTCAAACGTTGGCCCGGATACGGTAATCCTGCAAAATAATCCTCTGGATGGAATTAAGACAGTAACAAATCCAGAAGCGATTACCGGTGGTACGGAGATTGAAACAGATGAGGACTATTATGCCAGAATTCAGTTGGCAAATGAATCCGAGAGTTTGTCCTGGATCGGGAATGACAGCGATTATCAAAGATGGGCCTTGTCGGTGGACGGAGTAGGAGGATGTATTGTGCTGCCTGGATGGAAAGGACCTGGAACTGTGAAATTATCCCTGGTGGATACAAATAGAGATCCGGCAAATGAAGAACTTTGTCAGTCGGTTTATGAATATATCGTAAGCCCAAAAGACCGTTCCAAGCGCCTTTTGCCAACCGGGACAGCGGAACTGACCGTCACAGGGGCAGAGACAGTGGAACTTTCCTTTGAGTGTACAGGGCTGCAGTTTGATGCCGCGGCAACCAATCTGGCACAGATAGAACTGGATTTTCGGAAGATGCTGGAAACTGTATATGACAGGGCCAAGGTTTATGGAAAGGTTGTGTATCATCAGGCGGAAAGCTTGATTACGGATCTTCCTGGAGTCAGGGATTATGATACGTTCCTTATGAACGGAAGCGAGGAGGATATTGCACTGTCTGCGGAAGAATATCCTAAGACCGCAAGCGTGAAGCTGAGTCAGGAGGGAGTATGGTAGAGTTAGAGAAATTCCCCACAAGTGAATCGGCAAAGGAAATGCTGTCTTATGTAACCAGCGGATGGTATGACAAGTCCTATATAGGAAAGTGGATGTACCAGGTAATGGGAGTGTCCATGGACGGAGTAAAACAGGTTTATGAAGACATACCTGCTCAATTATTTGTAGATACTGCCACATGGGGGTTAAGCTACCATGAGCAAAAGTACGGCCTTCCAATCCGGACAGAACTCTCATATGAGGAACGCCGTAAGCTCATTCGACAGCGCATTAACAGCCGAGTCCCAATAACGCCATACTATTTGGAACGCATGATTTACCAGCAGTTGGGGTTGCAGGCGGAAGTATCGGACGTGCATGATGCAGGCAGTCAGGATTACAGGCCAGACCACCCCAACGTATTTCGGGTGATTATTTGGGAGAAAAATCAGAATAGAAAAGTGGATTACGGGGCAGTGGAACACCTGGTAAATAAAGCAAAGCAGTCCCACACTGTATATAATACGATACACAGACAGGAATTTGATAAAGCGGTATCTATATATGCGGGGGCAGTGACAAGCGAGTTGGTATCCTATGACGTGAAATCCAGACCGGTCAGCCGGGACGTGGAGGGAAAAACTGCAATAGGGGTCACCGCCTTTATGGATAGCTTGATAATGCAGGAGATACAGACAAATAAAATTAGCAGAATACAGGAGGTCTCAAATGGCTGAAAAATCAAATGTTGAGGGAGTAACCATTACCGCCAGGGGATTACAGTTAATCGCGAAGCTGACGGCGGCAAAAATGAAGATGGAGTTTACCAGGGCAAAGGTCGGTACTGGCGTACTGCCGGACGGAGCAAACGCATATGACCTGACTCATCTGGTTGCCTATAAAATGGATGGTAGGATAGCGGGGTATGGCTATGATGACGATGCAAAAGACGCTTATGTAGTGATGCAGATTTCCAACGAACAGATAGAAACTGGATTTGTAATGACAGAGGCTGGAATTTATGCGAAGGATCCGGATTTAGGTGAAATCCTATATGGTTATCTGGATTTATCAGAAGATCCAAACTATATCATGCCTGCTGAAAATGGACGTTTTAAAACGGTGCAAATCAAAATGCACGTTATTGTGGGGGAAGTACAGGAGATAAGCGCCACAATTAATCCCCTTAGTCAAGTAACCAGAGAGGAGCTGCAAAAAGAATTAGATAAGAAAGTCTCCATTCAAGGTGGAGATATATCCGATACGGTCATCAACATCGAAAACCCGCCTGATGAGGACAAAAACCCGGTTAAGTACCCGGAGATTGGAGATTCCGGCACAACAAAAAGCATCATGGGGCAGATTCGGCGTTGGCTGAAGTCTTTAAAGGATGATAAGGTAGACAAAAAGGGCGGGGATACAGCAGATACAGTGGTCTCCGGCCTTACGGACTCAACAGCATCCTTCCCTCAGCCCACAGCCGGGGACAGCCAGAAAACTTTGTGGGGCAAGGTCAAAAAGTGGCAGCAGGACTGTATTACAAAGTTTGGCAATTATGTACTGACGAGCATGATTACCAATCAACATCTTAATAGCACCAGCAACATCCCGACCAGTGCGTTGGTGTATCTGATGCAGCAGGCAATCCAGCAAAATCAGAATGCTATTAATGTGCTCAATACCAAGCAGACTGAAACCAGTAATGCTTTGGGTGGTAAATTATCTAAAGCTGATGCTGTCCAATATTTAAATTGGGACAGCGGGTTTAAGATGCCAGTTATTACAGTTAATGGTCAAAACATACTTATACCAGTTACTGCTGACACAACCCAACAATTTATCACCAGCATAAAAATGATGTATCATCAAAACAAATGGATATTGCGTATAGGCTACTGGTATAACGGTGCCGAGCACCACGCTAATATAAATGCGGATTATACCGACTAAGGGAGACTTAATTTGTAATCCAGGCAAGACTAATCCGCGCATTCCAATTTTGAGCACCTGCGTTAATGTATCCTTGGAGCAACCCACTGGGAGTTATAAAAATAGTATTAACTACGTCCACACTCTCTATAAAGTTTGTAATCATCGTCTCGTCAACAGGTTTAAAACCGTCAGGGATTGTTGCTAATACAGTGCCAGTTATGGCCGTTGGATTGGTATACATAAATCCCCAACTAAAAAATACTGTATTACCATATCTTACTAAAGAATAAGACTGGTTTTGGATATAAGCCTGCTGTATGGATAAGGTTCCGCGGGTTATCGTGTGCTTGGTATTGAGCACAATAAGAAGGAAAATTCAGACCCAGATAGGGTCTTTTTTAATACATAAAAATACATTTCATCCAAGAAAGGAGAAAAAGAACATGGAAAAAGTAAAGTATGGAGGTACTGTATTTGATTTAGTACCCGGAGGATTCGGAGTGCCGGATGCAGACGGTAGAATTATTATCCGGCATCAGCTAGGGGATATGAGTCTGGCTGAGATTAAGGAGATTGCTAAGACGCTAACCGCCACAAACAGCATTGACTTGCTGGATGTAGATGGCAAGCTGATGCAATCGCTGGATGGCTACGTCTATGGTGGCAGTATCCAGGAGATTGATGATTATCTTGTGGAGGTACGGCAGCCGGAACAGGGCCAGGAATTAGTACAGACCAAAGAGGTCAGAGCAGATATTGCTGTAGTGACTTTTATGCTGCCGGATGTACGCAAAGAGTTGGAGACGGTCAAAGCAGTGCAGGATGAGATTCTGGTGACAATGCTGGAAGGAGGTATTTAAGATGGGGATTATGTATGCAGCGGTACGCAGACTGTACCAGGAGGGTAAAATTGACGAATCTGGTCTGGATAATGCCATTAAAAAAGGCTGGATCACAGACAAAGAGAAGGCAGATATTATGACTGAGAAAGGATAGGTTACTGTAGATGGAATGGTTTTTAAAAGCTTTCGGCGATATTAAAGTTGCTACAGTAGTAGTTGTTATTGCAGCTCTTTATTTCCTTTGGAAAATTTATAAAATAATTGCCGAAAACTTCAGGGAAAAGTATGAAATACAGGCTGAAAAGGAAAGACAGATGCAGGATATACTGGCTCAAGTGAAACAGTATCCTAAGTGGAGACAGCAGAGTTTGGAAAAACAGCAGGAACTTACTAAGGAAATAGAAAATTTACGAAGGACCCAAGAAAAGATAAACAAAAACATCGAACAAAATGAGGAAAAGCGTACAAAACAGAAACGAAGCGAATTGCGGGACAGGCTGTTGCAAAGTTATCGCTATTATACCAGCAAAGAAAAAAATCCCCTGCAATCGTGGTCGGAGATGGAAGCGGATGCTTTTTGGCAGATGTTTGGTGATTATGAGGGTGTAAATGGAGATGGGCATATGCACTCTACTGTACAGCCAGAAATGAGATCGTTAGAAGTTGTATCTATGGGTGATGAAGAAAAATTATCAGAACTCATGCAGAGTCGGAAATGACCTGAAGAACCATTCTTCGGCTTTTTGTAGTGCAATCTAAACAAAATCCTTACTGGTGGGATTAAAAGTCGGCCAGGAAATAATCAGAGGCTCACAGAGTCGAGCGTATAGAAAGAGAGGAATTTTTATGAATATCAACGAGATTATGCAGTATGTATCTTATTTGCTGATTGCCATCGGCGTAATGGCATTTGTGGTGTCGGTTATCACTCAGGTAATTAAGTCATGGCCGGGACTGGACAAGCTGCCCACTGCGGCGGTAGTGATTGTCCTGTCTATGGTACTCTGCCCCCTTACAATGGTAGCGCTGCTTACCTGGATGGGGCAGCCAATAACCTGGTATCAGATTTTTGCGTGCTTTTTAGCGGCATTTGTCGTTGCACTTGTGGCAATGGACGGATGGGAGCGCCTGTCCGAAATCTGGCAGCGTACATCATATAAGAGTAAAAAGGCAAGGAGGTGATCCGTCATCTCCGGGTCGGGCGGTATCCCGGCACCCGAAAGGGTATCTAAAAACTGTGCGACATCGCGCATTAAAAATAAATTTAAAGGAGATTAAAATTATGAGAGAACATGACGAAAGAAACTGTAACATTAACGACCAGGTACATGATACCCCACCAGAGCATGATTGCGGACATCCTGTAATGGAAGGCCCTGGCATCAATCCAGATGGCAGCATTAAGCCTAACCCAAATGGAAAGACCATCCGAAAGGACCAGGGCAGATTTGGCCCGGGCATGAAGGATGAGCGGCCAATCCCGAAAGCAGACGGCAAGGTTATCCGCAAGGATTCCGCTGCCGGTGGGCCTGGAGTAAATTAAGAAGTGGCAGAACAATCCCCCTCCGGTTGTTATTTCCGGAGGGGGATAACAATTAAATAGGTGTTTCCAAATCACTTCGACATAATTCATCCAGAGTGACACCGAGGGCATCAGCAAGCTTGATAAGGGTGGAAACACGTCCGTCATCTCTGCGCTCCAGATCTTCTATTGTCCTCTTGGGGACGCCGGACAGTTCAGTGAGGGCGCGGATGCTTAAGTTGCGTTCAGTTCTGATTTTTTTTAAGTTCACGATAAGACCTCCTGATTTTTGGAATGAGAACTAATAAATTGACAGAGGACGCACAAATAACAAGAATGCAAGAGGTAATGCTCCATTTTGTAGTAAATGCGTAAATTAAGGAAAAAAGAAAAAACAGGTTGAAATAAGACGTTTTTTTCATTGCATTTATAAAGCCGATCGTGGTAAGATAAAAGTGAGGGGAGATTGCTCTCCCCCAGCATCTACTTGAGCGCTTTTATCAATTCTGCTATGGCAGCTATCAATGCGGTAGTGAGGGCTATCGCTTGAAGAAAGTAATTGATAAAGCGCTCAATTTGTTTGCGCCGTTTCTTTTTCTTACCCATTGGCTTGTCTCCTTTCTTTTTGATAATAACATTATACCACGTAAATACGTGAAAGTCAAGGAAAAACAACGTATTTACGTGAAAAAAGTGAACTCCTAGGGGGCGCTATTTTGATGTATAATACAGAAAAGCCACCTACTCGGCGGTGGGTGGCTATAATGGAGGAATGCAAGTTATTCTTAATCGAGTTCAGAGATGATAGGGATGTTATATTTAGCAATGGTTTTTTCTTTCCAAAGATCATACACCTCTTCGTCAATAGTTCCAGAGATGTATAATGTTCTCATTTTTTGCCAATCTTTGAGAAACTCGTTTAAATATTCATCAGTGAATGAAATTCCTAACGCAGGACGCTGCACTCCATGAATATCTATAATATTTGCTTTAGATGGATAAACATTTAATTTACCAATATTCATTATATCGAAGAACATATCAATAATGTCAGTGTAAGTATTAAATACTTTATTTATGCTTTTTCGATCCGTAAGCCCACAAAGCCAACTAAGAGAAACATTATAAGTAGTTGCTATTTTAATAAGCATATCTAATGAGGGGGTTTTGGCGCCGATTTCATAGGACGATATGCTCACGGTTGATGCATGTATTTTTTGGGCGAATTCTTTTTGGGTCAAAGAATGATCCATACGCAGTTCTTTTAAGCGCGTGGATAAGGTAGAAATAGTTTTTTCATCCATATTTAAGCACCTCCATATATATTATAACACATATTTATGTGAAATTCAATTCAAAACCATAAAGTTAACTAAAAGTATTGACAGTATGCTACTGGTATGATAATATAAACTAGAAAGGAGATCGGCTAAAATGAAACTTTTATCAGTAAAAATTGATGATGATTTACATAAGCAGTTAAGAATATACGCATTAAATCATGATCGAACAGTAACAGACATTGTAGTTGAACTTGTGAAGAAGGAACTTGAAACAAAAAAAGAGCAAACACAGTAGTCTTGGCGGGCAACGTGTTTACTCGAAGAATAGGATATAGGTGAACCTACATCTATCTGTAGTGTAACCTATTTCCTCAAATTTGTCAAATTTTAAGGAGGAAATTTACAATGAACGAATTACAGATTTTTAACAATGAGGAGTTTGGACAAGTAAGAACAGTTGAGATTGATGGGAAGCCATATTTTGCAGGAAGGGATGTAGCAAATGCTCTAGGATACAGCAATCCGAGAGATGCAATTTCAAGGCATTGCAAGGGTGTCGTGAAACACGACAGCTTTAAAGATGGAGGACAGTTAATAGCGTTAATCCCAGAAGGCGATATGTACCGCCTTATTACACACAGTAAGCTGGAATCGGCAGAACGTTTTGAGAGTTGGGTGTTTGATGACGTCCTCCCCACCCTCCGCAGGACAGGTTCCTATGAAATGCCAAAGCAGAAACCCGACAGGCCCAAGAAAGAAAAGCTTCCTTCCGTTAATATGATGGTGAAGAATATTCGAGAAGCCCTTCACGATGCCGGAGTGGATTCCAAATACATAGCTGCTGAGGTGGTGAGGATTTATTCCGATTCCGGCTACCCAATAAATGTACCACTGATTTCTGATGTGCCGAAACTTTGGGACTGCACCAGCATTGCAAAAGAACTGGGTATTTGCTCAGAATCCGGCAGACCACACGATAAAGCAGTGAGCGCCATTATTCAGAAGATTGACCTCTTTACTGATGAAGTTGTAAGAACAGCTTACAGCCGAAACGGTCACGATGGCGTAACAGTCCAGTATAAAGAAAGCGTCCTTGAAAAGGTAAAGGAATGGCTGGAAGAAAACGGCTACCCTTCATTGATAGAGTTCCGGCTTGCAAATGGCAGTGTTAATAAGTGTCGGGTTTGTTATCAGGAGGTGGCGTAAGATGGATATTCAGAAAGAAATTAAAGTTTCAGAAAAACAACCAGTGCTATTTATAGCAGGCACGGAATTTGGAGAATTTTATAAGGCAATGGAACAGCGTTGGAAACGTCCAGGAGAACAGGGGCGTGATCTTCTCATGGCATCATTGTTTTACAGTATGGGTCGTGTCCATGGAATACGTGAAGAACGTGCCAGAAGAAAAAGAAAATAACGATAATCAGAACGTCCTTTTTTGTAGGGGCGTTCTTTTTATACAAAAAAAATAAGAAAGCGAGGAATTTTATGCAAAACAAATTTAAGGTTCAGCGAAAGGCTGGGCCTTTTTAATTTCACGAGGTAGGCGTGAAAAAAGTTGAAAAACCCCTTGACTTTTGTCATGACATAAGTTATAATATAATCACAGTCAAGGAAACTTGATGAGTAAGGCAGGCAAGAGCCGGAAAGGAGAAACATATGGACGAAATGAATCAGGCAGAAGTGGCAAGAGATGAGACCGAACAGAAAATGATTTATAAATTTCTCTTAATGATTAAGGAAAGTAAGTCATTGGAAGAGTTGGAAGAAAAAACAAAGGCTCTGCTTAATAAATAAGCAAAGCCCACAAAACAAGCTGGCGGCACTTGCCACCGCCAGCACCCAAATAAAATATATCATATTTGGGATGCACTGGCAAGAGTCAAGAGGTGATTTCAGTAGAAAAAAAGAAAATGGGTAGACCAACTGATAATCCCAAAAGTTATAGAGAAAGTTTTAGGCTTTCAGAGACAGATATGCAAAAAGTGATTTTTTGTATGGAAAAAACTGGAAAAAGCAAAACAGAAATAGTCAGAATGGGGATTGATGAAGTCTATCAGAAACTAAAAGAATAAGAAACGCCCGACCATCCTACCAAGACAACGAGCGTTTCTGACTAAGAAGTTTCCTTCTGTAAATATTATAATGCAGAATGAGACTTCTTTCAAGATAATTTTGAGAGGAGATTTTATAATGGGCAATTTAATGATTTTTGAAGGTCATGAAGTAGAAATATTTGAATTGAATGGAACTGCTCTTTTTAATCCATATCATGTAGGAGAATGTCTGGAACTTTCAGATAGTGCTGTGAGAATGGCAGTTATGAATATGAACGGAAAACAGGTTGTCAAGGTGAAAAATTCGGATGTCAAGAGTATTGACATCCGAAAACTGAACAACGCCGGAGAGAATTTCCTCACCGAGAGCGGTGTGTATAAGCTGGTCTTTAAGAGCCGCAAGCCCAATGCAGAAGCATTTACTGACTGGGTGACGGATGAAGTCCTTCCTACTCTCCGTAAAACTGGTTCTTATGAAATGCCAAAGCAGAAACCCGACAGGCCCAAGAAAGAAAAGCTTCCTTCCGTTAATATGATGGTAAAAAAGTTCTTGACTTTTTGCACGTGCTGTAATATATTTATTGCAAGGGCAAAAAGTGAGGTGAGTATATGAGTCCCAGAACTGGTAGGCCGCCTAAAGAAAATCCCCGAAAAGTAAATTTGAATATTCGTCTTACAGAGCAGGAAGCAAAAGATATTCAAGAGTGTGCCGATAGCCTAGGAATTACACGAACAGACGTAATAATGAAAGGGATTGAATTAGTGAAGGCTGAAATAAAAGAAAAATAGAGATTGCTCCCCGACCAAAGTTTGCAATCTCTATAAACACATCAATCCACAAAAGGGAATGATAAATATACTATATCATTCCTTTTACGGAAAATCAAGAAAGGAGTATTGACGTAGTATGCAGAAAAATGAGATTAAAGCATTTGAAAATGAAGAATTAGGTTTATCGGTTAGAACAGTCTTAAATGAAGATGGAAGTATTTCAATTAATGCAGAAGATACAGCCATTGGTTTTGGATGGTGTAGGGATAAAGGGGGAAAAAGCTATGTTATGTGGGATAGATTTCATAGTTTTTGTAGTGAATTAGGCTTTCCACACAAGTGTGGAAAAGACGATTACATACCAGAAAGCCTGTATTATTTACTTGGAATGAAGGCAAATAATGAGAGAGCGCAGAAATATCAGCGTTGGCTGGCTATGGAAGTTCTCCCTACCCTCCGCAAGACAGGCTCCTACGAGATGCCGAAGCAGAAGCAGGAAAAGAAGAAAAAGAACCTTTCTGCCGCCAACATGCTTGTAAAGACGGTCAGCGGCATATTTAAAGACGCAGGCGTTGACCCGATGTTCATTGCAGCAGAGGCAAAGCGCCTTTACAAAGAACAGGCTGACATTGATATTCAGATTCCATTGATTACAGATGATACAACACAGACATTATGGGACTGCACCAGCATTGCAAAAGAACTGGGGATTTATTCGGAATCCGGCAGACCGCATGATAAAGCAGTGAGCGCTATTATCCAGAAGATTGACCTTTTTACTGACGAAATCGTAAAGACAGCCTACAGCCGAAACGGTCACGATGGCGTAACAGTCCAGTATAAGGGTAGTGTCCTTGAAAAGGTAAAGGAATGGCTGGAAGAAAACGGCTACCCTTCATTGATAG
>CAUWCT010000052.1:0-38899 GCA_963557065.1 uncultured Lachnospiraceae bacterium | reverse complement strand
AAAACCACCTCCTTCCAACAAGGATGGAAACAGATGGTATGGACGCCCTACCGGCTCCCTGGTAAGTATATTATATTGTCAAGGTAGGCCTCTACAGAGCAGGACAATATTATCAAAAAGGTTATGCCGTTAGTAAGTGCATATTTTCGTTTTCTGAGCGCTGACTCCAGCGAATTGTATCCACTCCATAATTAGAAAAACCAGTTTCGACACCTTTTCCAATAGAATTAGAGTAATTAAGTAAGACAATCAGCTTACTATCGGGTTTTCGAGAAGGCTTTGTATCACTCCAAGCAAAAAGAGCGTTATTCATAGCGTTTCTATTAGGATTATTTATTGCTAAACACAATCTTTCAGGTTTATACTTAGAACGTTGTATTGCAAAATCGTAATTATGTGGGAAACCAGATTTTCCAGAAAATTGCACATTTTTCATACAGTATATTTCGTTCTGTGCAAAAAAGCTTTGTATATCATCCAGAAAATATGCTCCTGTTTTGTACGAGAAGTCATATATAAATCACTTACATGAATCAAACACTGTGTAAAAGCATGCTTTCTTTGAGGAAATTCATCTGCAGGAATTTGGAAATTAACTCCTTCCCTTCTAATTGAACTCCATATTGGTTAAGAATAGATTGTAACTGAATTTTCCTGTTTTTAGTGAACGGAAATCCAGACATTTCAAGTTCGTTTAAGAAGAATTGACGGAAAGGAATGGAATAGATAATTGATTAAATCTGTAATTGATTCACCTTTACTTTATATATCTTTATTTAATTGCGTTGGATTTTCCGACATCGAATAACCCAACACCAGAAGACCGATCCCTTCTCCCTCAGCGCTCTTTTTCAGGTTTTTCTGCAGCTTCAGGACCTCAAGCGGGGAACAGCCATCAATTTCGATCAAGGTATTATTGGAGATCTTTTTATGCTTTGTCAGCTTCCGCTTTCGGTTTTCCTCGATCACACGCCAGACTTTGTCCATTCCTTCCACCACAAACATCCTGGTATGCCAAGATCGTATTTCGGTCCATATCTGTTTTCGTGCAGAAGCGCATTATAGGCCGCATAAAGGGCATCAATGGTATCCAGAAGGCCTGCAGATGGTAATTTAAGCTTCCACACCAGACAAAGGTATAACAGTTGATTGGCGTAAACACCCATTGAGATTGGAAAAGAGTAAAGCCATCTAGGGAAAGAAGTGCACCTATTATGAGGGATATTATGAGGGAATATGCCCTTCCAGGCAGACAAGCAAAATAGCAAAAATTTATTTACCTGGGAGAGCGCAGTTTATGATTTTGGGACACTCTTTTTCGTGGTGGATTTTTCATTTATTTTACCATGCCAGCTTGCTGATATTTACGTCTTTTATAAAACCAGGGATCTGGTACAGGACCAGTATATCTGTAATTTCCTGTTCTTCCATAAAATTGTTGATTTTTCCGTTAAAGTACCGGAGATCAATCATATGGGTTTCATCAAAATGGAGAGCTGCAAAGGGGGCGAAGCTATGGGCATAGGAATCTTTTATGATTAAAAGGTTTCGATTAGAGGTATTGGATGGATTTTCAATTTTGGTCCATCCATGATTGCCGTCCAGAAATACGCGGTATTTATCGCGGGTGTTTAAAGCATCCATAGAATAAAGGCTGTGGAAGGGCTGTGAAGCGTTGTCATAGTAGACATTCCAGTCAGGCTCTTTTAAGGGACGGTAAAGTTCAATAGAGTCAGGGGTAATGGGAAGATTTAACTTTGAGTGAATTGTCCCAAGAAAGTCATCTGCCACAGTTTCTATGGTAAAGTCAGATAGATCGAGGGGAACAAATCCCATAGAAGAAGCCCAGGCAGTATATCCAACATATGCTCCCGCAGAGGTCCAGTGGTGATCGGTACGGTAATAAAGGCCATTTGGCAGTGCGTTAGAACTGGAATAGGTGGCCGCCAGCGCCTCGCGGACAGGAACTAACAGAGGGCCAATGCCGTTTTGCGCCAGCGCATTTGTGACAGTTGTCTGGTCAAATGGGTGAGCAAAAAGGGGGAGCTTATCTGTTAATATTTCAGAAGAAGAAGGAACCAGCATAATGCGAACATGCTGTGTGCCCAGAAGTTTTTCCTGCTTTTTTGCAAACTCGGATAATTTATCCAGGTTTTTTTCGTAAAGTTCTGTGTCAATATCTTCATCATAAAGGGCTTCGATGAGATATTGTTCCTTTCCAAGCCAAACTCCGTTAATTTCTTTTTTTTGCTGAAGCTGTTCAACAGCTGTTTTCACACTGATCCAGTTGTCGCGAAATGGGAACTGGTCGCTTAAGTATTTTTCATAATCTTTGCCGAATTTTCCGCTTTTTAAGCTGTCCCAGGAAAATTTGGGAAGCTGGGCCAGATACCGGTTTTCTGTCTCTGAAAATCCCTGTTTGGGAAGAAAGACCGATAAAAGAGTACCACAGCCCAGAAAAGCGCAGAAAAGACCAGTGATGACAGCTGGATAAAGAGATTGTTTTTTCATAAAAATATCCTTTTTGGCCGCATTAAAAGCGGAAATATAAAAATGGATTGTAAGTGGCATCTACCAGATAGGCGACGGATAAAAACAGGATCATACCTAAAAACAAAGGTTCCAGGATTTTGCCTGCGGTTTGAAATCTGGTGGGATTGTCAGGAGACAGATGGTTTGCAAACTTTGCCGGCAAAGGGGTGGAGCCGACGGCAGAAAGCAGAAGTAAAACCAGATTGCCCCATAAAAGGAACAGTGTTCGTTCATTGCAGAGAGGCAGTCCTGCACCTCCAAGCATCTGAAGCAGGTATGCAAATCCGGCGTTCATATCTTCAAAGGCAAATAGTACCCAGCCAAACAGAACCAGAAGACAGGCGTATACGTGCTGTATCCAGGAAGGCAGGCGTTCCAGATAGTTTTTAAAGATAAATTTTTCTAATAAGAGCAGGATTCCAAAATAAAGTCCCCATAACAAAAAGTTCAGATTCGCGCCATGCCAGATTCCGGTAAGGAGCCATACAATTAAAATATTGCGTATTTGAAAAAGCTTCCCCTTACGGTTTCCGCCCAGAGGAATGTAGACATATTCTTTAAACCAGGTCCCCAGAGAAATGTGCCAGCGTCTCCAAAATTCTGTAATACTCTTAGAAATATAGGGATAGCAAAAGTTATCCGGAAAGCGAAATCCCAACATATGTCCCATGCCGACTGCCATATCCGAGTAGCCGGAAAAATCAAAATAAATCTGGAAAGAAAAGGCTAATATTCCCAGCCATACCATCAGAATGCTTCGCTCTTCTGGAAGAATGGAGCTGACTTCTGTCCATAAAGCGCCAGTCTGATTGGCCAACAATACTTTTTTCCCTAATCCAATGATAAAGAGGCGGATTCCCAGAGCAAACTGCGCCAGGTTTTCCTGCCGGCAGTTTAGTTCCAGAGCAATGTCCTGATAACGTACAATCGGGCCGGCAATTAACTGCGGAAACATGGAAACATAGGCGCCAAAAGAGATTAGATTATTTTGCACAGGCGCCTCGCCGCGGTATACATCGATGGTATAGGACATAGTCTGAAATGTGTAAAAAGAAATTCCAATGGGAAGGGCAAGCCCTAAAAGGGGAATGCTGCTGCAGGTCAGTTCATTAAAGGTGCGGATAAAGAAATCCGTATATTTAAAAACAATGAGCAGAGCTAAATTGATGACGGCAGAAGAAGCAACCACCCACTTTGCCGCCGTCAGATTTCCTTTTTCTTTAAAAGATCCAACCAGTTTTCCATGAATGAAATCAACTAATGTAGAAAATAGAAGGAGGGAGATGTAGACCGGCTCCCCCCAACCATAAAAGATAAGGCTCCCAATAAATAAAATACTGTTACGTAGCCGTTTTGGCGCTGCAAAATACAGCACCAGAAACAGCGGCAGAAATCGGAACAAGAATAAAAGACTGCTGAATACCATGGCTTATTTAAAGTAGCCATCAATAATGTCAATGGCAATTTGGTTGTTTTCAGAAGCAGACTTTAAAGCAGCTTCATCGCCTTCTTCCATAGCAGCGTCGGTAGGAGCGCCTAACATAACAAAGAATACGTAATCTCCATGTCGGATTACCTGGGATGCCTGAATTTTTGCAATATTCATAGGATACTGCATGGTGTCATTTACAAGACGGTCTCTATATGCGTTTAAAGCAGTTTCCACATCATCGCCTTTTCCCTCTTTTGCTTTTACGCCGATAAAGGTCTCTACAAATGTACTGATCATAGGCATCTCTGCCACATAGCTTTCACACAGATCCGGAGAAAGGCCGATTACGTCTGACAGCATCTGATCATCAACTGCAGAGTTGGGAATATAATTTTCACCATAAGCTTCTTTTATATCACTTAGAACATCCTCTAAAGATACATTTACAACTGTCTCCTGAGCAGTAGTATCATTTGCAGGCGAACTGCCGGAACATCCAGTTACAACAGCGGCAGATAAAGAAACTGCCATAAAAAATGCAATTACTTGTTTTTTCATCATAGTCAATAAAATCCTCCTTTAAGCGCCATATGGCTTTTGCATAATTCATTATAAGGGAAAAGGGCAGAAAAGGCAAATTACGAATATCTGAAGGATTCTTACAAAAATAAAAGAATAAAATTATAGTCTTTAAATTATGCATAATTTATGGTAAAATATACTTAATACAAAGGAGATGCCTGCCATGAATTTATCACATTCCAAGAACCAGATAGCCTGGGTGAACGGCTGCCTGATTGCGGCAAATGTACTGTATTTTCTGTTTTTGGAGTTAAAAGGAGCCAGAGAAGACATAGGAATACTGGTAGAATATGGGGCATTGTACGCACCTCTGGTTGTTTTGCAAAAGGAATATTACAGACTTGTAACCGCAATGTTTATACATTTTGGGATTGAACATTTAGTCAATAACATGTTAGTTTTATTCGTTTTAGGCGACAATCTGGAGCGGGCACTGGGAAAGGTAAAGTACCTTATATTTTACTTACTATGCGGCATAGGAGCCAATCTGGTTTCTGTGTATTTTTATTGGACAGCAAAACCCAATGTAGTATCAGCAGGAGCATCCGGAGCGGTATTTGGAGTGGTTGGAGGATTGATTTATGCAGTTCTCAGAAACAGGGGAAGACTTGAGGATTTAAGCAGCAGGCAATTGATTTTAATGGCGATTTTTTCACTGTATCTGGGATTTACAAGTACGGGAACCAACAATACAGCCCATATATCTGGCGTTTTAATAGGTCTGTTGATGGGAGCAGTCCTGTACAGAAAGCCTAAGATAAGGATGAAAAAGGGAAAGGAAAGCAGGAGGAGACTATTATGAAGGATGAGACATGCATTTTTTGCAAAATAGCAAGCGGGGAGATTCCATCAGCTGCTATTTACGAGGATGAGGATTTTCGGGTAATTTTAGACTTAGGGCCGGCTTCAGAAGGCCATGCGTTGATTCTTCCCAAAAATCATTTTAAAGATGTTTGTGAATTAGATGCAGAAGTTGCTGCAAAGGTACTGCCTCTGGCTGCAAAGATAGGGGCCGCAATGAAGGAGTCTTTAGGGTGCGCAGGCTTTAATCTGGTACAGAACAACGGCGCTGCGGCAGGACAGACAGTACACCATTTTCATATGCATATTATTCCAAGATATGAGGGCGGTCCATCTATGGTGACTTGGGAACCTCACACAGCGGACAGTGAGAAATTAGCCCAAATTTCAGAGAAAATAAAAAGCGCCCTTTCATAGTTTAGGGGCAACAGTTCAGGAGAGAATAACATGCAGCAAAAGATAAATGAACTGCTGCTGTCTATGTACGAGGAATATCAGGCATCTCTTCGGGTGCTGGCAAAATCCTATGGAATTCCGGATAAAGATATTGACGATATTGTTCAGGAAACATTTATATCCTATTTTGGACATTATTCTTTGGAATGGACGTCAGAACGCAAGAAAGCCATGCTGGTAAGGATTTTGAAAAATCGCTGTGTAGATTATCACAGAAAGCAGAGGAAAGTGGATACTATCAGCATTAATTCTGAGGAATTTGTGGAAGACTGCAGAATATCGGAAAAGTATTATACGGAATCTTCTTTTAATAAAATTTTTGAAAATGAAACTTTAAAAGAGGTATACAAGGTCATCGCCAAAATGAGCAAAGACTTGCAAGAGGCGGCCATTCTGCATTTGATAGAAGGACGGCCGCAAAAAGAAGTCTGCGAAATTCTGGGAATCAGCAGCGATGCCTGCCGGGCCAGAATTTCAAGAGCCAGAAAATTTCTCAGAAGGGAATTGAAGAAAGAAAACATGGATTATTGATTGGCATACTGCTCAATTAATGAGATAACAGCGTTTACTGCATTTCCCTGACTGCTGTTTTCCATGGCAGAGATATAGGTCTGCCGATTGTCATATAATTGGACAACAGCCTGGTACAGCGTATCATCTGTTAGATTTTCTTCTTCCAGCACCAAACTGAATCCCTGTTTGCTGAAGGACTTTGCATTTAAAATCTGATCGCCGCGGCTTGCAGCAGCAGAAAGGGGAATCAGTAGATTGGGTTTCCGAAGAGCCAGTATTTCGCAGATAGAATTGGCTCCAGCTCTGGAAATGATCAGATCAGCAGCAGCAAATAAGTGTTTTAACGGGGCATCTACGTATTCGTATTGTACATATCCGTTTACGCCAATCAGACTTTCGTCCAGATTGCCTTTTCCACAGATATGTATCATCTGAAATTGCTGTAAAAGGCGGGGAAGGATGCTTCGGACAGCAGTATTAACTTTTACAGAACCAAGACTGCCGCCAATAATCAGCACAATCGGTTTATCCGGTGACAATCCGGTGTATTTAAGGCCTGCAAGACGGTCGCCCTGAAGGATTTCGGCGCGGATAGGAGAACCGGTCAGCACCGCTTTATCAGCAGGAAGATAGGGCAGAGTTTCGGGAAAATTGCAGCAGATTTTTTTTGCTGAAGGGATACACAGTTTGTTTGCCAATCCGGGAGTCATGTCAGATTCATGGATAATGGTTGGGATTTTGTAATGCTTTGCTGCCAGTACAACTGGTACAGAGACAAATCCGCCTTTGGAAAAGACGACATCCGGTTTATATTTTTTCATCAAACGCAGCGCTTCCCAATAGCCCTTTACAACCCGGAACGGATCAGAAAAGTTTTTTATATCAAAATACCGGCGGAGTTTGCCGGAAGAGATCGCATCATAGGGAATGCCGGCGCTTTCAATCAGCTTTTTTTCAATGCCCTGTTTGGAGCCAATATAGTGAATTTCATAGCCTAACTCCTGCAGAGACGGAAGCAGAGCCAGATTTGGGGTAACGTGGCCAGCGGTGCCTCCGCCGGTCAATATGATTTTTTTCATATAAAAGACCTCCGGTGTTTTTATAGTTATATAGTAACCAGAATAAAGAAAAAGTCAACCCTCTGGCTCAGAGAAGTTCAGGAAACAGAGGGAAAAACAGTATGGGGCAAAAGCATTTGACCCTGATATCAATGACAGAAAGTAATGGTTCGTGGCGAACAGCTGCGGCATAGAATCAATGAGAGGTGCAGCGTGGAAAGGAAAAAAGAGGCAGACAGCCTTCATTCTGAAGATAAAAAAATTGAATTACTGCTTCAGGAAGCGTTTGACTACAGCGATGAACAGCTTTTAAAAGAACTGGAGATGGCTGAGGCACAGGTGAAGTCTGCACAAATGACAGAAGAGGAAAAAAGCTTGGACGGGCAGCAGAATCCCATAGTCCAGGGCGCAAATGCAGCACCTTCAGATGAATTTAAGCAAATTATAGAAAAAATGCGGGAGCGGGGAATTGAACCAAAACTGAAAACGGAACTGAAAGCTGCAGTTTCTCATCCGATCATTGAACTGGATACCAATCTGCGCGCAGCGGAAACGTCAGAACCGGAGCGGCCGCCGGAGGGAGAGGCGGATACCAAAACAGATATGGACAGCGCTCGCAGACCCCGCCGCTTTGGCCGCAGGGCATGGGGGATTATTTTGGCAGCTGCATTGGCAGGAACGCTTCTGTGGGCGACTGGAATCGGAGTCAGCGGAAGAAAAGTGCTGGAATATGAGGCAAATGTTCGAGATAGTGACAAAAGTAATATTGCTTGGAATAATGAATCTGAGAATTATGTGGAAGTAGACAATGAAGAGGAAGCGTACAAAATCATTGGAGAGAAATTGGGGATTCCGGTTTTGAAGATTGGATATAGGCCGGAAGGGATGAAATTTAAAAAGTTGGTGTTAGAGAAAGACTTTGCTATTTTAGAGTTTCAATATGAGGGAAAAAGAATACATCTATTTGAAGGGCAAGGATGGAATGAAACATCTGCAGCTTTCAGTTCAGATAGGAGGAATTCTTTTGAAGTAGAAAATGAATGGATGGACCAGAAAATACTTATTGAGGAAAATTTACAGACAGATAGTACAGCTGAATATAGTATTAAACTGCAAAAGGATAATACCCATTATTATTTAGATGGAGATTTAGATAAAAAAGAAATTGAAATGATTGCAAAAGATTTAAATTTTAATTGAGTGTCACATTTATGAAAAAAAATCGTTTGTTTATTATAGAATATTTTAAGGGGAGGATACATAATGAAGAAAACTATTCAAAAGATATTGGCAATAGGGAGTTTAAGCTGTTTATTGTTTACCATTCCAGTTTATGGAGATACGATGAACACAAGCAGTTCACATCAAAAAGAAGTGTTTGATTGTGAGATGGAAAGAGGGGATTATATATCAACTTCAACTTCCAGAGTAACCAATGCTGGTGGCGGTGTAATTGGTATTTCGGCAGCCACAACCGCTCATGAACCAGTGGATAAGATTCGTATCCACCTTTATTTAGACAGACTGGATTCAGATGGCAGATGGACTCAGGTGGACGATTTTGATTTTACTTTTACACCAGAGGACGATCCTTATGGGGAATTGACCATAGCCAGTGTTGATTTTGAAGTTACCGATCAGCCTTCCGGCTATTATTACCGCGTTCGCGGGACTCATGGAGTGTGGAAAAATGGTGTCAGCGAGACACAGTCCACCAGAACAGATGGCGTGATGATTACGGACACTCCATAACATGCCGATAACTATGACAATTATCTAATTTTCGATACCTTTCCTAAGAAGCCAAGAGATTAAAAAACTTGGCTTCTTTCATTTTCAGGAATCATAATCCGGTTTTTTCCCGCATACATTATAAATAGGCTGTAACAATTAATAGGTTAAGAAACCCCGGCAATTTCCTGTGATTGGACAGGCAGGGAGGAGAAAACCAAAGGAGAGACAAGGTATGAATGAGATACACTATTTAATATCCGATGCATCAAAGAAAGTAGATGTAGAGGCCCATGTGCTTCGATATTGGGAGGAAGAACTAAAGCTTGACATCCCCAGAAATGAAATGGGACATCGTTACTATACAGAATTTCATATTCGGTTGCTGAAGCAGGTGAAAGTCTTGAAGGAAAAGGGATACCAGCTAAAGGCAATTAAAAGTGCGCTGGATAGAATCATGGAAGAGGGGAATGGCTTAATAATATCGGATGAGGTGTTGGAGGAAGATATGGAAAGAGCATTGAAAGAATGTGCAGCAGTTTCGGAGCAGAGCGCCAGAAGAAGCGGCCGGACATCTGAAAGAGAGGCATTAGCAGGCAGAGGGCCTTTGAGCGGAGGGCTGCCCTCAAAGCAGAATGGAAAGGAAGAAAAGGAAGAGTCCTTAGATAAAGCAGGCAATGAAAAGGAGGAGACCTCTCATTTTCCTGAAAAGGTGAAAGAAAGTATGCCGTCTGTAGGCGCATCTGCAGAAGAAAAGATGGAACAGTTTCAGGAAATCATGAATTTTATTATTGGACGGGCTTTGGATGCCAATAATGAAAAGTTAAGCCAGGACATCAGTCACATGGTAAATGAAAAAGTGACGGAGGAAATGGAGTATTTATTCCGGGTATCAGATGAAAAAGAGGAAGAGCGGTTTAAACAGCTGGATGAAATTATCCGCTCTTATCAAAAGGATAATCGGGGACGTGCAGAAGCGGCTGCGGCTAAAATTCCCTTTTTTAAGAAAAAGCGATTTGGAAAAAAGAAGGCAACACAAGTCTAACCGGGAAAATCTGTTATGGGAGGTTTTCTGGATGCCTGGCAACAAAAATGCCTCTTCCGATGGAAGAGGCATTATGTATGCAGAATGTCAATTAGCCCTCGATAGAGCCGGTAGGACATGTAGCTGCGCAGGTACCGCAGTCGATGCAGGTATCAGCATCAATAACGTACTTGCCGTCGCCCTCAGAAATAGCGCCTACAGGACACTCGCCAGCGCATGCGCCGCAGCTTACGCAACCATCGTTAATTACATATGCCATGGTAATTACCTCCTTATAATATAAAAGTACTTTTGTCTTTTTATTCTAAACCATTTTATAGGATTATTCAAGAGAAAATTCATATAGGATTGTTTAATTTTAGGAGCATTCCAAAAAATAGAGAACTCCCTATTTTTTGGAATCCAAAAGCCGTTGTTTCCGGATACCATTTAAAATGATTTTTCTGGCCCAGACAGCTTTCTCCTTTGGCAGAGGCGGGGTATTTTCCAGAACATAAGGAATCCCCAACTGGTGGTATTTAGACTTGCCCATGTTATGGTAGGGAAGCACATCTAAAGCTTTCACATTGTGGAGGGTGCCGATAAATTCGCCCAGATGTTCCAGATCGGATGCGTCATCAGAAAGTCCTGGGACAACTACATGGCGAATCCATACAGGAACAGAGCGGCTGTCCAGATAATGGGCAAACGCCAGAATGGAGTCTTGAGGCTGACCGCAGATTTCTATATGTTTTTTGGGGTCAATGTGCTTAATATCCAGCATAACCAGGTCGGTCACTGCCATTAACCGATTGAATTTTTCTAAAATAGACGGATTTTCCGGCTGAAATGTAATACCGGAAGTATCCAGGCAGGTGTGGATATTTTGCCTGTGGGCTGCTTCAAACAATTCGATGACAAAATCAAGCTGAACCAATGGCTCGCCGCCGGTAACGGTGATGCCGCCCTGGGTATAGAACTGTCTGGTTTTCTCGTACTGCGCCAGGATTTCATCTACGCTCATATCCGTACCGCCGCTTGCTGCCCAGGTATCGGGGTTATGGCAGTACTGGCAGCGCATGGGACAGCCTTTTAAGAAGACAACAAAACGGATGCCAGGCCCGTCTACAGTACCGAAACTTTCAATGGAATGAATATGGCCGATCATAAAATTCCTCCTGGTAATGATATATGACATGTAAAAGTACAGGGCGCTGCATCTGCAGCGCCCTGTTTAACGTTGCCAGGCATCCGGAAAAACAGCCAGCAGCAGGTTTCCGGTATGCAGTCACATAGCAGACGTATTGAGATTTAAATTGCTTCGTGGAATGTTCTGGAAATAACCTCATCCTGCTGAGCTTTGGTCAGCTTATTAAAGTTTACTGCATAACCGGAAACGCGGACGGTCAGCTGAGGATATTTCTCAGGATGGGCCTGTGCGTCTAACAGAGTTTCTTTGGTAAATACATTTACATTTAAGTGATGGCCGCCTTCGGAAGCATAGCCGTCTAACATGGAAACCAGGTTGTCAATTTGAGATTCGCTTACATGTGCCATAGTGAAATCCTCCTTTAATGTTCATCGTATTCTCTGTCCATACCTTCAAATAAGGTAGGAACTTTGCAGGCCATATTGTCGCCTGCGCAGTCCAGAGAATTCATTGTGGTTATTTTTACAGATGCAGTGTCAGTGCAGACATTGCCGTTTTTTTCTACGCGGACATTCATATGTCCGCCGCCTTCAGCCATAAAACCGTCAATCATGGCGATTAATTCATCAACGCTTTTATTTTCCATAGAAACCTCCTGTAAGGATGGGGCCAATAAATTGGTAGTTTACTCTTCGTCCAGATCTAAGTCCAGTTCTACTTCTAAGTCTCCGGCAAATACCTGATCGTCTTTGCCAAGAGCGCCTGGAATGATGGAGAAGGTATTGGAAATACCGTCCTGAGCATCCTTAAATGGAAGTTTTGCAACAGAAGCCAGGGAAGCGATAGCGCCATGGCTGTCTCTGCGGTGCATTGGGTTTGCGCCGGGAGCAAATGCCTCTCCGGCCTTTCTTCCATCAGGAGTAGCTCCGGTATTCTTACCATATACTACGTTAGAGGTAATTGTCAAGATGGAAGTTGTTGGGATACCGCCGCGGTAGGTGTGATTTCCCTTAATATAATTCATAAAGGTATGAACCAGGTCGCTGGCAATTTCGTCCACGCGGTCATCATTGTTGCCATATTTCGGGAAGTCGCCTTCTACCTCATAATCTACAACAATGCCGTTTTCATCGCGGATAGTTTTTACCTTTGCATACTTGATTGCGGATAAGGAGTCTGCAACAACTGATAATCCGGCGATACCGGTAGCAAACCATCTGGTTACTTTCTTATCATGGAGCGCCATCTGGATGCGTTCATAGCAGTAGCGATCGTGGTTGTAGTGAATGATGTTTAATGCATTTACATAAACCTGAGCCAGCCATTTCATCATATCTTTATACTTGTCCATAACCTCATCATAATCCAGATATTCAGAAGTAATGGGGCGGTACTTAGGTCCAACCTGCTTTTTGCTGATTTCGTCTACGCCTCCGTTGATGGCATATAACAGACATTTTGCCAGATTTGCACGTGCGCCGAAGAACTGCATCTCCTTGCCTACCTTCATAGAAGATACACAGCATGCGATGGCGTAATCATCGCCATGGGTGACTCTCATCAGGTCGTCATTCTCATACTGGATGGAGGAAGACTCAATAGAGGTCTTTGCACAGAAACGCTTAAAGTTCATAGGCAGCTTGGTGGACCAGAGAACGGTTAAGTTTGGCTCTGGAGCAGTACCCAGGTTCTGCAGGGTGTGCAGGTAGCGGAAAGACATTTTGGTAACCATGTGGCGTCCGTCAATGCCTACGCCGCCGATGGATTCCGTAACCCAGGTTGGGTCGCCGGAGAATAATTCGTTGTACTCCGGAGTACGGGCAAATTTTACCAGACGCAGCTTCATAATAAAATGGTCTACAAATTCCTGAACCTGTTCTTCGGTGTATTTGCCGGAAGCCAAATCCCGCTCTGCGTAAATGTCAATGAAGGTAGACGTACGTCCTAAGGACATTGCAGCGCCGTTTTGTTCCTTAACAGCAGCCAGGTAGCCGAAGTACATCCACTGGATTGCTTCTTTTACATCCGTTGCCGGTTTGGAGATGTCATATCCGTAAATCCTGCCCAGTTCTTTTAACTCTTCCAGGGCGCGGATCTGCTCGGACAACTCTTCCCGCTCTCTGATTACGTCAGAGTACATGATGGTACGGGTGGTATTTTTCTGCTCCATTTTGTCTTCAATCAGGCGATCAACGCCGTACAGAGCAACTCTGCGGTAATCGCCGATGATGCGTCCCCGGCCATAGGCATCCGGAAGGCCGGTGATAATATGGCTGGAACGGCAGGCACGCATTTCGGGAGTGTAAGCGTCAAATACTCCGGCATTGTGAGTTTTTCTGTGCTTTGTAAAAAACTCAACGATTTCCGGATCAACCTCATAACCATTATCCTGACATGCTTTTACTGCCATGCGGATACCGCCGTAAGGCTGAAGAGAACGCTTGAATGGCTTGTCTGTCTGAAAGCCTACAATCGTTTCTTTATCTTTGTTTAAATATCCGGGACCATGGGAGGTGATGGTTGAGATAATCTTAGTGTCCATGTCAAGCACGCCGCCGGCTTTTCTTTCCTGCTCGGAAAGGTCCATAACCTGCGCCCATAAATCCCTGGTATTCTGGGTTGGGCCGACTAAGAAGGAGTCATCGCCGTCATAAGGTGTATAATTTTTTTGAATAAAGTCGCGGACATTGATTTCTTTCTCCCAAACGCCAGGGTGAAAGGTATTCCATTCTGGTCTCATAAGTTCCTCCTATATAAAATCCTGTGAAAAATTTTATTAATAGTTTACGCCGATATTGTATAAAAATACTGTATACATGTCAAGGTTCTATGGAAAAATTTTATGTTCAAAAACAGAAACACAAAACTGTGAAAGATTGCTCCTTGTCAAATGACCGCAAAGGTGTTATATTGTACCTAGCACAACAAAACTTGGTTTTTGTTGTATTAGCACACCAAAAGGAGGAAAAACTCATGTCAATTAGTAAAGATATGTTAATCGGCGAACTGCTTCAGGTAGATGACTGTATCGCTCCGATTTTGATGAGAGCAGGTATGCACTGCCTTGGCTGTCCGTCTTCTCAGGGAGAATCTTTAGAGGAAGCATGCATGGTTCATGGAATTGACTGTGATGCGCTGGTAACAGGCATTAACGAGATTCTGGCAACCAGAGGTTAAGATATAAGTACAGCAACGGGGGACTGCATCTGCAGCCCCCCATTATTAATGGATTTAAAAACGGTTTTTTTGTTCCTGTCTTACCCGGTCCTGGTATGCTTTAGGAGTAATCCCCACATATTTGTTGAACACCCGGATAAAGCTGTTGGAGGAATTAAAGCCTACCATGGCGCTCAAATCCACGATTTTAACAGAAGGGTGGTTGGTGAGGATTTCTTTGGAACGCTCAATACGGTAGCGGTTCAGGAAGTCCTTGAAGTTATTGTCGCTAAGCTGTTTAAACAAAATTCCGCAGTATTTCGGGGAAATGTTTAAATAGTCGGCAAGATCATTGAGCATAATGTCATCAGAATAATTTTCATAAATGTATCCCAACATTTTATTTAACAGTTCCTGATCTCTGCTGTTTTCTCTCTGGCGGACAGTCTGGATAATGGTTTCCAGAATCTCTTTAATCTCAATAAACACTGCCGAATCATTCCAGTGATTATAAAGATACCGGTAATCAATATTTTTGCCTAAAAATTCTTCCGGAGAAGTTTTCATTTCCTGGAAAATGCGGGAAATCGTACCAATCAACGCATAAATGAGATTTTGGAGTGTCTCTTTAGACAGATCCTTGTCGCGGATGTTTTCCCTGATAATAGATTCAAAAATCTCAATCGTTTCCGGCTTTCCCTCTAACGCATACTGAATCAGTTTGTTTTCCGTCTGCAGCGGATATGAATAGGTTACTGCGTCAATGGAGGAGATTTCCCGGTATGTAATGAGCCGGGATTTTGCATGCAAAAACCGGAACTCCAGGATTCGCAGGGCTTCCTGATAACAGGTATGAAGATTACTCAGTCCGCTGTGGATATCGGACAGGACAATCCTGTGATCCGAATCAGACAGAGAGCGGTTGTCTTCCATTAGACGAAGAATTCCCATTAAAATGTCGCTGGCATGATCCAGGTTTTCTGTCTGAATCACCAGAGCATATCGGTTGTAATCCAGATTGATATAAAACAGGTCCGGATTGTGAGAAGCGGCGTCATAGGCAGTGCCTTTTAAAAGTGCAATGGCCTGATAGGAGCGATCATCTTCCTGGCACAGAGTTTCTCCGATGGCAACACAGTAATCTGCATCCGGATTTTGAAAAGGAAGCATCATATCCGGTGAGACATTGGAGGAGAACAAAAGTTCTTTACAGGACTGAATAGACATGAGGGAGTCATTTTCCTCCATTGTCTCATGAAGCCGGTCCCCCAACTCAGTAATCTTTTCCATATTTTTGCGGAGCACTTCAAATTCATTGATGGGTTTGCCGCTTTTTTCTGAAAGGGGAGAAGATTCCAAAAGTTCTTTTACCGGATGATACAGTATTTCCACAAGAGAATAGCTTAATATCAGCGCAAATGCGACAAACAGGCACACAGTCAGCAGAAATGCGATTAGTTTTTCTACATGGAGCGGCAGAGGGGGATACTGGTAAGCAATCGACCAGTTCAGGTGAGGAATCTCAATTACAGCCAGATACTGGTCAAGAATTGCCTGGGGTCTGGAAAAATCCAGGGTTTCCCGGGAGGCCATTAAATGTCCGTACAGTTGGTCCGCATGCTCCTTTTCTTCTTCGCTCTGATCGGAATAGGCAAAAATACCGGATTCATTATAGAGAAAGAAGGAATCATCGGTTGGATTTAAAACCAGAGATTCTACAGGAATTGTAATAAAAAATAAATATGGATGCTCTTTGCCCATGTTTTTGGCAATATATTGGATACTTTCCAGTTTACCGGTTGCCGGATTGTATTCGGGCAAAGCAACCGGCTCTTCGTTTTCCTGAAAATGGTCAACCAGGTTTAAAAATTCCTCTTCCGTAATAGAATGCAGTTTGCAGTAGTGTTCAAGGGTCATGGAACCATTCCCTGTAAGAATCATATCGGTGACAGTTCCATGGAAAGCCCTGGGATTTAAAGGGGTAACTGCCAGCTGGTACTCTACCTGGAGAATGTCTGTGGCAGCCGCCTGCAGTTGTTTAGAGGCAGCAATAGCATTAAAATAAAATTCCGGTAAGGAGGCGGAATCCACCCAATCGGTAATCTCGTTTCCTTTGGTACAGGAACCAATGGCGTTCACGATCACATTTACAGAAAGTGCAGAAAGATTTTTTTGCGAATTGGCAGATTGCTCCAGATAATGAGAATAGTCAGACTTTGACTGGCGGTTTAAAAACCAGCCAATCAGAGTGCAGACAATCAGAGCAGTAATCATAACAATGGCAAAAAACAGACGGTATAAGGTGATTTTATAGGTTCCTCGGAATTTTTTCATTGCAGTTTCAGTCCTTTATGGTAAGTATGGTTATGCTTTTTTCAGACTTTGGGCATAAACTTCCACTGCGCTTAATCCCTCATGGTGTTCAAATCCAAGGGGGTGTCTGCGGTAAGCAGAAGCGTCTGAACAGGCAAGATGGAAGAAATCATCATGGGTTTCCTGTACATGCTGTTTTAGTTTTTGACGGTATGTCTCTAAAACGGAGGCATATTCCGGGAGGCGGGCAAGATTTTTCTGTTCCAGACGATCCCGTTTCATATCAAACAATTCTTCGCTGTCTGGCTCCAGGTAGCAGGTATATTTGTAATTCTCATCGCAGATCATTCGTCCCGGAATGGTATAATCCCGGAATTCGTCGTGCCATTCAGAGGCAGCATAGTCGTTGGAAGTGGAATCAGAGTCACCTCTCAGTGCAGAAAGCTGGCTCTTTCCGGAAAAGGTTCCTTTTAAAATGCCGGCATGATCTAACATTGTAGGAAGCAGATCCAACAGAGAGAACATTCCTCCAATCCGTCTGCCTCCCAATATGCCAGGGCCGCAGGCAAAGAAGGGAACCCGATTGCTTTCTTCATAGAAAACGCCATATTTGGTAACCATCCGGTGAGCCGCCATCCCCTCGCCATGATCGGCAAAGAAAAAGACAGCTGTGTTTTCAGCTTTGCCGCTGTCTTCCAGGGCGTTTAGAATCTCGCCAATCTGCTGATCTACCATATTTAAATAGTAATAATAGGCGTACAGATAATATTGGTAATCCTGAGCGTTCCAGTGGCTGGCGTGATGGAGGCGTCTGTGGGCACAGCACAGATACTGGATAAACGGGGGGCGGTTTTGAATGTCGTCAAATTCAAAATTTTCCGGCAAAGGCGGAAGTTCTCTGTCCAATGGGAAATTTGCAGGGTCTGCACCATTTTGATTTTCTCCAATATAGGCACAGATATTATGCGGGTTCTGCAGATCTGCCACTGCTAAAAACGGTTTTTCACTTTTTGCACCGGAAGTTTTCAGCCAATGGACGGTTTTTTGTGTAGTATCAATATCCAGATAGGTCTCATAGTCAAAATTGATGGCAGGATTGGTACGGTCAACCTGGATTTGTACATCCGGTACAACCTCAAAGCCCTTTAATGCGCCGTAGTCATGGGTTTTTCCAAAATGTACACACGTGTAGCCGGCATTGGAAAAAAACTGGCCCATGGCTGGAATGTCTTCTGAAATCGTTGGAAAGGTTTCTGGTGTTTTGGTGACATCATCCCCTTTATAAAAAGGATAGCGCTGAACCGGAAGGTTGGTCCGCACCATGGTCTCGTGGGGATAGCGGGAAGTCCAGAAGGATGCGCGGGCCGGCTGACACAGAGGACATGGAGTGTAAGCATATTCACAGACTGCAGAGCGCTTTGCCAGGCGGTCTAAATTGGGTGTATGGGAATAAGAATTGCCATATGTACTTAAAGCAGCGGCAGAGAGCTGGTCACAGATAATAACCAGATAGTTTGATGGATTCATGGGAGCGTCTCCTTCCTTTATATGAAATAGTACAATTTAATAAAAAACAGAACTTTTACCCAAATATAATATAAAAAATGACAAAAATCAATGCGATCATACTCTTTGATGATGCAGTTGAAAAATGATGATTCTATTTTGAGCAAAAAGAAGGCCAGTTGAAAAACGGTGATTTACTTTTGGGGCAGGATGAGGGTAAAGTAAACGTATAAACAGCGTGCACGCCAAAAAGAAAAAGGGGGTTTCCTGATGAAACGACATCCAAAACAAAAAGCGCCACTTGGAACCCGGATGAAAACAGGAGCAAAAAGCATAGCCAAGAACTATCAGTTATATCTTCTGCTCCTGCCCGGATTGTTGTGGTTTTTGGCTTTTGCGTACAAGCCAATGACAGGACTGCGGATCGCATTTTACGATTATAATATTTTCCGCGGTTTTGAAGGAAGTGAATTTGTAGGATTAAAGAATTTTGTAGATTTCCTGACAGGAAGAGATTTTGTCCGGGTATTTAAAAATACTCTGATGATTTCCTTCTGGCAGATTGTAGTTTGTTTCCCGGTTCCGATTCTTCTTGCCATCTGCGTAACGGAAATGAAAAATAAGTTCGTCAGTAAAATGACGCAGACAGCTACGTTGCTTCCTCACTTCGTATCCGTTGTAGTTGTCTGTGGTATGGTAGTGAATTTTTTGTCTCCCAGCACCGGTATTGTCAATATGATTCTGGAAAAACTGGGATTTGAACCGATTTACTTTATGGTACAGCCCCAGTATTTCCGGGGGATTTATACAGGTATGACGCTGTGGCAGAATGCGGGATTTAATGCACTGGTTTTCATTGCAGCGATCATGGGTATCGACCCGCAGCTTTATGAAGCAGCAACTGTAGATGGGGCTGGAAAATGGCAGAAGATTAAAAATATTACACTGCCGGCTATTATGCCTACGATTGTGACCATGTTTGTACTGAATATTGGAAAGATGGTCAAGGTAGGATATGAGGCAATCCTTCTTCTGTATCAGCCGTCTACTTATGCAACAGCAGACGTAATTGCTACGTATTCTTATCGTCTGGGATTTGAAAACGGCAATTATGGACTTGCGACAGCAGTTGGTTTGTTTGAGGCAGTAGTTGCACTTGTTTTAGTAACCTTATCCAACTGGGTAAGCCGTAAGATTACAGACACCGCGCTTTGGTAAGGAGGATGACATGAAAAAGAAAAAACATCAGGGACAGGTCATCGGAACAGGCGAGAAGATTTTTAATATTGCCATGATTATTATGGGCATTATTATCTCCTTAGTGGTGCTCTATCCGATTTATTATGCACTGATTGCATCTCTTAGCAAACCGCTTTATGTAGAGAACGGATCGGTTATGTTCTCAATCAAGCATTTTACACTGGAAAGCTACCGTCAGGCAGTGTCAAAGCCGGGAATCTGGCAGGCATACGGAAACACTATTTTCTATACAGTAGTGGGTGTGGCAGTCAATATGTTTTTTACCACCACCATGGCATATGCACTGTCTAAAAAACGTCTGGTGTTCCGTAAGTTTTTTACACTGGTTGCAATCTTTACTATGTGGTTTAATGCCGGTATTATCCCGACGTACCTGAATTTTAAGGACTTTGGTCTGTTAAATACCAGAACCGCTATTATTCTGGGATTTGCCATTAATACATATAACATGGTTATCATGAAGAGTTTCTTTGAGCAGGTTCCCTATGAATTAGAGGAAGCGGCATTTATTGACGGAGCAAATCATTTTACTATTTTTTATAAAATTTTCCTGCCGCTGTCCAAACCGGCTTTAGCAACCGTTGGTCTGTTTTATGCAGTCAACCGCTGGAACAGTTATTTCTGGGCAATGCAGCTTTTGACCGATGATTCAAAAGCGCCGCTGCAGGTAATGTTAAAGAAAATGATTGTAGATCGAGTGGCCAATGCCTCGGATGCAGCTTTGGTTACGGCGGAATCTTTAAGTTCGCCAACCACGATTATTTATGCAGTTATTATCATTGCAATTATTCCGATGTTAGTAGTATTCCCGTTTGTTCAGAAATACTTTAAGTCAGGACTTACGGTAGGCGGAGTAAAGGGTTAAAAAGAAAGAAGGAGCATAGTTATGAGAAAACAACGCGTAATTTTACTGGCGCTGGCAGCAGCTATGACAGCGTCTCTGGCAACCGGATGCGGCGGTCAGAAAACAGAGGAGAAAGCAGAGAGCGGACAGACAGCAGGCGCGGCGGTTGAGGAGACGCTGGAAGGAAGTTTAGTCAGCGCAGAGCCAAAGGAATTTACAATTTTCCTGAATTTTAACAACATGCCGTTTGACCCGTCCTGGCAGGTTTGGCAGGAGGTGGCAAAGAGGACCAATGTCAGCCTGAAAGGAACGATTTCCAAGACCAATTCCAATGAAGAAGAGGCATTTAATCTGATGTTAAGTTCCGGACAGCTTGCAGATATTATCGGATATGTAGATGCTTCTGAACTGGAAAAACTGGGGCGCGACGGCGGTCTGATTCCGTTAAATGATTTGATTGATCAGTATGCGCCGAATATTAAAAAGGTGCTGGAAGAGGATGAAAGATATCGCCAGGCAGCAACCTCTCTGGATGGAAATATTTATTATCTGCCAAAGAATCAGGAATTGCTGTCCGCTGAATACTGGTGGATTCGGAAAGACTGGCTGGACAAGTTAAATCTGGAGGTTCCCACCACTGTGGATGAACTCCATGATGTATTATATGCGTTCCGCAATGAAGATCCAAACGGCAATGGACAAAAGGATGAGATTCCGCTGTTTGACCGCGCAGGATGGAAAATGCCAGAAGAATATCTCTATCTGTGGGATACGAGTACCACCTTTTATCCAAGAGATGGAAAAATGACGTTTGAACCAATGGAAGAAAACTTTAAAGATGGTGTAAGAGGAATGATTCAGTGGTATCAGGAAGGCATCATTGATCCGGAAATCTTTACCAGGGGCGCATCCAGCCGGGATACGCTGTTAAGCGGCGATTTAGGCGGATGTACGCATGACTGGGTAAGTGCCGGCAATTACAATACTTCTCTGGCCGATGCAATTCCGGGATTTGAGATGGTTCCATTTGCACCTCCGGCAGACCAGCATGGAGTGGTAAAAGAGCGTGTCAGCCGCTATCCTGGTCCCGGCTGGGGCATTTCTTCTCAGTGTAAAGACCCTGTAACTGTAATTAAATTTATGGATTTCTTCTTCTCTGAAGAGGGGGACGAGCTGATTAACTGGGGTATTGAAGGCGATACTTATACCAAGGATGCAGACGGAACCAAGCATTTTACAGATAAGGTATTAAAATCTGAGTTAACTCCTGTAGGCTATCTTCGTTCCATCGGCGCGCAGTATCGTATCGGTATGTGCCAGGACGGCGAATATGAGAAAGCGACCATGACAGAAGTAGGAAAACAGGCCAGCGAAATGTACGAGTCTCATCCGGAATGGTTTGGCGAAGACATGCCTCCTTATGCAGACGGCGAATTAGATTTAAAGTACAGTGCAGATGTTGATACAGAGTACAAGAATATTATGGCAAATATTCAGCCATATGTAGAAGAGAAGTTCCAGTCCTGGATTTTAGGCGTAAATGATTTTGAAGCAGAATATGATGAGTTTATTGCAGAACTGAAGGCCAGAGGGATTGATCGCGCACTGGAAATCAATCAGGAAGCATATGAAACCTATTTAAGCAATGCTGCTAAATAAAAGAGGGTAAGAAAAGACTTATGAAATCAAAGAATCTGCTTTATATCTTTGCAGATCAGTGGCGGGCCCACGCAGTTGGGGCGGCAGGAGAGGACCCGGTGATAACGCCGAATATGGATGCATTTGCAGCAGAAAGCATGTGCTGCACCAATGCAGTCAGCACCTATCCATTGTGCTCGCCCCACAGGGCAGCGCTTCTGACTGGAAAATATCCCCAAAGCTGTGGGATGTGGACGAATTGTAAGATTGGCCTGGATGAGGTGGTTATGTTAAGACCTCAGGAAGTAACAATTTCAGATGTGCTTCATGAAGCAGGCTATGAAAATGCCTATATTGGAAAATGGCATCTGGATGGAAGCGAAGAAAATTTTCATGCCCGTCCGGCATCAGGAGCGCAATATTGGGATGCTTATACGCCGCCGGGAGAGAGGCGTCACCACATTGATTACTGGCTGTCTTATGGGGCTATGGATAATCATTTAAAACCCCACTACTGGCATGATACAGATGAAATGATGATTGCTGAAAAGTGGTCGCCTGAATTTGAGACAGATGCGGCAATCGACTACCTGGAGCACAGAGATAAAACCCGGCCCTTTAGCCTGTTTATTTCCTGGAACCCGCCTCATCCCCCATATGATTTGGTTCCGCAAAAATATATGGATTTGTATGAAGGAAAAGAAATTCCCTTCAGGGAGAATGTGCCAAAAGCGTTTAGAGAGGATCCGGAGTATCAGAAGAAACGGCAGGAATATTTTGCTGCTGTCAGCGGATTAGATGAGAATTTTGGCCGGCTTTTGAGGTACCTGAAAGAAAACGGCCTGATGGAAGATACCATGATTGTTTTATCCGCAGACCATGGGGATTGTATGGGCTCTCATGGAAGATATGGAAAGAATATCTGGTATGAAGAGTCTATCCGAATTCCGCTGTATTTTTATGGACCGGGCATTCCGGCCGGAGAGAGCGACGTTCTCTTTGCCAGTCAGGATCACATGCCGACTCTGCTTCAGCTGTTGGGAGTGAAGCTTCCGGATACGATAGAGGGAAAGGCTTTGGGAAATTATATTACAAAGACAGCCGGAGGGGAAGAAGAACCGGAACATACATACCTTTGTATGTTCCCCGGAATGCCGGAACTGGTAAATCCATACCGGGAAAGAGGAATGAATCCAAAGTCCTTTGGATGGCGGGGAATCCGCACCAAAATCCACACATATATCGTAGATTTGGGCTGTGAGCCGGGAGCAGAACCCAGACGCCTGCTGTATGACAATGTTTCTGATCCTTATCAGATGAACCCAAAGGAACTTACGTATATGGCTCCGGAAGCCCGGAAGTATGAAAGTATCTTAAAGGAATATTTAAAACGGCTGAATGATCCGTTTTTGCTGGCACAGCAGTAAAACAGGATACAGCCAAAATGTATTACATAAGAAACTATTACACAAGAAACAGGTCGGGAAACAGATGGCTGGATTCCCGGCCTGTTTCCTATGTAAATGGAAGATGTGATTACAGACCAGCTAAAATCTGCAGGGCATTGCTGCGGATCAATACTTCATAGTGCTCCTCATAGTAGGATTCAGTAGCATAATCGTGGCGAATTTTTGCGCCGTATTCAGCCATGGTATTGCAGACTCTGTTGAAATCAGAGGAATCTGCAGGCTTTTTCAGAACCAGAAAATAAGGGCCTTCTTCCGGTTTTTTGTAAAGAGTGCTTTCGCCGGAAAACTGTCCGCCTACAGCTCTGGCCGCTTCGCTGATTAAATCCAGCTTTTGGAAAGTAAAAATGCGGAACATCTGAGCAGATTCTGAAGATTCCGGATTTTTAGAAGTATCTGCAGAAACCACCTGGGAAGAATCCAGTTCATGAAGAAGATCCAGGATGCTGTCTGCACCTTCTAAAAGTTCAGTGGCAAGAGTGCCGAGAAGGGAAGAATCTTCTTCGTTAAAAGGAGAGAACTTGGAGAATCGGGTATCCAGTTCTTCAGGATCTTCTACTTTTGTGATTACTAGCATGACGCTTTCATTGGAAAGCGGAATGGCTTCAACCATCAGCGGAATATCTTCTGCCTCAAAGCCGACTTCGTTAGATGCCTTTTGAATCATCTCGCGGAAAAGCTTTCTTGCTTTTTCGCTGCCGTAGGCCAGTTCGCCCAGATTCAAATTGCGTACACTTAAATCAAAACTGGTAAGGGTACAGCGGATTTGGTTTTCATTAATACGTTCTATTTTCATGGAAAATCACTTCCTATCTTTTACTGTTGAATGCCTTCTTAATTATTACTATACTATATTTTATCATCAAATGGCAATTACTATGTGAAGAAAATTTAAAAAAGTGTAATCTTAGAAGTCTAAAAAAGTCTATTAGTTGAATATCCCGATCGGCTGTATTATAATGGGATTGAGAGATGACATCAGAAAAAGGAGGTGGACATTCAGGACACCATTCTGTTTGGAAAGTATCGTCTATGCCGTATTATCGGGAGAGGGCGGACCGGGACTGTTTATCTGGCAAGACATGAGGGACTGGGGGAGTATCGTGCTATTAAAGAAGTGCCTAAGTCAGATGCCGGTTACAGGCAGTTTTTGCGGGAGGCCCGGATTATGCGGACTCTTCACCACCCATCTATCCCTATCATATACGATTTAGAGGAAACCAATACACATTGCTATCTTATCGAAGAATTTCTTGAAGGAGAATCTTTAAAGACTCTGGTTCAGCGCCAGGGTTATCTCACCAGAAGCATGGCAGTCCGTTACGGGATTCAGATATGCAGTCTGGTACAATACCTGCATTCTGCAGGAAGAGACCCCATTTTATACTTGGATTTACAGCCGAATAACCTTCTTTTATGCCATGGCACCATCAAACTGGTAGATTTTGGAAATGCGGATTATATGACGCAGGCAAATGAGACCGGTATTCGTTTCGGAACACCTGGATGTGCGGCTCCGGAACAGTATACAGGAGAACCATTAGATGAGCGAACAGACATATATGCCATTGGTGTGCTTCTATTCTATCTGGCGACCGGAAAACTGCCCAAAAGCGCAGAACAAAAGACCTGTATGGATTGGGACATGGCATTGGGCCGGGAACTTGGAGTTATTGTGAGAGACTGCTTACAGAGCAGAGACAAACGGCCGGGGACGGCTCTGGAGGTAAAACAGCGGTTGGAAACTCTTCTTCATACAGAGTTTGTGGAAGTTCAGGAATCTTCTGATGTCACTCGAATAGTGTCCATTGCCGGAAGCGCTCCCAATATTGGAGTTACCCATCTGGCATTGGGCCTGTCATCCTGTCTCTGGAAATGGGGAATCCCTAATCTTTATGAAGAGCGCAATCAGTCCGGCCATGGTATTTTGCTGGCAGAATATGCCGGAGCAGAGCCGGACGGCTGCGGGATCTGCCATGTGGGGCCATGGAGGCTGCTCCCTCATTATGGCCCTCAGGTCAGACTGGAGGAAACAGAACATTTCCCGGTATACATCAGAGACTATGGGACGGATCGCCGGACCGCTCTGCGGGAGCATGAAAAGACAGATTCTCTGCATAAACATTTGCTGTGTGTGTGCGGAGGAAAGCCCTATAATCAGGCAGAAAACAGCAGGGCAGCAAGGGAGTTTGGAGGAGACGGACTGATGCTGGTGTTTAATTTTCTGGAAGCCGGATTTATGCCGCGCTGTCCGGGAAAAGGGCTGGAGCATGCAACCGTATCTATGCCGTATTTTTCAAAGGCATCCAGACCGGGCAGAGAAGCCGAAAGCTTTTACAGAGACCTATGGGACAGGTTGACCGGAAAGAAAGGAGATGATAGGGCAGGGAATTTTTTAAAAATAAGAAATTTATTGAAAAAGAGACCATAGGAATCCTGGGGGCCGGTTCCGGGACGGGAACGACCCATCTGACGCTTCTTCTGGCAAATTATCTGTCAGGGGTAAAAAACAGACGAACCGCTGTTTTAGAGTGGAACAATCATGGGGATTTTGATCGGTTTGGCGTACTTTGTCTGGGTCTAAAAAAGCCGGAGAACCGATACAAGATCCTTGGAGTGAGTTATTTTCCCAGGGCAGATGACGAAACGTTGGTTCAGTGTATGTGCGGGGAATATGAGGCCGTTTTGCTGGACTGCGGCAGAGAAGAGGAAGGGCGAAGAGCAGATCTGATCCGGTGCCGGAAGAAGCTGATTATCGGATCTTTTTGCGAATGGCAGACAGAATCTTTTATGTCATTATTAAGAGAGAGAAAAAGGCCAAAAGAAGGATGGTATTATCTGAACGCATTCGGCAGTGAAGACGCCAGGAAACAGGCAGAAAAATATCTGAATGTTTCTATCGAACGGGTTCCTTGCACATGGGATGCCTATGGTGTAACAAAAGAGACAATCAGCTTATTTGGGCGTCTGCTTAGATAAAATAAGGACTGCAGCACAGGTTTATAGTATGTCACAAAAGTCTCCTTGTAAGGTTCTTATTTTTCTGGTGAGGGATGCCGGGTATGCGGCAAGGAGGTTTTATGGGGTATGATGAAGAAACAGAAAAGGTACATCAGCAGCAAAGGTATTTAGAAGGACTCAGGAGGTACTACAACAAAGGAATTCCCATTTATATTGACGGGAAACTAAGTACAGAAGATGAATGGAGCCGGATTTTTGAGACAAGGGAAGACGGCGGCTTTTATATGGGAGATTATGTTGGCGCGGAGGAGGGATGCCTTAAGGAAATACGGTTTGACAGAATCTACTTAAAAAACTAAAGCAGCAATTACAGTATAAAGCGGGAAGGGAACTCAATGATGCCGTCTCAGCCTGACAGCAGAATTGACGGGAGGGATCTGTAATGAAAATTTAATTAGGATTAGGAGATGAGGTGTGGTATAATTTTTAAGAAAGATAGAGATTTAGTTTATTGTATTGGAGGATGCCGGGATGATGAAAAGACTGCTGCCCATGTTTATTGCAATCGGATTGCTTATACTAATTGCTGCCGGTTATATGGGGGTCCAGATAATAGAGCGGTATACGCCGTCCGATGAATGGATGGAGGCTTCAGACGTTTTTGGTGTGGAAAAAGATGCAGTTGCATTGATTCTGAATGATGAGTTATCTGATGCCAGAGGATTGTATATCAATGAGACTGCCTATCTCCCCTTAGAATGGGTAAACAGTAATTTAAACAAGCGTTTTTACTGGGATGAAGGAGAGAAAATTCTTTCCTATGCACTTCCGACAGAGGTCCGCTATGTGGACAGCGCTACTGTTGGCGAGGATGGCAGGCCGTTATTGTGGGTAACGGATCAGGAAGTATTTTTATCTCTTAATATGGTTGCCGCTTATACGGATATTGCAACAGGCGCCTTTGATTCCAAAGAAGCAAAGCGCATATTTATTAATAATACATGGGAGCCGGAGTCCTGGGCGTCTGTGGAGAAAGACTGTATGATTCGTCAAAAAGGAGGCATCAAAAGTCCAATCATTACGCGGGCAGAAGCCGGGACGCAGGTAAAAGTGCTGGAGCAGATGGAGAAATGGTCAAAAGTCCGCACACAGGATGGATTTATTGGCTACATTGAAAACAGACGTTTGGGAGAGATACAGAATATTACTCCGGAAAGTGATTTTGAAGAGCCGGAGTATACCAGGCTGGCATTGGATGAAAAGGTAGTCTTAGCCTGGCATCAGGTGACGACCAAGGAGGCAAACAGTACCTTTGACAGTTACTACAGCAATACAAAAGGCGTGAATGTCATCAGTCCAACCTGGTTTGCGCTGACGGATAATGAGGGCAATTATAAATGTCTGGCAGATTCAGAATATGTAAAAAAGGCTCATGACGCCGGCGTTTCTGTATGGGCGCTGATTGACAATTTCAGTAAAGATGTGCAGTCAGAAGTGTTGTTGTCAAAAACATCTGTAAGGAAAAAGCTGATTCATAATTTGATGGAGGACGCAAAGAAATATGGTTTTGACGGCTATAATCTGGATTTTGAAAGCCTGAAAGAAAGTGCGGGTCCCCATTATGTTCAGTTTATTCGGGAAATGTCTGTTGCCTGCCGAAATAATGGCCTGATTTTATCAGTAGATAATTATGTTCCGGCTGCTTACAACCGTTTCTATGACAGGAAAGAGCAGGGGATAGTGGCAGATTACGTTATAGTCATGGGATATGATGAGCATTATGCGGGAGGAGAGCCTGGAAGTGTGGCATCCATAGATTACGTAAAAAAAGGAATTGAAAATACTTTGCTAGACGTTCCGAAAGAAAAAGTAATCAATGCAATCCCATTTTACACCAGACTCTGGACAGAGACGGAGGATGGAGAGATAACTTCTGAAGCCATGGGAATCGAGAAAGCCAAGAAATGGATAGAAGAAAATCAGGTGGAACTTTATTGGCAGGACAGTTTGGGACAGTATTATGGAGAAAAGGGAATCGAAGGAGGTTCTCAGTATTTGTGGATGGAAGAAGAGAAATCTCTCAAATTAAAAATGGATGTAATCCGCGATAATGATTTGGGTGGAGTAGGATGCTGGAAATTGGGATTTGAACCGGCATCCATATGGGATATCGTAACTTTTGAATGAGGCGGGAAATACTATGAAACGAAGGGTAACAGCAATTCTGGCATCAGCAGCAGTTTTGGCAGTTACAAGCTGCAGCCGTCTGGCACTTACGGATGAAACAGTGGCAACAGAGCCGACAAAGCAGGAGACAACAGCCAGTGTTCAGACAGGGCCTCCCAAAGAGGAGCAGGAGACGATAGAGCCGTTTCCCGATCATACCGAACAGGAGATGCCAAAAGAGCCGGAAGGGTTAAAGTTAATTATTGCAACAGATATTCATTATCTGGCGTCGGATCTGACAGACAGAGGGACGGGGTTTGTCCATTCCATGGAACATGGAGATGGAAAGGTGACCAACTATATCTGGGAAATTACAGATGCTTTTATAGAAGAAGTTTTAAATGAGCGGCCTGACGCAGTGATTTTGAGCGGCGATCTTTCGTATAATGGAGAAAAAGCCAGTCATCAGGAATTGGCCGAAAAACTTGCCAGAATTGAAAACGCAGGGATACCGGTATTGGTAATCCCCGGAAATCACGATATTAATAACAACAGTGCAGCCAGAATTGAGGAAGATCAGAGGTATCCGGCAGAGAAGACCAGTCCTGAAGAGTTTGAACAGATTTATCTTGCCATGGGATATGATGATGCTTTCAGCAGAGATCCCAACTCATTAAGCTATATGTATGAGATTAGTGACTCTACCAGAATGCTGATGCTGGATACCTGCCAGTATGACGGGGGAGCGCAGGTAGGGGGCATGATTGATACAGATACTTATGAGTGGATAGACAGACAGCTTGAACAGGCGTTTGAGGAAGGAATCAATGTGATTCCGGTGGCTCATCACAATCTGCTGGAAGAAAGCAGGATATATTCCGCTGACTGTACGATAGAGCATAACGAGGTCCTTGTGGAAAGATTGGAAGGCTGGGGGACCATGCCGCTGTTTTTAAGCGGCCATCTCCATGTCCAGCATTTTGCTAATTCGGATGATGTGGCAGAGGAGGGAGTTTGGGAGATTGTTACCAGTTCCCTGGCAGTACCGCCATGCCAGTACGGCGTTTTATATTTTGATGAAATGGATAGAAGCTTTCAGTATCATACCCAGGTGGTTGATATGGAGAAATGGGCGGGGGTTCATGGAATTCAGGATGAAAACCTTCTCAAATTTTCTTCCTATCAGAAACCATTTCTGGAACGGGTATTTTATAATCAGGCATATGGCAGACTGAGCAAAAGAGAAGATAATATGCTGACAGAAAAACAAATGGAAGAGATGTCAGATTTTTATGCTGCTGCCAAGTGCTATTACTATTGGGGAAGAGCAGTGGAGATTGCAGATGAAATGAAGGCCAGTCCGCTGTTTACCATGTGGCAGGACTACGGATACCCAAGTCTGGAGACAGAATATCTGGAATACATACTGGAGGAAGCTACCACAGATTACAATCTATTGGATTCCGGGAAGGGACTGGATGGGGAATAGTGGACAGAATCCTATAATATACTGAAGAGAAAAGATATGCCTTCGGTGGATTATGGACAGGAAAAGATTGTGGCAGAACATTATGGGGATTACAATGCTGTTGATTGTTACTCTGGTTGCCGGACGTATGGGCGTTATGGGAGAAGATGGACATCAGGTTGCAGAAGCAGCAGGCAATCCTGTAAGGGAGGCCAGACAGCAGGTTGTAGTGATTGACAGCGGACATGGAGGAAATGATCCGGGGAAAATAGGGGTTTCCGGACAGGAAGAGAAAGAAATTAATCTGCAGATAGCCGAAAAACTGAAAACGTATCTGGAAGCGGCAGATGTGACAGTGATTATGACAAGGGAAAGCGATATGGGACTTTACAAAGAGTCAGACAGTCACAAGAAATCAGCGGACATGAAAAAGCGGTGCCAGATTATCAATGAAGCCAATCCGGCGTTGGCAGTCAGTATCCACCAGAACAGCTATCATGAAGAAAATGTGTCAGGGGCACAGATGTTTTATTATAAAAATTCAGAAAAAGGCCGGCTGTTAGCAGAGATCCTTCAGAAACGGTTTGATTATGTTTTGGGAAAAGAGGGAAACAGACGCAGTGCCAAAGCAAATGACACCTATTATTTGCTGCTCCATGTAAAAGCGCCTATCGTCATTGCAGAATGCGGTTTTTTAAGTAATCAGGCAGAGGCAGCAAAGTTGTCAGAAGAGGAATACCAGGATCGTATAGCCTGGACACTTCATTTGGGGATTCTTCAATATCTCAATACAAACTGATACTAATACCATAAGAAACGAGGTCTGGTTATGGAAGACTTAAAAGAAAAATTTCAGAGATTTATGGCAGGTCGATATGGAGCATATGGCTTAGATAACCTGAATCGATTTCTGGCAGCGGCCATTTTAGTGTTGATTATTGTAAATTTATTTGTCCGCTCTAAGACAATGTACTGGCTGGAGTTGATAGGATTCGTTTACTATCATTTTCGTATGTTTTCAAAAAATTTTAAGGCCAGAGAAGAAGAAAATCAGGTGTATATGAGATTTCAGCTCAAAGTGCAGGATACGCTGATGAAGTGGAAGTTTTACATACAACAGGCCAGAGCCTATCATATATACAAATGTCCAACCTGCGGGCAAAAGATTCGGATTCCCAGAGGAAAGGGAAAAGTCAGCATCCATTGCCCTAAGTGCCAGACGGATTTTATCCGCAAGAGTTGAGAACCGTTGGGATCAGGGCTCCCTGTAAGTCCATCCGGCAGCATTTTTTTCAGCCAGACATCGGATAGACTCAGAATATTCTGTCGGTGTCATGCCGGTTTGTTTTTTAAATTGTCTGGAAAAATAATGGACAGAGTTGTAGCCCAATCTGTCAGCAATTTGGGAAAAATTCATCTGATCATTGCGGATCATTTGTTTAGCGGCTTCGATTTTCATACGAATAAAGCAGTCAATAACGCCACACTGGTAAAACTCCCGAAATATGCGGGAAAGCTGGGAACTTCCGATTAAATTGTCCCGACATATATCCTGGATTGTGAGGGGTTCATGGAGATGTTCCTCCATATATCGTTTGATGCGGATACAGGTTTCTTTTTTGGCATCCAGACTATTTAAAGAAACAGCTGGAGTATCCGGCATTAAAATGGAATTGGAAAGCTGGAGGTTGGAACCGGTTTCTTCACAGCCTGCAGGCCAGTAGCGGCGGTATAAGTGAATTAAAAGCTGCTCTAAATAAATTTTAATTAACTGTTCTGTCCCAAAAGGAGAAGATGGGCGCCGGATTAGTCCCTCCTGATAGGGATTGTTAAGTCTGCCCTGAAAAGCGTTTCGTGCTTCGATGATGATCTGAGACAGCAGAGAGGTTTCAGTTTCCCGAACACTTAAAACCTGATGGGCAAATTGGTTCATGGCCCTGGAATGGCAGTCAAAGGAAATTACGACCAGACTGGGAGAAATCCGGCCATTGGCGACAACATTATGAAACTCTCCTGGCTGATGGAATAAAATATTTCCTCTTTTTAAGGTTACAGTTCGGTTTCCTGCCGCTGCCTGAATCTCTCCTTTGTCAACACAGACCAGTTCCCAGAAATCATGCTGCTCTCCGGGAAAGATGAAGTCGCTCATATATTCAAAATAGTGGATCGAAACAATACTTCGGATTACAATACTGCTTTTTAAACTGGTATGCTGGTAGTCCATAAGAAACTCCTTAAGTTCATGTATCATACGAAGACTATATCAAGATGCTGGAGTAAAAGGCTTTTTACTCATATTGAATGGCAGATCTTCTGACCTTGGTATTATATCATATTTGGACGGATTGTACAAATATCTGAATGAATTGTGCAAAGAAATACCTGTTAGATTAGGCTATACTGAGGGTAATTAGAAAACAAGTCGCAAAAGGTTTGAAAGGAGAAGTTACTTATGGGAAAGAAACCGGTATTAGTAGTTATGGCAGCAGGAATGGGAAGCCGTTACGGTGGGTTAAAGCAGATTGATCCGATTGATCAGTACGGCAACATTATTATGGATTTTTCTATCCATGATGCAGTTGAGGCGGGATTTGAAAAAGTTATTTTCATTATTAAAAAGGCCATTGAAAAAGATTTTAAAGAGACTGTAGGCCAGAGGATGGAAAAGCATGTTCAGGTAGAATATGTATATCAGGAACTGGACAAGATTCCGGCAGGATTTGAAGTACCAAAAGACCGCGTAAAGCCATGGGGAACCGGCCATGCACTGTTGTGCTGCAAAGATTTAATCGACGGACCATTTGCGGTAATCAACGCAGATGATTATTATGGAAAAAGCGCATTTAAAGCAATTTATGACCAGCTTTCCAGACAGGAAGACGATGACAAATACCAGTATGCCATGGTAGGATATAAACTGTACAATACTCTGACAGAAAACGGACACGTTGCCCGCGGCGTATGCAGCGTAGATGAAAACAGCAAACTGACTGACATTGTAGAGAGAACCCGTATTGAAAAGAAGGGGGAAGGTGCAGCGTTTACGGAAGATGATGGACAGACCTGGACCGAACTTCCGGAAGAGACATTGGTTTCCATGAATCTGTGGGGCTTTACTGCCAGCTATTTAGAGGAACTGGACCAGAGATTTGCCAGGTTTTTAGAGAAAAATCTCCCGGTAAATCCGTTAAAATGCGAATACTTTATCCCATTTGTAGTAGATGAACTGTTAAAAGAGGGGAAAGCAGAAGTTACCGTATTAAAGAGTGTAGATAAGTGGTATGGTGTTACTTACAAAGAAGATAAGGAAATGGTTGTAAAGGCAATCCAGGGCCTGAAGGATGAAGGAAAATATTCAGAGAAGTTGTGGGAGGATTAAATAATGGCAGAGTACAATGTTGAGAAGATGTTAGAAGCTGCACAGGCATTTCAGATTGAGGGAACATTTAAGAGCAGCGCGCCTTATGGAAGCGGACATATTAATTCTACGTTTGCAATGATTTGGGAGCAGGACGGCAAAGAGGTACGCTATATTCTTCAGAGAGTTAATACAGATATTTTCAAAGATCCGGTTTCTTTGATGAAGAACATTGAAGGCGTTACAGAGTTTCTTCGCAAAGAGATTATAGCAAATGGAGGAGATCCGGAGAGAGAAACCTTAAATCTGGTTCCGGCAAAAGACGGAAAGAAGTATTATCAGGACAGTGAAGGCGGTTTCTGGAGAGTTTATATCTTTATTGAAAACGCTACCTGCTACAATCTGGTGGAAAAACCGGAAGATTTTTACCAGAGCGGTAAGGCATTCGGCCATTTTCAGAGACTGCTGGCACAGTATCCGGCAGCAGAACTGTCTGAGACAATTCCTGATTTCCACAATACGCCATCCCGCTTTGAGACCTTTAAAAAGGCAATAGAAGAAGATGTCTGTGGCAGAGCAGCCAGTGTTAAAGAGGAGATTCAATTTGTAATGGATCGCCAGAATGAACTGGGAATGGCAATGGATATGCAGAAGGAAGGCCGCCTTCCTCTTCGTGTTACCCACAATGATACAAAGCTGAATAACATTATGATTGATGATACAACCGGACAGGCAATCTGCATCATTGATTTAGATACCATTATGCCGGGGCTTTCTATTTTTGATTACGGCGATTCCATTCGTTTCGGCGCCAACACCGCAGAAGAGGATGAGCCGGATGTAAGTAAGGTATCCCTGTCTCTGCCGTTATTTGATATTTACACCAAAGGATTCTTAGAGGGATGTGAAGGCAGTCTTACCAGAGAAGAGATGGACATGCTTCCAATGGGAGCAAAACTGATGACTCTGGAATGTGGTATGCGTTTCCTGACAGATTATCTTCAGGGAGATGTATATTTTAGAACAGCCAGGGAAAACCATAACTTAGACCGTACGCATACCCAGTTTGCATTAGTTGCAGACATGGAGAAAAAATGGTCAGAAATGAAAGCGATTGTAGAAAAATATCAGTAATGGTTCAGGATGGATTAGACATGAGTTTGACTTTTAAACCGGTAACAGCAGATGACATAAAAATTATAATGCCATTCTTTGGACTGCGGCCGGATAAGACCTGTGAAAGTGTATTTTTAGACAGTTTTTTGTGGAGAGAGTATTACCATATCCAATATACAGTTTATGAGGAAAAAGGACTTTTGTGGAAAATGGAGATGGATGGCAAGGTGTACACCTCTATTCCCACATGCCGCCAGGAAGATATGGCAGAACTGCTGGGGGTAATGCAGGAGCATTTCAATCAGGAACTGGGACAGCCCCTTCGGATCTATCTGGCAGATGAAGATTCCTTGCGCTACTTAAATCTGGATCCCGAACAATTTTCCATAGAAGAGGCAGAGGATCTAAAAGACTATCTGTATGATGGGGAAGCAATGCGCACTCTGGCAGGCAGAAAGCTCCACAAAAAGAAAAATCATGTCAATTCCTTTATGCGCACGTATGAGGGCCGGTATGAGTTTCGCCGTCTGTGCTGTTCAGACAGGCAGGACGTATGGGAATTTCTGGACAGATGGAGAGCCGGCAAGGAAGAGAAGGGCCAGGACATGGAGGAGTTGGACGAGGAAATCGTAGGAATCCATGAGATTTTAAAAAATTGTTCCTATATTCCTGCAAAGATGGCGGGAGTATATATTGATGGCAAACTTCAGGCGTTTTCTGTTGGAAGTTATAATGAAAGAGAAAAGATGGCGGTTATTCATATTGAGAAGGCCAATTCAGAATTTAACGGACTATACCAGTTTATCAACCAGCAATTTTTGGTGCATGAGTTTCCGGATGCGGTTTTAGTGAACCGGGAAGATGATGTGGGACTGGAGGGACTGCGCAAGTCAAAGATGAGTTACAATCCCATTGGCTTTGCAAGAAAATTTATGGTGGAGCAAAAATGGAACAAATAATCCGATATTTAGAACCTGAAGAAAAGGAAAAGGCCAGGACTCTTTGGAGTCAGGCCTTTTTTGAAGATTCAGAGGAATTTGATCAATATTATTTTACAGAAAAAATAAAAGATAACCAGATTTTGGTAAAGGAAGAGGATGGGACGATTATTTCCATGCTCCATTTAAATCCTTATAAAATCCGGCTGGGAACTTGCTGTACCCGGCTCAACTATATTGTGGGTGTGGCGACAGATGAAGAGAGGAGACATCAGGGGCATATGAGGGACCTGTTGTCTAAAATGCTTCAGGATGGCTGGAAAAAAGGAGAACCATTTACGTTTTTAATGCCCGCAGATAAGGCGATTTACGAGCCGTTTGGCTTTCGCTTTATTTTTGATAAACCTCAAAATCAGCTCAAAAGCAAGATTTTGGACGAATTTAAGGCAAAACGGCAGGAGGGAAACCTGCGGTTAGAAACGTATATGGCAGAAGCGCTGACGGGAGACAGGGAACGCATAAAAGAACTGGCTGATTTTATGGAAGTCTGGCTTTCGGAGAGGTTTCAGGTTTATGCAGTGCGGGACTGGTTATACATGAAAAATCTGCTGATGGAACTTGCCAGTGAAGACGGATGTATAGAACTTTTTTATGAAGGCAGCCGGCTAAAAGGAATTCGGGCAGATTGGGGATGGGAAGAAAAAGAACAGCGGCTTTTATATGTGCCGGATGACTGGACGGAAAAAACCGCTGTTTCCAAACCGACAATCATGGGAAGAATTGTCAATATGAAAGAATTTCTTCAGCTGTTCGCTTTAAAGCCAGGGACAAAAGAAGATGCAGAAATTTTTTTAGAAATAGAGGATTCTTTGATTTCTCATAATAATGGCCTGTGGCGCTGGAATCTGACACAGAATGGGGCGAAATGTGAAAAATTGCAGCGAAAACCAGAGAAAGATCCGGATTTGAGATGTTCGGCAGGACAATTAATGCAGTGGCTGATGGGGTACGAAGAACCGGAAAAAATTTTTTTGAAGGATTGTCCAGGTCTGCTTTGGCAGAAACAAATCAATATATTTCAAGGAATTTTTCTGGATGAAGAGGTTTGATTTGCTGTCCGGCGCCGTATGAATCCTGCTGTCCGCATACAAGTTTTACAATTCAACCGCTTGCTTTCTTTCTCATATTATGGCATAATAATATAGGTTTCTGCCGGGAAATGGCAGACAGCAGCAATGAAAAATTATTAATCAAAGATAGAAAAGATGGGAGAATGTTATGGACCGTATGGTTGGTACCGTATCACGCGGTGTGAGAGCCCCGATTATCCGTCAGGGCGATGATTTGGCAAAGATTGTAGTAGATTCTGTTTTGGCAGCCGCTGAGGGCGAGCATTTTGAGATCCGGGATAAGGATGTCATTGCCGTTACAGAGGCAGTCGTTGCACGAGCACAGGGAAACTATGCTACCACAGCTCAGATTGCAGAGGATGTGAAGAGCAAGTTCGGCGATGATACCGTTGGCATTTTATTCCCGATTTTAAGCCGGAACCGTTTTGCGATCTGCTTAAAGGGCATTGCAATGGGCTGCAAAAAGGTGGTTTTGATGCTTAGTTATCCTTCTGATGAAGTAGGAAACCATCTGATTGATCTGGACCTTCTGGATGAAAAGGGAGTAAATCCCTGGAGTGATGTTCTGACGGAAGAAAAGTACAGAGAACTGTTTGGCTATCAGAAACATTACTTTACCGGTGTAGATTATGTGGAATATTACAAACAGTTAATTCAGGATGCAGGCGCAGAGGTAGAGATTGTATTTGCCAATAATCCAAAGGCTATTTTGGATTACACAGATTCTGTTTTGACCTGCGATATTCATACACGTCAGCGTACAAAGAGAATCTTAAAAGCAAATGGCGCGAAAAAGGTTTATGGTTTAGATGATATTATGAATGCCAGCATTAATGGCAGCGGATACAATGATCGCTATGGTTTATTAGGTTCCAACAAGGCAACCGAGGACAGTGTAAAACTGTTCCCCATCCATTGTCAGGAGATGGTGGACAAGATCCATTCCATGATCGTAGAAAAGACCGGCAAGCAGGTTGAGGTTATGATTTATGGAGACGGCGCATTTAAAGATCCGGTAGGAAAGATTTGGGAATTAGCCGATCCGGTTGTCTCTCCGGCATATACTTCCGGTCTGGAGGGAACTCCAAACGAAGTAAAGCTAAAATATCTGGCAGACAACAATTTCGCAGAGTTGTCCGGAGACGAGTTAAAAGAGGCGATCAAGGATTATATTAAGGATAAGGACGACAAGGCATCCAGTTTAAAGGGCACCATGGTGACTCAGGGAACTACGCCAAGACAGCTTACCGACTTAATCGGCTCCTTAGCAGATCTGACTTCCGGCAGCGGTGATAAGGGAACTCCCATTATCTACGTTCAGGGATATTTTGACAATTATACTAAATAGAACCTAATGTTTGAGGTCACAAAGACATGAGTGAGAAGCAGGATTTTGGTGCAGGCAGCAGACTGTCAGCAGCGCCAAAGTCCTGTTTTTTTCTCTTGTATTGGAACCCCGGAACCGTTACAATGTAAGAAAGGTGAAATTGGGAGAGTGTGGATATGGATGATGTATTACAGCTAAAGCAGTGGATAACAGACAGTGAAAATATTGTGTTTTTTGGCGGGGCCGGAGTCTCTACGGAAAGCGGGATACCGGACTTTCGCAGTCAGGACGGCCTGTATAATCAGCAGTATAAATATCCTCCGGAAACCATTATCAGTCATAGCTTTTATAAGAAAAACCCAGAGGAATTTTATCGATTTTACAAAAATAAAATGCTTTTTCCGGATGCAAAGCCCAATGACGCCCACCTGGCTCTGGCAAAGCTGGAGGAGGAAGGAACGTTAAAAGCGGTCATTACCCAGAATATTGACGGGCTTCACCAGGCGGCCGGCAGCAAAGAAGTCCTGGAACTTCATGGGTCTGTACACCGCAATTACTGTGAGCGCTGCGGCGAGTTTTATTCTCTGGAAAAGATTCTCAAATCCTCCGGGGTGCCCAAGTGTACCTGCGGGGGCAGGATCAAGCCGGATGTGGTGCTGTATGAGGAAGGGCTGGATATGGATACGATCCGCAAGGCCACAGAGTACATCAGCCAGGCAGACCTGTTGATTATAGGAGGAACCTCACTTACGGTTTATCCTGCAGCCGGTCTGGTGGATTACTACCAGGGGAAGAAGCTGGTTCTGATTAATAAAAGCATTACGCCCATGGATCAGAAGGCAGATTTGGTGATTACCGGAAAAATCGGGGAAGTGCTGAGAGAAGCAGTGCTGTCCTGAATAGCTGGAAAGTAAGAAAGAAAAAGCATTCTGGTGATATGTCAAGAACCTTTTGAAAAAGATTTTGATGTGTC
>CAUWCT010000051.1:0-40568 GCA_963557065.1 uncultured Lachnospiraceae bacterium | reverse complement strand
GCATTTATTTACAGGATAAATTTTTGTTTTTGCTAAAATTAACTAAATGACATTGTTCTCTGAACTGTTACTGATTTTCTCTAATCCCCAGTGCCATGGTAATACCCGGAAATCTGGTTTTTCCAACAGTAAGACGCGCCTCCGAGCATACTACTGCCCGTTCGCAGACATTTCCTACCCCTACAGTCTTCTGCACAAATTCAGACTCTGAAAATTCTCCCTGGGCAGACTGCAGTTGTCCTGCCGTATAAGAAAACAGTTGCCACCCTCTTGTATTTACCAGTTCCAAGATTGCCGGTTCCTTTTCTTTTATGTTGATTGTAGCCACACCCAGGACAGCATAAGGACTAATGCAACAGTCTGCAAGCATCTCATCTGCCGCCTGGCTTAAATCCCGGCTGGCTGTACCCCTTCTGCATCCAATTCCAAGGATTACAGCTTTGGGAATCAGTTTCAGCCAATTTGATTTTTCTTCAGAAGAGAGAGTAATCCATACTCCTAAGGATTCCTCCCTGTCAAATTTTTTCGGAATTTCAAAAAAACCTTTGGGAACAGGAAAACTCCCCCAATCCGCTTTCCACCCCGGCTTTTCCCCTGCCAAAAGTGCAGCAGATACCTGTTTTGCCAGATTCCTGTCAGACAGATACAGGTTCTGCTTTCTGGCAAATACATCTACTGCAAACATCTGATTTACATCTGTAGCCGTTGTGATCACCGCAACTGCCCCTGCTGTTTTTTCCAAAAAAAGCGCCAACTCGTTGGCGCCTCCCACATGACCGGATACCAGAGGAATAGCAAACTGCCCTTTTTCATCCATGGCAAGGACTGCCGGATCCGTAAATTTATCCTTTAAATAGGGTGCAATTGTCCGCACTGCAATTCCTGCTGCTCCTATAAAAATAATTGCTTCTTTTTCCGCCCAGCACTTTTTTATCCACCGGGACAAGGACATGCCCTTATGCCAGCCGTCTACGCTGCAGACATGTCCTCCTTCAGACAAAATTTCTCCAACCCGATCCGCCATGTATTTTCCCGCTTTGGTAAAACTAATGATTCCTATCCTCATGCTATTCTTCCTGATTCTTTTTCTGTTCTCTTCTTTTCTTGGTAATCAGACCGCCGATCCGCCCGCTCTCTTTTGCCGTCAGACTTCTCCAGCCTCCCTGAATCACTTTGTCTCCCAATCCAAGTTCTTCTGCGATTTCAAACTTCAGCTTTTCTTCCGGAGTTAAATCCGCCGGATCAAACGATTTCTGTTTTTTTGTCTTTGCCATATTGAGTGCCTCCTTTTTCTATGCACCCAAATCATTCCCGTTTTTTCCGGTTTTATACATACAGTCCCAGTCTATTGATAAAAAGAGACTGCAATGGTTCCAGTTCCTACTTCCAGTTCCATATGTTTGGCTGCGCCCTGTCCCCGGTTATCAATCTGCTGTTCCACGCCTAAACCGCCGAACTGGGAGTTCCCAATCTGTATGGAGCCAATGCCAGTCTCCAAACTGTAGTTAAAATCTTCTTCCCTTCCCTGCAAATGAAATTCCAGTTCTCCGACTCCGCAGTCTCCCTCTACATTCCGTTCTACAATGCCTTCATAAAAAACGCTTCCCACGCCTGCACCAGCATCCAGTTCATCGGCTTTTGAATCCCGTACCTCAATCGTTCCTACTTCTGTACTCAAGTCCATGGTTCTGGCATAAATCCCTGCAATGGTGCATGTGCCAGCATCTACACTGCATTCCAATTCATTTAAATCCATCGTCTCCGGAATCCCTATCTGAATTTTCCCAAAAGACTCATCGGAAAAACGGCCAAATTTTTGTTTCTGCTGCCCTATTTTCAGTTCTCCTTCTTCCTGATGCACAAAAACCCCTCTCTTTTGGGCCTGCTCATCCACAGCAACCTGAATCTGGCTGTCAGGTATTAAAAAAAGTTCTGCTTCTCCTCCAAGAAGATCCACCTCGATTTTCCGTACAGTTTCCTGAGAAAAGTTCTGCGCCTGTCCTGGTAAAATCATGGGATCTGAGGTTTGATTGGAGATATCCGAACTGGATGAAATCCAGGAAGAACATCTGCCTTCCAGTCGGTGTTCCCATTTGTTCTCCCAGTCTTCTCCCCAGTTCTCCCACTCATCCTCAATCTCATCTGCACGTATATATCTTACTCCGTTTTGTGAAAAATTGACTACGCCGGGTATGGCTCCCAACCCCATGGCAGCCAGAGCTGTCACACTTCCCAGTCCAAACATTGCCGCTCCTGCAATTGCTATTACTTTTATCCACTTTTTCATGCTGTTTTCCCTTTCTTGCGAAATAAACGGCCAATCGCATCCGTTGTCAGCTTCACCAGCCATGGCAGAAATTTCCCATAAAACAATATGCTGACAGACAGAGAAAGCAGGCCGATTCCCAAAAATGCGATCCCCAATCCGATGCACCAGATACCATTAAGGAAATTAAGAGGAGTTGCCATTACTGCAATTCCGGCAATCAGTATAAAAACTCCTGCAATCAGCCAGGCAACTGTCCAGATAGCTGCCGTAAAAACGAATACCGCCAATAAGACTGCTGCCCCAAAAAGGAGCGAAAATACGATTCCCACTGCTCCCAGTCCCAGTCCAAAAACAACAGGGAGAAGCAGAATGCCAATCATAACAGCCGCTGCCAGTCCCACCATTTTTAGAACCTGCCTGCTGTTTTTCTCAGGTTTTTCTTTGGAAGGTTCACCTGCCCCAGCACTTTGCCCGGTCTCTCCTAAAGGAGTCTCATCGCAAGCGGTTCTGCTATAAAAGGAATGTTCCTCCTGCTCTCTATGGGCAAGCTGATAATTGGGCTGGCGGAACCGATCGTCCTCATAGCCCCTTTCTGTAAATCCGCCTCCAGACTCTAAGTCTCCCTTTAAATCCGCCCTGATAATAGCCGCAATCCGCTCTGGACTTCCAAATTCCTGCAGTACCTTTTCTTCGTTTTCCGGCCCTGCTTCCTCTAAATAATCTGCATAATAGCTTAATGCATCTGCCTTTTCGTCATCCGAAATATCCTGCAGAAGATATTCCAGCTCTTTCATAAATGTTTCTCGATTCATATACAAGCCTCCTCAAAAATTCGGGATATCTTCTCTGAATAGTTTGCCCATTCTCCGCGATAAAGATTAAGCTGTACTCTCCCCCGTTCTGTAATCCGGTAATAACGCCGGTTCCTTCCATCAATTGCCAAATCGTAAGTTTCCAGACAATCTTCCTTTTGGAGTCTCCTTAAAACCGGATACAGGGTTGACTCCGAAATCTCAATGGCCCGCTGGACGTCCTGGGTGATTTTATATCCGTATGTGCCTTCTGCGTCCCTGGATACTACTGCCAGTACAATGGCATCCAGCAATGCGGAACCTGTATTAAATACCATAGGTCTGCTCCCCTCTCTGATATCGGCAGCTTATGCTGCATACTCTTTAAGTGTTTATATTATATAGCGTATAATATTGTTTCTTGTAGTATTATACGCTATATAATATTATTCGTCAACACATATCTGCCGTTATCAGAAAATTCTCACCCTGCACCCTGGATGGATAACCGGCCATAAACAGTCCATAACTGGATTTCCCACTGCGATGCATCCGTCTGTGCGCCCGCCCTTTTCTCCATGGATTTCTATATAACCGCCCAAAGCAGTATCCCAGTCCGGCATACCGCCATTTTCAATTGCTTCTGCAATCCTGTCCCGTTCTTCTCTGGAGATAAGTCCTGTCTCATATCCCCTGTCAGCATCTTTTATGTTAGGATAGGAAAGCCCTAAAGCCCGGTAATAGGTACTATTGCTGTTTTTCAGACACACATAATACTCCCCTCTGGGTGTCCGCTTGTCTCCCTGCTGCAGTTTTTCGCCTTCTTCCGAATTCATCCCTACCTGTGCAATAAATCGGTCAATTATCTGCGGACCATAGCATAAAAACAGCGTCCTTGTTTTTATGGAAACCACAATGTGAATCTCGTCCGGCGCCCGTTCTGCGCTGATTTTCTCTATCATCACTTCATCATACGGCGTTGCCATAGCAATGGAAATCTGCGGCGGGCAGATGGTTTTGGCATAAGTCTCACCTGCCATCCATGCGGTCAGAACAACCGCTGCCCAAATCCCTGCTCCCATCTTCATGCCGATTCTTTTTGGGCCCTTCTTTCTTTTTCTTCTCATTTCAATGTCCCCTGTATACTGCAGTTTGTTGACTGCTTTGCAAAGCGGCGTTTTTTACAGATACAAAATCCCCCTCTGCAAACGCAAAGGGGGATCGGATTATTTGATTTACTATTCAGCGTCAACGTATGCATCAATATCAACGTCTGCTACATCTGCATCTGCTTCCTTCTGCTCTGGAGCGGACAGTGCCTTAATGCTCAAGCTGATCTTTCTGTCTGCTTCATTGAAGTCCACTACTTTTGCTTCTACTTCCTGACCAATCTTTAATACATCCGATGGCTTCTCGATATGCTCTTTCGCAATCTGGGATACATGAAGCAGGGCGTCTACACCTGGCTCTAACTCTACAAATGCGCCGAAATCAGTCATACGCGCTACGCGGCCGGTTACCACGTTGCCTGCAGCATATTTTTCAACCGCATTGGCCCATGGGTTGGTCTCCGGGAACTTTAAGCTGAGGGCAATCTTCTCACCCTGGATGTCTTTAATCAGCACACGAACCTGATCGCCAGTCTTAAACACCTTCTTCGGGTTCTCCACTCTGCCCCAGCTCATCTCAGAGATGTGAAGCAGACCGTCAGCGCCGCCTAAGTCGATGAATGCGCCAAAATCGGTTACATTTTTAACAGTGCCTTCTACAGTATCGCCAACATGGATCTTCTCAAATAATTCTTTCTGCATAGCTGCTTTCTTTGCAACCATGAGCTGCTTTCTGTCGCCGATGATTCTTCTTCTCTTAGGATTGAATTCGGTGATTACAAATTCAATCTCCTGGCCTGCATACTTGGATAAATCCTTTTCATAAGTATCTGATACCAGACTTGCAGGAATAAATACTCTGGCCTCATCTACTACTACGCTTAAACCGCCGTCTAATACCTGGGTTACCTTAGCGGTTAATACTTCCTGGCTCTCAAATGCTTCTTCCAGTCTCTTGTTGCCTCTGTCGGCTGCCAGTCTCTTATAAGAAAGAGCCACCTGACCCTCACCGTCATTTACTTTGATGACTTTTGCTTCCATCTCATCGCCTACATGAACAAGAGTGGTTAAGTCTACGCCTGGTTCGTTGGTATATTCATTTCTTGGAATAATGCCATCAGACTTGTAACCTATATTTAAAACTACTTCATCTTCTTTGACGTCGATGACCTTACCAGTGACTACCTCTCCTGTACGTATTGTCTTTAATGATTCTTCTAACATTTGTTCAAAACTTAATTCTGACATTAGTATGAACCTCCTTAATAATGTTTTTGGGAGTAGATGCTCCCGCTGTAATACCTACGCTTCGCACAGAACTTACACTTTCAGGTTCCAAATCGTCAAATGTCTGGATGTAATATGTGTTCTCACACTCCCTGCGGCAGATCTCATACAGCTTCTGGGTATTGGAACTGCTCTTCCCGCCGATAACAATCATGGCGTCTACCTCAGATGCGATCCTGCGCGCTTCCGACTGCCTTTCCTGTGTTGCATTGCAAATCGTATTTAAAACACTAATATCATAACCCTTTTTTAAAAATTTTTCAACTAAATCTTGAAATTTCTTGTAATTAAATGTCGTCTGGGATACGATACTAAGCTTTTCCTTCTGATTAAGGGATAACTGTTCAATCTGTTCCTCGGATTCCACTGTAATTGTATCCGGATTGGCCCAGCCTTTTATGCCTTCTACTTCCGGATGTTTTTCATTTCCAATAATCACTACCCGGCGGCCTTTTTCATTTTCTTCTTTTACGATACGGTGAATTTTCTTTACAAAAGGGCAGGTGGCATCTATGATTTCTATCTGATTTTTCTCCAGCAGATCATAGATATGTTTTCCCACTCCATGAGAGCGGATAATCACCACTCCCTCTTTTAACCGGCCTAACTCTTCTTCTGTCTCAATTACCCTGACTCCTTTGCTTTCCAGATCCTTTACCACTTCCTCGTTGTGAATAATGGGACCATATGTGTAAATGGGGCGGCCGTCCTGCTTTTTAATCTGCTCATATACCTTTTCCACAGCCTTCTCTACTCCAAAGCAGAAGCCTGCCGTCTTTGCAACAATGACCTCCATCAGGCTTCCAACCCCTTTCTGCGGGCAATGTCCTTAATGGTCTCAATCACCTGTTCAACTGTCATTTCAGAACTGTCAACCAGCACTGCGTCCTCTGCTTGCTTTAAAGGAGAATGTTCTCTGTGCATATCCCGATAGTCTCTCTCGATAATATCTTGCTCAATTTCTTCTAAATTACACCTGATTCCCTTTTCTTTTAATTCATCATACCGTCTTTTAGCCCTGACAGCCGAACTTGCAGTCAGATATACCTTTGCCTGAGCATCCGGCAGCACGCAGGTCCCGATATCCCTGCCATCCATGATGACATTGGCCGTTTTAGCCAAATCCTGCTGAAGTTCTACCAGTTTTTTCCGGACCGGCAGGTACACGCTGGTGGCAGAGGCCATATTGCCCACTTCTTCCCTGCGGATTTCTGACGAAACATTTTCCCCGTTTAAAATCACCTGCTGGCTTCCGTTTTCATAACGGATGGTGATCTCCACCTGACTGCAGGACGCAGAAATCGCCGCCTCATCTTCTTTGTCAATTCCCTGACGCAGAAAATAAAGCGCCATAGCCCGATACATCGCCCCTGTATCCACATAAATAAATCCAAGATCGGCTGCCACTGCTTTGGCGATGGTACTCTTTCCTGCCCCGGCAGGACCGTCTACTGCAATATTAAAATAAGACATCTTTTGTTTCCTCCCTTTTATTTTGGAATGTTCATTCCGGCCGCCCAGCCGGTAGACCAGGCAATCTGAAGGTTAAATCCTCCTGTCACTGCGTCCAAGTCCAAAACCTCTCCTGCAAAATACAAATTCTTTACCAGTTTGGATTCCATTGTAGACGGATTGATCTCTCTGACCGCAACGCCGCCCTGGGTAATAATAGCTTCTTTATATCCTCTGAGACCGGTCAGGGTCAGAGTGAACTGTTTGATCACTTCTGTCAGCCTCTGCCGCTCTTTTCTGGTAATTTCATTGACCTGCTTATCCGGATGAATCTGGCTTCTGGAAATCACAACCGGGATCAGCTTTGCCGGAAGAAGACGATTTAAAGAATTTTTAAACTGTTTGTTTTTTGCCTCCTCAAAGTCCCTCAAAATCCGGTCATCCAACTGCTCCTTTGACAAAGCCGGTTTTAAATCAATCTCAAGAGTCAGCGGGCCTTTCTTAATGGCCTTTGCACAAAAACTGCTGGCGCTTAACAACACCGGCCCGCTGACGCCGAAATGGGTAAACAGCATTTCCCCAAAATCCCGGTACAATTCCTTTTTCCCGCTTTTTATGGTTACTTCAATGTTTTTAAGGGCCAGGCCCTGGAGGGTTTTTGCCTCTTCTTCTGCTGTCTCAAAAGGTACCAGAGCCGGGGAAAGGCTTGCTATTGTATGGCCTGCCTCCTTCGCCCACCGGTACCCGTCCCCCGTTGAGCCGGTGGTGGGATAGGATAAGCCCCCTGTTGCCACGATGACGGCGTCTGCTGCAATTTCTTTTCCAGATCGTCCGGAAAGTCTGATTCCCCTGCAGATTTTCTGTCCATTTTCTTCTACAATCAGTTCTTCTGCCGCCTGGTTTAAACAGACTTTGACTTCCAAATCCCGTAAAAGGCCGGACAGGGCTTTGATTACGTCCGAGGATTTGTCTGATACCGGAAATACTCTGCCGCCCCGTTCGATTTTTAATGGGCATCCCGCCTGTTCTAACAGATCCATCATGTCCTGATTGGTAAATCCGTAAAAACTGCTGTATAAAAAACGGCTGTTGCTCACCACGCCCTTCAGCAAATCCTCTACTTCACAGGCATTGGTTACATTACATCTGCCTTTTCCGGTAATATAAATCTTTTTTCCTAATTTTTCATTTTTTTCATAGAGTTCAACCTGATGGCCATTTTTTGCAGCCGCAACTGCAGCCGCCATACCGGCGGCTCCGCCGCCGACAATCATTACTTTGCTCATAATTTCTTCTTATGCTCTTTCACTTTTGTTTCCATGGCTTTTACTACTGTTTCCAGCACTTTTACCCTAGCGTAATATTTGCAGTTTCCCTCTACTACCACCCATGGCGCATAGGTAGTAGAGGTGCGCACCAGCATTTCGTTAACTGCTTCCTCATATAGATCCCATTTTTCCCTGTTGCGCCAGTCTTCCTCTGTAATCTTCCACTGCTTTGCCGGATCTGCCATGCGCTCTTTAAACCGGCGTTCCTGCTCTTCTTTATCAATGTGAAGCCAGAATTTTAGCACAATGGCCCCTGCGTTTGCCATATGGGCCTCCATCTCATTGATCTCCTGATAGGCCCGCTTCCACTCTTCTTCTCTGCAAAATCCCTCAATTCGTTCTACCATCACCCTGCCGTACCAGGTGCGGTCAAAGATTGCAATGTGTCCCGCTTTGGGGACATTCTTCCAAAACCTCCATAAATAATGGTGAACCTTTTCAATGTCGTTGGGCGCAGCGGTAGGATTTACCTGATATCCTCTTGGGTCCAGATGGCTGGTAAGGCGCTTGATGGCCCCTCCTTTTCCTGCTGCATCCCATCCTTCAAATCCAATAATTACCGGAATCCTTAACCGATAAATCTCGTTGTGAAGAATCTCCAGCTTTTTCTGCAGCTGATCAATCTGTTTTTTGTATTCTTTTTTAGTCAGAGATTTGGTCAGATCCACGCCGGATAATACGCCTGTTTTAAATTTTTCATCTGGTATCATAAGCGGTTTCTGCCTTTGTCTGGCCGTCTCTTTGCGCTTTGTCAGTTCATATTCCAGACGATCCGATACGGCTGCCAGAATCTTCATGGACGCATAGTTTTTATCTTCCGCTTCAATAATGGTCCAGGGAGCGTTTTGGGTATCTGTTTTTTCTAACATCTCTTCATTGATGGAAAGGTATTCATCATAGCGCTTATTTCTCTCCCAATCTGCTTTTGTGACTCTCCAGGATGTCTTTGGGGAACTGTCTAATTTTTCAAACCGTTTCTTCTGTTCTTCTTTGGAAATATGCAAAAACAGCTTGATGATCACCACACCGCTGTCTGTAAGCTGACGTTCAAAGGAGAGAATATCCGAAAAAGCGCCTGGCAGTTCTTCCTCAGTCACGCTGCCTTCAAACCGATCTTTCTGCACCCGGCAGTACCAGCTTTTATCAAATATGGCAATTCGTCCGTCTTCCGGAGTCTTGATCCAATACCGCCACAAAAATGGCCGCATCCTCTCTTCTTCTGTTTCCCTGCCGGGCGCATACACAGAAAATCCTCTGGGATCTAAATTCCCTATCAGCCGGTTAATCTGGATTCCCTTTCCGGCTGCCCCCATACCTTCAAAAACCATAATCACCGGGATCTTTGCCGCCCTGCACTCTCTCTGCAAAAATCCAAGTTTGGCCCCCATCTGCTCCTTTGCTGCCTGGTAAGTCTCTTTATCTGCGGTTTTGGATAAATCAATTTTTTCCAGCAATGATACTTCCTCCTTTTTTGAGCGCTGCTCAAAATACCAGTGGTTCTATCTAGTTTTCCCCACTTATCTTCTCCTGTATACTCCGTCTGAAACTTTCTTTTACCTATATTGCCGCAGTTACAAATATATCATAGATTGCTTTAATCGCCGTCTCAAAATCCGAGTTTTTCACGCCAATAATAATGTTAAACTCACTGGACCCCTGATCAATCATTTTCACATTGATTCTCGCATGAGCCAGGGCAGAAAAGATCCGGCCTGCTGTTCCCCTGGTGGCTTTCATCCCCCGCCCAACGACGGCAATCAGCGCCAGGTCTGCCTCCAAATCCACTGCATCCGGCTCTACTGCCCTGTGGATTCCGGCAATCACAGACTGCTCATGTTCTACAAATTCATCCTGATGAACAAAGACTGTCATGGTATCAATGCCGGAAGGCATGTGTTCAATGGAAATATCCTGCTGCTCAAATACGGATAAAATCTTCCGGCAAAATCCCACTTCTGCATTCATCATGGCCTTTTCAATGTTAATGGAGCAAAATCCCTTTTTGCCTGCAATGCCAGTAATAACATACCTGGGTTTTCTGCAGGTGCTTTCTACTATCAGGGTTCCCTTGTCTTCCGGCTTATTGGTGTTGCGGATATTGATGGGAATGCCCTCTCTGCGAACCGGGAAAATCGCATCTTCGTGAAGTACGCTTGCGCCCATGTAGGAAAGTTCCCGGAGTTCTCTGTATGTAATGGTCTCAATAACTTCCGGATTGTCAATGATTCTGGGATCTGCTACTAAAAATCCGGAAACATCCGTCCAGTTTTCATACAAATCTGCATGAATGGCTCTGGCCACAATGGAACCGGTAATATCAGAGCCGCCCCTGGAAAAGGTCTTAATGCTTCCATCTGTCCTGGAACCGTAAAATCCCGGAATTACTGCTCTCTCTATGTGAGAAAGTCTCTCTGCCAGTTCTGCATTGGTAGTTTCTGCATCCAGATTTCCCCTTTCATCAAAGAAAATCACTTCTGCCGCATCAATAAACTCATATCCCAAATACTCTGCCATTACCAGTCCGTTTAAATATTCTCCTCTGGAAGCAGCATAGTCTTTTCCTATCTTGGCAATGAAGTTTTCTTCGATTCTGTCAAACTCGTGATCTAAATTTAAGTTCAGTTCCAGGCCGTCAATAATGTCTGTATAACGTTTTTTGATTTTTTCTAAAATCTTTTTATAGCTGGCTCCTGAAGATGCCGCTTCGTAACACTCGTATAAAAGATCCGTCACTTTTTCGTCTTTGTCATTTCTTTTACCCGGCGCAGACGGGATTACATACCGTCTGGACTTGTCCTCCCGGATAATCTCTCCAACTTTTTTAAATTGTCTTGCGCTGGCCAGCGAGCTGCCTCCAAACTTCACTACCTTTTTCATAATGCTTCTCCTTTACTTTATCTGTTCATTAACAGCAGCCTCACAGGAACGCATGGCAAGAATGGTCTTTTCCATCAGTTCCTCCAGAGTCCACCCCAGGTTCTCTGCTCCATTTTTGATTACGTCTCTGGAACAGCCGGCTGCAAATTTTTTGTCTTTAAACTTTTTCTTTAAGCTGGATACTTCCATATCCATCACGCTTTTGGATGGACGCATGCGGGCAGCAGCCCCAATCAGTCCAGTCAGTTCATCGGATGCAAACATCACCTTTTCCATCTCATGTTCCGGCTTTACATCTGAACACAGGCCGTAACCATGGCTGCATACTGCGTGAACCAGTTCCGGTTCCGCCCCAATCTCTGCCAGAAGTTCTGGCGCTTTTTTGCAGTGTTCTTCCGGGAATCTTTCAAAATCCACATCATGAAGGAGACCTGCAATTCCCCAAAAGTCCTCTTCTTGGCCATAGCCCAGTTCTCTGGCATACCAGCGCATTACTCCCTCTACTGTCAGCCCATGGAGAATGTGGAACGGCTCCTGATTGTAGGTTTTTAGCAGGGCAAGCGCCTGTTCTCTGGTAACTTGTGTTGTCATAACTTTCCTTCCTTTCTCATATGATCCATCAATTCATCTATTCTGGAGGTTTTTATGAATTCTTTTCCTTCTATTACCGGGGTTATAACCGCAGTCCGCAGCCTTTCTAAAGAAAATGGACACAATCTGTGTTCTTTTTTATTAGACATCGAGACCGGAAATGGGCCGGCATCGGTTCTTTTGACTGCAGGCACTTACGTTTATGACTGTGAAAATATGGAACCCGGGCATACGATCACTGTATTTTATGATCCAAATGCCCCGGTTCCCCTGATCTATCCTCCCCGCTATGAAGCCCTGGTGATTGCAGAAACTGATAAAGGACAGCAGGCGGTTCTGGATGTTTTTGACGACACGCTTACCAATTCAGACAAAACTCTGCGCCTGACTCTTCAAAAAGATACGGATATCACAACCCCCAATGGACAAAAACTCCATCAAAATCCGGGAAACCATCTGCTTCTGGTTTTGTTTTCTTCTTCTACGAAAAGCATACCTGCCCTGACTGTGCCGGAGGACATTGTTGTATTCTGCGATCCGAAGCAGTAAGTTAATCCTCCTGCAGGCGCTTTTCCCGCTTGGCCCAGATTTTCTGGCTGGAAAAACCTCTGCCTTTTACTTCTTTTACCGGGCTGATCACAAGGAATGCCTCCGGGTCGATTTCCTGGACTGCCCGGTTTAACTTGGCCAGTTCCCGGTTGGAAATCACTGTTAAAAGCACTGGCCTCTCTTCTCTCATAAACCCGGTTTCCCCATGGAGAAGCGTGGAGCCTCTGTCCAGATCCCGGATAATCATATCATTGATCGCTTCATACTTAGCGCTGACAATTTTCACCTGAGTCTTGGCCTCTCCCATAATCAGCACTTTTTCCAAAACCATGGTATAGATAAGGACTAACAAAATCCCATACAGAATCTGGGTTCGGTCTGAAAATGACGCCTGCAAAAGCAGTATCAGCACATCAAATCCATACATAGTAATGGATACTGGAATCCCGAAAAATCTGCGGATTAGAAGCGGCGGAATATCCATTCCTCCTGTGGACGCCCCACAGCGGATGACAATCCCGATTCCGACTCCAATCATACATCCGCCAAACACCGCTCCTAAAATCATATCAACACCTGTCTGGGGAAGCTGCGGGATTTTTTGGAGCACACCTAAAATAAACGGATAATAAAACGTACTTAAAATTGTGGTCATGGCAAATTTTCTGCCCAGAATGGCTGCTCCAAATAAAAACATACCAATGTTAAATACAGATACAAAGCTGGTAATGGGGATGCTAAAATAGTTTTGGGCGGCCAGCGCCAGACCTGTGGTCCCCCCCATAATAAAGCCATTGGGAAGCAGAAACATGACAACTCCCAAAGCGTAAATGGTATTGGCTGTTAAAATCAGAGCCACATCTAAAATCCATTTTTTTCGATTCATTACAAAACCTCCCATTCCTTCGGGCATATTGTAACCTTCTTTTTTTTCTCTGTCAAGCGCACCTCTTTTAGAAATCTTACATATGCTAGACTATAATCAAAATCAGGAGCATATCTATGTTAGAAACCGCAGTTGTACTAACCCCCGTTCATTACTGCTATCTAATCGGGGTTCTTGTAATTCTGGGCGTCATGATCCTGCGAAAAGACACTCCGGCCGTCTGCATTGCCTTTCTCTTTCTCCTGGGTTTTGTCAGCCTTGGAACCATCTGGGGCGGCATTCAGACTGTTTTCAATGCCATTTTATATGCTGGCAGGGAATTCATGGAGATTATCGCTACCATTGCCCTGGTCACAGCTCTGTCTAAGTGTTTAAGTGAACTGGGAAGCGACTATCTGCTTATGCGGCCTATGTCCCGCATTATGAAAACTCCTTCTCTTACCTGGTGGATTCTGGGCATTGTTATGCTTATTTTTTCCCTTTTTTTATGGCCGTCCCCATCTGTGGCCTTAGTCGGCGCTATTATGCTTCCCTTTGCCATCCGTTCCGGCCTGACTCCTCTGGCCGCCGCCATGGCTATGAATCTTTTCGGACATGGCATTGCCTTAAGCTACGATCTGGTGATTCAGGGCGCTCCGGCAGTTTCCGCCTCGGCAGCCGGCATTTCTTCCAGTCAAATCCTGACCGAAGGCCGTCCCCTCTTTTGGGTTATGGGACTTACCACTGTGCTTTCCGCATTTTTACTGAACCGGAAAAATATGAAAAGCACTATACGGGCAAACCGTCTTTCTGCGCTTTCTGTCCCCACCCGCCACTCTCTTCCCGCCAAAATACTGGCCTTTGCAGTCCCAATTTCCTTTCTTGCCGATATTTTTATCATGCTGGCCTTTGATCTGCGGGGAGGAGATGCCACCAGTCTGGTATCTGGAACTGCCGTTCTTTTAATGTGTCTTGGTTCCGTTCTGGCTTTCCGTAAAGATTCTCTGGAAAAAATCACTGGCTATCTGACAGACGGTTTTTTATTTGCCATCCGCATTTTTGCGCCGGTCATTGCCATCGGAGCCTTTTTCTTTTTGGGAGGAGAAGGCATTTCTTCCATTATGGGGGAATCCTCTTTAAACGGCATCTTAAATGACTGGGCGATATGGCTGGCCGAACGCGCTCCATTAAATCCTTCCCTCATCGCCGGTATTCAGATGATTGCCGGTGCTTTAACCGGACTTGACGGCTCTGGTTTTTCCGGACTTCCTCTTACCGGCGCTCTGGCAAATACCTTTGGAAATGCCGTAGGCGCATCTGTTCCGATTCTTGCCGCTCTTGGGCAGATTACTGCTATTTTCGTAGGAGGCGGCACCATCGTTCCCTGGGGGCTCATCCCGGTCGCTGCCATCTGCAATGTCAGTCCCCTGGAATTGGCCCGAAAAAACCTGGCGCCAGTCCTCATAGGTTTTTTCTGCACCTTCCTGACCGCATGTTTCCTCTTATAATACACCACTGTTCATTCCCTGAGAAAGGAGTTTTATTATGGGAAATATCATGGGTTTTTTTCACCCGGAAAGGGTGTTTACAAAAGAAAAAGGCTTCTATGAACATGCCTTAGATTCCATGACAGAAGCTTTTTTAAAGACTTCTCCTGCATCCTCTCTGTGCAGCAGTTCCTGCCTCTCGGATCATTTTGGTCTGGCCTGGGTTTCCTCATCCCCCAGAACGCCTTCGCCAACACTTCCTCTCATTAAAAAGTACCAGGGACATGACTTTGGCATTGTCTGGGACGGAGAACTGTATAATGCCGGGGAACTTTCTTCTGAACTCATAAAAAGAGGACATTTCTTTCATCCTTTACAGGATGCAGATATCGTCCTTTCCGCCTACTTAGAATTTGGCCCTTCCTTTGCAGAAAAGCTAAACGGCGCCTTTGCCTTTGCCATTATGGATCCGTTAAAGAATCATCTTATGCTCTGCCGGGATCGGGCTGGCACAAAACCTCTCTTTTATTGTGTGAAGGAAGGCACTGTTATTTTCTCCTCCCAATTAAAGGGGTTGTTTGCCTTTGACGGGACAAGGCCTGTTTTAAATAAAGACAGCCTGAATGAAATCTTTGGCATCGGTCCGGCTAAAACCAGGGGAACCGGCGTTTTTTATCATACCTTTGAAGTGCTTCCGGCCCATTTTTTACTGTGCTCAACTGACGGAATTTCTCCTTTTTGCTACTGGAAGTTAGAAAGCCATCCCCATGAGGACAGCTATGAGGATACCATTAAAAAAACCTCTTTTCTCTTAGAGGATTCCGTAAAACGGCAGATGAAGCTTCCCGGCACTGTCTGCTCTTTTCTATCCGGAGGCATAGATTCTTCTCTGGTGTCTGCCATCTGCGCCAAAGAATTACAAAAGGATCATCAGACCCTTTCCACCTTTTCTTTTGATTTTGCAGGAAATGATAAAAACTTTCAGGCCAATGACTTCCAGCCCTCCCAGGACCGGCCTTTTGTAGAAAAAATGGTGGCTTTTCTAAAGTCAAATCACCGCTATTTAGAGTGCAGCGCCCAAAAACAGTTTGACCTGTTAAAGCTGTCTGTACTCTGCCACGATCTTCCGGCCATGGCGGACGTGGATTCCTCGCTTTTGTATTTCTGCTCCCAGGTCGCTCCTGACTTTTCAGCCGCTTTGACTGGAGAATGTGCAGACGAAATTTTCGGCGGCTATCCCTGGTTTCATAAGGAATCCTGTTTTCATGCAAAAACCTTCCCATGGACCATGGACTTAAATGCCAGAAAAGTCCTGTTATCCGATGATTTTCTATCCTGGCTTTCTATGGATGACTATGTGCAAAACCGCTACGAAAACTCTATTTCCCAGGTTCCAAAACTGGAAGGGGAAGACTCAAAAGATGCCCGCAGGCGGGAAATCTCCTATCTCAATCTGGAATGGTTTATGCAGACTTTATTAGACCGGATGAACCGCACCAGCGAAATCTGGGGACTCTCGGCCCACGTGCCTTTTGCAGACTACCGCATTATCGAATATCTGTGGAATGTGCCCTGGGAAATGAAGGCAAAAGACGGAATTGTAAAAAATCTTCTGCGCCAGGCAGGACGGGGAAAACTGCCGGATGAAGTCCTGTTCCGCAAAAAATCTCCTTACCCCAAAATCTATGACCATTCTTATGAAACCCTGTTAAAAAACCGTCTTCTGGAACTGGCTGCTGATCCCAATGCTCCTGTTTTGGAATTTTGCGATAAAAAGAAAATCATGGCCTTTGCATCCAGTCCTTCTGATTACGGAAAACCCTGGTACGGTCAGCTTTTAGCAGGTCCCCAGATGATGGCCTATATCATTCAGATCGACTTCTGGTTAAGACATTATAAACCGAACATTCTGATTTGATCGCTGCCGGCAAACGCCCGGCATGATTCACTGCAGCAGTTCAGTCATGCTATTCTTAATTTGGGTTTACAGCAGACCTTTGTTTTGGTACACTATGGTGTGGTATCAAAATGAAAAGGAAGGTCTTGGCCATGAAACAAAACAACCGCGCGTACGGACACAAAAGAAAGCCTTCTGCTGCCAGAAGAAACAGCAGCAAAAAAGCAGGAAGAAAATTTTGGTTTCGCAAAGAATTTCTGCTTCCATCTTTTCCTATCCTGCTTTTTTCTTTTTTATTTTTTGTAGGAACTTTATTTAACATGGATCTGCCTTCTGCATTTCCAAAAGAGCTGCTGACAATTTGCAGAGAATTTTATGAAACTGCTGTTTCCCATGTGGATTTCCAGGGCGATTTTCTTCCAGCGCGCCCGTCGTCTGATTCCTCTCCTTCTTCCGTTTCTCCAAAAGGGTTTGAGGAAGCGCCCTTTCGCCTTACGGTACTGGACGTGGGACAGGGATTATCTGTGTTTATAGAAGCAGACGGACAAACCATGCTGTATGACGGCGGCGACAGGGATGCTTCCTCTTTTGTCGTCAGCTATCTGGAAAATCAAGGACTGGATACTCTGGATTACGTCACCGTTTCCCATTATGACGCCGATCATCTAAGCGGAATCGTAGGCGTTTTAAATCGTTTTTCGGTAAACCAGGTCCTGGCCCCCGACTACCAGGCTTCCAGCGCTATTTTTAAATCCTATGAAAAAGCCCTGGCTGATCACGCCCTGACCCCTGTTCATCCGGCAGTAGGCGATACATTTTCTCTGGGAAACGCTTCTTTTACTGTACTGGGGCCTTCCTCCATTGATCCGGACAGCGGCAACAACAATTCTCTTGCCATCCGGATTACATACGGCAATACCAGCTTTCTTTTAACCGGAGATGCTGAACACGAAGAGGAAGAGGATATGTGCCAGTCCTGGGGCCGGTTTCTGCTAAGCGATGTCTATGTGGCCGGACATCATGGAAGCGGCAGTTCCTCTTCCTGGAATCTGCTGGAAAATGCCATCCCCGGATACGCGATCATCAGCTGCAAAAAAGGCAATTCCTACGGCCATCCCCATGATACGGTCATGGAACGGTTTGAATCCATGGAAATCCCGGTCTTTCGCACCGACATTCAGGGTTCTATTTCCGTAGCATCAGACGGAGAAAATCTGATTTGGTCCCAGGAGCCATGCAATGATTATACTCCAGGGGATTAACTACTGTTTCTTCTGCATGGACAAAAGCTTGTCTAAATAAATCGACTTAAACTGTTTGCTGGCCATTGCCTGCTTGATTGGAGAAAGCTTTAAGATTGCCGCAAATACTGCTGCCATTGCCCGGTGATTTGCAAATGCCTGGTTGTCAAAAATCAGGTTTTGCAAAGTCCCTTTTTCAATAGCCTGGAGCACAAAACGGTGGGTACTGTTGACCGGAGTAATAATCTGAACCGGACGCCGTTTTAACGCAATGGCGCCTGTCGGACAATTTCTGGCGCAGACTCCGCAGCCTAAACAAATCTCGGTATCCACGCTGGCCCATCTTTTCTTTCGCCCTTCCTGCATCTCTTCTTCTGCCATAGAAATCGCCAGAATAGGGCAGACCTTTTCACATTTTGAGCAGCCAACGCAGGTCTTTTTCTCTATTTCCGGAATGTAATTGGTAGTTGCCACAGGCTGCATGGGGCTGAATTTTCTGGCGGCCTGCAGGGCCTCGCAGCAGCATCCGCAGCAATTGCAGATAAATGCCGGGTGTTCTCTTACATTTTCTCCAATTTGGACTAAGTTGCTCTCATAGGAAAGCTGCAGCACTTCTTTTGCCTCTTCCTTGGAAATCAGTCTGGCATATCCTCCATGTTCAGAAAGGGAACGGGCCACATTGTCAAATGTCAGGCACACCTCCCATGGCGCATCGATCTCGCAGGGGTGTCCTGCATGATAAGCTTTGTGGCGGCAGTAACAGGTACCAAGTCCAATATATTTTGCCTCTTCCACAATGTGGGTCGCCCGCTCGAAATCCAAAATATGGTTCATCTTATCGTTGCCCAGTACCGGCTCCTGGACAAAGACTCTTCCAAGTCTGGTTTCTGTTGCAAAAAACAGGTCTTTTACAAAATCTTCCTCTACATTCATATATTGGTAGTACAATTCGCTTAAATATTTCTGATCAATATCTCCTCTGGTTCTCATCAGAGCAAACTCAATAAACCCTGCCATAGGAGGCGGCATAACAAATTTTCTCTCCCCATTGTGATACGAATCCACTAACAGCGCTTTTTCACAGAGATGATTCAGAAATTTTTCTGCTTTTGCCTCTGACGTCCCCCAGATCTTTGCCGCCTTTTTTGCAGTAAAGGGACGGACCGGCAAAAGCGCCACCCATTTTGCCTCCTTTTCCGTATAGAGAACCTGGAGAATCTTATACAGGGTTTCTGAAGGTGGTGCTCCCTGTGTAAACCAGTTAATTCTCTCTTCCAGATTTTTGTATGCATCCTTTGTTGTCAAATGCCCCATAACTTTACCTCCTGAAATTTATAACAGTTCTGTCCTGTATCTTCTTGCCCGCTTGTGGCGGACAAGAAGCGCCTGGCGTCCGCCCTATGAAGATTGAGACAGAAAAACTCTTATGAAACAAGCTTTCAGCGCTTTTTCCTGTCTCAATCTTCTCATGGCTGAACTGTTGCTGAAATTTTAGTTTTATGACAGGCACCCCTTTATGCCCTGGATACTTTCCGGTTTAAACCCTCGGAAAACATCACCATGGCTGCCAATATCAAAAGCAGATAGACGGGATACCAGAAAATACCAGCCGCCTGTGCAACAAATCCAAATACCGGCGGCATCAGGATATTTCCCAAATAGGCAAAGGCCATCTGAAGTCCCACGATTGCCTGAGACCTTTCCCATCCAAAATTCCTCGGCGTCCCATGCATCAGACTTGGATAAATAGGCGCACATCCCAACCCGATGGTGATTAACCCCGCATAAGCGGCTTCTGGTCCTAATGGCAGCAGTACCAGAAGAATCCCCGTAAGTCCGGCTGTCTCTCCCAGCCGGATCATATGCCGGTCGCTTAGTTTGATTGCAAGAAATCCGCTTAAAAATCTTCCGGCTGTGATCCCCACATAAAATAAGGATGCCCATTTTGCCGCAATTTCTTCTGAAAGTCCCCGAAACATAACCAGATAACTGGATGCCCAGAGTCCCGCCGTCTGTTCCAGCGCACAATAGCAAAAAAAGGTTGCCATCTGAGCTTTGACTCCAGGAATCTCAAACAATTTGCCTGCTGTCAGCGTCTCTCCCTTATAAAGATTGCCTGCCCCGTCTCCTTCCCCTTTGTTTTCTTTCCACAAAAACAGGGTGGCAAAAAGCACTGTTGTGAGACCTGCCTGCAAAAGGCCCACAATCCGGTATCCCTGGTTCCAGGACCATCCGCCTGTCAGGCAAAGTCCCATAATATAAGGCCCCAAAGATGCCCCTATGCCCCAGCAGCAGTGAAGCCAGCTCATATGACTGGCCTTAAAATAAAGAGCCGCATAATTATTTAAAGCCGCATCTACTGCTCCGGCCCCCAGTCCGTAAGGAACAGCCAAAATGCAGAGAATTTCAAAAGACGGGGCGCCTGAGAATCCAAACAAAGCCGCCGCAGTAAGTCCTACGCTGCATGCGGTCACCCGTCCGGTTCCCCACCTTTTTGTCAATCTGTCGCTTAACAGACTGGAAATTACTGTCCCGATGGAGATAATCATAGAAAGAATCCCGGCATACGAAACTGGCGCTCCCAGTTGTTCATGCATCCCTGGCCAGGCAGCTCCCAGCATGGCGTCCGGAAGTCCCAGGCTGATAAAAGCCAGATAAATGATTGTGAGTAAAATCGTCATACTTCATCCTCCCATGGATTTTACTATACCTGTTCTAAACCAGAATGTCCAGCCAAATTTTCTTGACATTTTTCTGGAGACTTATACAATAAAGGTAATCATTTCAGCAAACATAAAAAGGAAGGTGGTTCTATGTATATTATTTGTTTGGATTTAGAAGGAGTTCTGGTCCCTGAGATTTGGGTAGCGTTTGCCAAATCCAGCGGTATTTTGGAATTGACCCGCACGACCCGCGATGAACCGGATTACGACAAGCTGATGAGATGGCGTCTGGACATTTTAAACGAACATGGTCTGGGCATAAAAGAAATACAGGACGTGATTGCTTCCATTGATCCACTGCCCGGCGCAAAAGAGTTTTTAGATGAACTGCGCTCCTTTTGTCAGGTAATTATTGTCAGCGATACCTTTACCCAGTTTGCCTCTCCTTTGATGGAAAAACTGGGCCGTCCCACAATTTTCTGCAATTCTCTGGTTATCGGGGAACATGGCAAGATTACCGGATACAAAATGCGGGTTTTGCAGTCAAAACTGACAACCGTAAAAGCGCTGCAGAGCATTGGATTTGAAACCATTGCAGCCGGAGACAGCTACAACGATTTAGAAATGATAAAAGCAGGAACAGCCGGATTTTTATTCCGCTCTACAAAAGCTATTAAAGCAGACAATCCGGATATCCCTGCATTTGATACCTTTGATGAATTAATGGCTGGAATCAAGATTTTTGTAAAGTAATTCTCTACACCTTGATCATTCGATATCCCACTCCGATATGAGTCTGAATATACTGGGGGCCGCTGCCCCCTTTTTCCAGCTTTTTCCGAAGTGTCGCCATAAAAACCCGTAAAGACGCCACGTCATTTTCCCAACTGCTGCCCCAGATGTTTTGAGTAATAAATGTGTGAGTCAGGACTTTCCCCATATTTCTGGAAAGAAGGCACAAGAGTTTATACTCAATTGGCGTCAAGTGCAGTTCTTCTTCTCCCAGATAAGCGCATCCGGCTGCATAATCTACCCGCAGATCGCCGTTTTCAAATACGGCTGACTGAGACGGCGTTTCATCTTTCATCATCAGAAGTCTTCTCTGAGTCACCCGCAGTCTGGCCAGAAGTTCTTCTACGGAAAACGGTTTGGTCAGGTAATCGTCTGCGCCTGCGTCTAAAGCGTCAATTTTATCCGTATCTTCACTTCTGGCGCTGATCACAATAATCGGCATATTGGACCAGGAGCGGATTCTCTCAATTACTTTCACCCCGTCAATGTCCGGCAGTCCCAAATCCAGCAGCACGATGTCCGGATTGTGGGAAGATGCTTCCAAAATAGCCGTTTCCCCATTTCCTGCTGCCAGATATCGGTAATCGTGAGCCTTAAGGGTTGTGGTGATTAGATTTTTTACAGACTGGTCGTCTTCTACTACTAAAATCAATGGTTTATTCATGCAACTGTACCTCCTCTGCAGGCAGTGTAAATGTAAATACGGAGCCATGGGGATGATTATCTGTAACCGTAATCGTACCTTTATGGGCGTTGATAATGGACTTGCACAAGGACAACCCCAAACCTAAGCTTCTTCGGCTGTCCGCCACCCGGTTGGCTCCGCTGTAAAACCGGTCAAAGACCTGCTTTTTATTTTCGTCAGAAATACCAGGGCCATCGTCAGATACGGAAATTACTGCCAGATCGCCTTCCTTTCTGGAGCGGATATGAATATGAGAACCTTTTTCTGTATATTTAATGGCATTGTCTACCAGATTAATAACCACCTGGACAATCAGTTTTGCATCCATTTTTGCCAAAAGCAGCTCGTCTTCATTCTCTACAGTTATAGTGTGCTCACAGTTTAACCGGTTTACATGGCGGAGTGCTTCGCAAATCACCTCTTCCACCAGTTCTGCGGAAATATGAAGATTCAGCCTTCCTTCTTCCAGGCGGGTTACGGACAGCAGATTTTCGACCAGATTAATCAGCCACATAGAATCATCGTAAATATCCTGGTACAGTCCTTTCTTGGTCTCTTCATCAAAGGAAGTCCCATTGGAAAGCAGATTACTGGCGTTCCCGGAAATAGACGTCAGAGGAGTCCGCAGATCATGGGAAATACTCCGCAGCAGATTTGCCCGAAGCTGCTCATTTTTTGCCAAAATAGCCGCCTCTTCCTTTTCTTTTGCATTTTTTTCGTTTTCCAGCGCCAATGCGCATTCTCCCAGAATAGAAAGGAGAATGCTGTTTTCAAAAGCATCCAGAGACTGATCACCCATTGCGATTCCCACTACCCCGTATACAGACTCATTGACCCGGATAGCCAGATACAGGCACTTTGCGTTGGGAAACGTATGGGTAGTGGCTCCAGCATGTTTATTATTTTTTAATGCCCATTCTGCCGCTTTTTTCTCTTCCTCTGAAATATAAGGATCCATATTGGTTTCTTCCTGTGCAGGAAATACAGCCGGATCCGCCAGTGTCCCGTTTTTTGCAACATAGATGACTATATTTTTAGAGAGCAGCTTGATTAGCTGCTGGGCTGTTACAGACAGAATCTCTTCTTTGTCTTTTGCCTGCTGGAGCATCTGGTTGGTATCAAACAGCACCTTCGTGCGGTAGGCCGACCAGGCGGACTGTTTGGCGCTGTTTTTTAACTTAGTTGCCAGAGTCCCTGTCATCAAAGCTGCCAAAAACATGATGAGAAAGGTCACTGGATATCCCTGATCATATGCCTGCAGGCTGAATTTCGGCTCTGTAAACAGAAAATTAAATACCAGTACACTGACAATAGATGCAATCAGGCTGTATACCCGATTTACAGTCACTACTGATATGACTAACACTGCCAGCACATACAGTGTAATAATATTGGCTTCCGCAAATCCCAGCTTTTCAAGTACATACCCCAGACTGCTGGCTGCAGAAAGGATTCCAATGCACTTTGCAATATCGGCTGCGGAAAATACAATACTGCTTTTTTTTCTCTGTTCCCGGTAAGCTGCAAGACTCAGATTGTGATCCGGAATAATGTAAACATCCAGATTCGGCGCATTTGCAATCAGCTGATCTGTCAGCGCCGGTTTTCCAAACAGACGTCTTCTAGCTGTATTATTTCTTCCAATTACAATTTTGGAAACACCGGATAAGCGGGCAAATTCGGCAATCTGAAACGCCACATCATCCCCATACACTGTTTCAACAGAAGCCCCAAGCTTTCTGGCCAGATGGATATTGGATCGAAGCCGATTTTTATCCTCATCCCCCATTGCATGGAAATCAGAAGTTTCAACAAATAATGCAGTAAATGTCCCCTGAAAAGCATCAGCCATCTTGGCTGCAGTCCGTATAATTTTTGCGTTGGAAACAGAAGAAGACAGACAGACCAGAATATGCTCGTCTGCATGACCATCCCCATTGAAAAGACTCTGATTTTTTGTCTGCTCCATACCGCTTACCTCCAATGCACCTGTTTTCTATTATACCATATTATACTACAGCATTTTTCTCCTGTCGTCTAAAAAATCGTCTGCTTTTTTTCATAACAAAACAGCACAGTACAAAGACATCAGACAATAAGGTCAGCAAAATCCATCCTCCACCCCTGACGCCTCACATTTCTGTTTAGATACGGAACCTTTATAGTATCTTTGCATTTCCTTTATCATACCTTTATCTGCATTAAATAGGCATAAATAAGCTTTATCCTATATTAAGACCATATAAAGAAAAACGGAATTTTCCCTACAACCATCCAAATATCCAGGCAATGGGCAGTGTGACACAGACTGTGGAAATAGAGACTGCCAGCAGTGCAAACAGCGGAACGCCGACAAACATGGCTAAAAATGCCCCGTAAGGATGGCGAAAAGCAAATCTCTCTGCGGTTTTATCAAATCTATTCTGTAAACGTACTATTGATTTTTTAACATCCATCATAATTGCATTCTCCTTTCCTCTCTCTACTCTTATGGTAGCACATGATAAATAAAGATAGGAAAAAGGGAGAATGAGACCATACAAAGATTTTATAATGAACGCCCTGATAAAAACCGCTGAAAGTTTTAAAAGAGTACGAGCCGGTCAAACAGAAAAGGGACGCAGACAGCTCATTGACTATCCGCGCCCAAAAGCAGGCTGTATATGATTTTCACTGCTGCCGATCCATTAATTTTTTCAAGGTACTGTCCGGATCGATTTCCCACAATATTTCAATACTTTCTTTCATACCTTCTACTTGCTGAACCGCTTCTTCTTCAGAGATCTCAACCCCCATCCGATATTGAACCAGATAAAGAATGGCAGCCGTTATCGCCCTTTTTTGCTCTTCCTCCTCTGCTTCCTGATACTCCCGGTATGTATAAACGAGATAAGGCAAATATTCTCCAAGATCTGCATTCTCAACAGGCCGGGCATCCGATAACTGCCAAACAGTCTCTTTTGCATAATCCATGGCCTCTTTTAAATTTTTAAATCCCATTTTGTGAACATTTTCAAAGAACGCTTCCCCTAATGCCAGCATATCTTCCTGATGATTTGCCGCATACTCCTCTGCACTTTCGATATCAGATTTCGGCACATCGCCTTCTATCCCCTGCCTGGACAAAATTGCCTGATATATCATGGCGGCTGTTCCAATCTCCAGACGCTCTTTCTCATCTGCATTTTGGTAATCTTCATAATCCCATTGAATCAAAAATCTGTCATAGTAGGGATCAATAATCGGATCGCAGGGAAGAGGAATATACTCCGAAACTAATTCTCCCGCTGAAACCAAAGGTTCCTCTGCCGCATCTTTTCCTCTCAAAACGTAGACTCTCTCGCTGGCATAGCCGGTTTCTTCTCTGCTTATCCTTTCCTTTTCTGAAAAAACAGACAGTGCCATATAGCGGTTATAAAAATCCGGCAGACGGATGCTCACCGTTCCGCTGTCAGAACGGCTGGTATCTGCTATTTTCCCATAAGCATATACCTGACCGTCTCCCTCAATCATAGCATACAGCCCATTACCTGGACCTGTGGATGCATGGGAATATCGGAAGCTGCACACATCTTCATCCAGGCTGACATCCTCTATGGTCACATGCTGCTCTGCTGAAGATATTACAAAACTCCACTCCCCGGATGCTTCCATAGTATCATCAAAAACGGCAAGTTCTTCAGAAACCTCCATGGATACTGGCAGGGAAGCATCTTTCACAAAGCAGATCTTGTTTGGATCGATGATACAGCATGGGCGGATTATGGCAGGCTCGTGAAGACGCTGCAGTCTTTCTGAATACTCTTCATCGCTTTTATACAGCCGATAGGTACCGTCTGCTTCTATCCGAATAGGGTTTTCGTCTTCACATGCCCACCAGGCTTCTTTATAATGGAGTCCCTCATTCTCTTCCCCAAATCCCATATCATTCCACTCTTCCTCAAACAGCTTAAAGGATAATGGAAAAATCCTGTCATTAAAATGGCCTCTCACATTTGTGATTTCAATCATCTGCTGCTCTTGCGGCAAAAATGCTGTTTCCAAAAAATCTTCATTTAAATATCTGCGGATATGGCTGGTATCCCAATCAAATGATTCCTCCCCCTCCTGAGGCAAAAGAGGAAGCCGCAGTTCTTCTTCATAACTTTCCGGCACCTGGTCTAAAAACAACACCATATTACGGCCGGAAATGCCCCGCTCCTTTCCCAGCATCCGCCATTTCATTCCGCCAAAATAAGTATATTCCCCGATCCATTGATCATTCTGCGGTTTTTGCGGCAGACTCACATCAGAAACCGACAGCGCAATTTGTTTGGAAGCGACTGCACCTTGCATGGGATCGTAACACGAAAGCGCCACCATGCAAATCAAAACTCCCCCAACTCCAATCCATTTTCCCATAACCTTCTTTCGTTTCCCTCCTCAATACAGACTGTATCCTGATACGATTCTTTCGCAAATCACTGTTTTCGTAAACTCTGCTTTAATCCCATAAAAAAGAAAATCAGGGATATGGTAATGCAGATATGGGAAAGGCCTGCTATCCCGGAAATGGCTGCATCTGCCCCTCTGGAGAGCGCAATCTGCAGCACCTGGACGATCCCCCTTGCAAGCATGGTACATGCCAGAAATGGAAGAGACAGATTGTAGCAGATATAAAACCTTTTAAACAGTTTATTTTCCAGCAGCCGCTTTTCCTGATTGACAAACAGCGCAACGATTAAAAAGAACAGCATCCCCAAAACCAGAAAGTGGGTGTGCAGCGTGCTTAAAACCGTTTTCCCTGTATATCCGTTAAATTTTGTAAATTCTCTGTAGAACACTCCGGCCGCCATCGCCAATGCAAAGTATACCATCGAAGTATTGATCATTCGTTTCATTTTTTTATCTCTCCTCTCATCGCAGAAAGCCCAATCCACACTGTCCATACATACGCGCATGTTTTGGGAATCATCAGCATCCCAACCATAGGGATTGCATCTGCCCACAGCACAACCGGAATATAAAATCCAAAGCTTAACACAATGGTCAGCCACATGTACTTAAATGCCCGATCCTGATGACGCTTTGCACTTTGATAGAACAGAATAATGATAAGAAGTCCCAAAAGAGCAAATGGAATGTTGCGGTAGATTCCCCATGAAAGAGGCGCTTCTATACTGGTCCACTGGTTTTGCGGAAGCAGGCACAATGCGATGCGTACCATAGCCAAACCATATACCACCAGAGTAATTCCCTGTTCTTTTTTTATGTGGTAACGTTCCCTCCACACATGGTACAAAATCACATAAAAAACAGTCATGGTAATGGAGGTAACTAATTTTCCTATCCCCAGTGGAGCCGCAAAGTTTTCCAGCCCTGTGGTACAAAGGGCATAGGCTCTCGGCACCAGATGAAAGGAATCCCCTGCACCCAGGATAACAGCCATAATGCCGAACAGCCGATACTGTCTGTTTCCTCTGCTTTTTACAATCATATAAATGCCGATTGTAATTACAAGAATTAAATATACTGCGTCAAATATTGTTTCTGCAATTGCCTGCATATGTTCTCCTTTCTGATCTCTAATTGTTTTCAAAAATTACCGGTAAATGACTCTGGAAATCATCTCAAGTATCTCGCTGCAGTCATAATTTCGCGTTACCTGTGCAGAAAGAATCAGAGAAAAAATAATGTCCACAAATTTTTCCGAAGTAAATACATTATCAAATACCTCTGCGGATACATTCTCATCCTGTATCAGTGCCTGGTGCATTCCTTCTTTCATGTGCTTCCAGGACTGTTCCATCCGCTCTTTGCCATTTTGCTTTTCTTCTCCCATAAAACTGATAGGATGGGACTGAAAAAACTCCGGATACCTTTCGTCTCCCTTCTTCATGCTGTCAAATATCCGCCAAACACAGTCTGTAAAGCTTTGAAACGGTTTCCCCAATTCTTCAAAGTGAAAAATATCCTGCCAGATACTCTCTATAGTTGCAGCGAGCAGATCCGATTTGGAATCAAAATAATTGTAAATCGTCCCAACTGACACGCCGCAGTCTTCAGCCAGTCCCCGAATATTCACAGCCATCCAGCCATCCTTCTTCATTCGCTCTCTGCTTCTTTCTAAAATGGCTTCCTTTGAAGTGATTGCTATATTCAAGACAGTCTCCTTTCTAACCTCAACATGAACAACGTTCATTTTACAGGATACAAATCCTTTCGTCAAGTAAATTTTACCATTTGTTTCACTTTGTTTTTAATTTGTCACGTGAAATATTTTTTTCACGAAATTTATATATTTATATTTACTTTCTAATTAGCACGTTATGTAATAAATCTAAGTTACATAACTGTTGTCATAGTCAAACGAAATGGAGGTTTTACTTATGAAGAAAAAAATCCACCCTGTTTTGCTAAAGCGTTTCTGCTCTTTTTCTGAATGGGAAAAGGAAGTGGAAAACCATCCCTGATACAACAAAGAAAGGGGATGCTATGGAACTCCTGGTATTCTTTTACTTAAAATACCATTCTCACTACTATGATGTAAAAGAAGTGTACATGGCACAGGACATCCCCAAACATCTGAGGGAGCAGCTAAAACTTGAGCACAAAGATAACGGAGTTGATGGCATCATTGTCCGCAATGACGGGAAACTTGTTGCCTATCAGGTGAAATTCCGCTCCAACCACAAGATTCCCACTGCTCAGGAGCTTTCCACCTTCTGGGCAGAATCCGAACATGCGGATATGAGGCTGATTTGTGCAAATTGTTCCAGACTCCCCAAAGTGAGCAGCAAAAAGAAAAACCAGATGTCTCTCCTTCTGGACCGTTTTATGGAACTGGATGAAAATTTTTTTGACGCATTCCTTCAATATTTAACGGACAGCCCCGCTCCCTCCTCTCCTGTCAAAAAGGCTTCTCCAACAGGAGAATATCAGTACCAGCAGGAACTAATCGATCAGATTGTTTTTGGACTCTCCCAGCACGATCGGGGCAAATTTATTGCTGCCTGCGGGATCGGAAAAACACTGATTGCACTGTGGGTCCAGGAAGCAATGAAAACCAGTACGGTTTTGTTTGTCGTTCCAGGTCTTGCACTTATCCGGCAGACGCTGGATTCCTGGATAGCAAACTGTAATACCCCTTTCCGTTATTTATGCGTGTGCAGCGATCCCACTGTAGCAGATACCGACGATGATGTATTTTCTGCTGCTTCCTCTGACATGGATTTTCCAGTCACTACAGTTCCTGCATCCATCCAGACATTTTTAGAAGATCCTGCATCAAAAAAAATCCTGTTTTCCACCTACCAGTCTCTGGATGCAGTTGCGAATGCCCTCACTGGAACAGGTGCCGCCTTTGATCTGGCTATCTTTGATGAAAGTCACCGGACTGCCGGCACCAAAGACAGTCTGACGTTTGTTTACGGAATGGATGATCAGTATATTCCCATCAAAAAGCGTCTGTTTATGACAGCAACAGAACGGTTAATCTCCCCAAGGTTAAAACAGCTTGCCTCCCAATCAGAACCCATGATTTTTTCCATGGATGATACTTCCAAATACGGTCCTGTTCTGGCCTCTCTAAACTTCGGGCAGGCAATTGAAAAAGGAATCATCTGCGACTACAAAATTGTGGTATGCACGATTACAGAACAAGATTTAGCCGATTTTGTTTCAAAACACAGAATTGTCTGTACAGAACTGGGCACATCCCAGGCATCTGGCAGCATTGATATCCTGTTAAAAGAAATTCTGATTGCAAAGGTGATGAAAGAACTGGACGTGAAAAAGGTTATCTCCTACCATGCCTATGTAAAAAATGCCAAAGCTTTTATAACAGGAGGAAGAAACATTCTTTCTGTCGGCGATATCGTAGATGCAGTTCTTTCTGATACAGATAATATCTCTACTTATACAGGTCATATAAACGGCGCCATGTCCGCCAGTGAGCGCAAAGAAATTTTATCTGGATTTGCAGCCAGCAGGCGGGGACTGATTTCCAACGCCAGGTGCCTGACCGAAGGAGTTGATGTTCCTGCTATTGATGCGGTTTACTTTGCAGATCCCAAAAATTCCATGATCGACATTGTACAGGCAGTAGGACGGACATTAAGAAAATCTCCTTCCAAAAAGAATTCCTGCTCCTATATTGTTCTTCCTATTGTGATCCCGGACAACGCATCCCTATTCAGCCACATTGTCCCTTCCAGCTTTGATACTCTCCACATGGTCATACAGGCTATGCGTTCCCAGGATGCCAGTCTGGCAGATATGATTGATGAAATTAATTTCTCTGCCGCTTCCGGAACTTTAGGAAAATCAGGTTCCTCTCTTTCTTCAAAAGTAATGTTTATGCCCTATTCAAAAATCGGGATTCATGATTTTGAACATTCTCTCACCCTGCGCATTGCGGAAATCAATAAAAATCCTTCTGCCGCAGGCGGCTGCGAACATTGGACAGAAACGCTGTCAAAGAATCGAAAAAGCGAAGAAAAGCGGGTATTTACTTCTATTGGAGACTACACTTTGGATGCCTATCTGGACAGCCTGATCCTGCCCACGTTAAAAAGGTTTTCAGAACCCGATGTCCCCATGGACGGCTCTGATTTGAAATGCGGCCACAATAATGTCTCCCACGCCGTACGCATGGGAGTACTCTCAAAAAATGGCCGTTCCTACAGCATGACCCCTCTTGGAAAAGCGCTGCTTGCTGACAAAAGCATTTATCCATCTGCAGTCAAAGAACAATTACTCAAATATTTTTGCATTAACAAAGAAACTGGAGCCATCCTCTTCCCTTACCGGGCTCTGCTTAAAATCTTTCTGTCTGTTGAATGGATCACAAGATTTGAATTTTTATACTGTATTTACTCTTTGCGGGATACTAACAGCGCTTCCATTGAAATAGCCATTGACCGCATTCAGTATCTGCGCAGGACCTATCCGAACATTACTATCTTAAGTGAGGCCAATAAAGAAAGGGTTCTTCAGATCCTAAACACAAAATATGAAGTTCATTTTGGATTTAAGGATATCTGGACAAGCAAAACTACTGCTTATAACCAGTTTAACTACTTTAAAAAGCATTTATGGGCGTTTCAGAATATTTTTATCACCAGCGATGAAAAAGAGGACAGGGAACGAATCCGCATCCATCCCGGCTCCCAGTCTTCTATTCAGGAATTGCTGGAACTGACTTCTGACATTGAACGGGCCGCAGCATCGGGGGATTTAAACCTTCTGAATGAACTTTATGGAAAACGCATCTGCAGCATCCCATTATAGAGCGAGGCAGGCGCTGTGACAGCGCCTGCCTTACATTTTTTCTAAAACCACAATACTCTCTCGAAGGGAATCCTTAAGATACGGATATAACTGAATCTGCTGACTGGATGTTTTCGCAATTCTGCACACAATAATATCCGTCACCCGAAACTGGTAGCACTCTCCAATTGCTGCCAAAAACAGATCCGTTGGAACAATTCTTCCCAGATAAGCGCTTTGATCCACCACAATATAGCACTTTTTTCCAGTTTCCAATACTTTGGAGCTTTCAGAAATCACGTTCTCCATATCGTTAAAATACCCTTTTATCATTTTGGGGACTTTGCGGGTTCTCACATCTGTTTTTCCGGTTCTTGCTTCTTTTTCCGGAATCGCCTCTTCAATTTCTTTTGACATCCACTCAACAAACTCTCTGTTTCCAGTTCTCTGTTCCAGACACCCTATAAAAGATTCTACTGCCTGATGTCTGTATGCGCCGATATCTTTCATATTTCCTGCATAATCTGCCAGAATCACTTCCATTTTATATGACTCAAAATAGTCAAATGAATTTGCATACGGGGGAGAATACACAATTGCACCAAGAGACTTTTGTATTCTGCTGGAATACTTCTCTGCTGCCTCTGACAGTTTCATGGCATTGCCGTACTCCAAAACGGATACCACTTTCTCTGATATTCTGTTTTGACGGATATCCTCTACCATTTTTTCTAATTTCGCAGCATAAAATCCTTCCACATCTGATATTCGGCTTAGCTGGGTCTTCAGCCCATTTCCATCTCTCTTTCTGTCAGAAACCTCTTCTATGATGCAAATATAAGCGCAAAGACAAAGCTCATATAATTTTTGTCCCATCTGCTCTTTTTTTGAATCAATTGCCTGCCTCACTGCCAGCAGACGGGTAAAGTTGTGCTCGTTAAAAAATTTTTTACTTCTTGATATTTTTCTATGTATTCATAAGAAATCTGCTCTCTTCTTGCTATTTTGGGCAGTTCCTGAAGCAAAACATACATTGCGTCAACCTCTGCATCTGAATAACTTTGGCATTTTACGCGGGAAAGAAATGCAGACATAGGATTAATGTCCATCCCCAGTCCGGAATATCCATTTCGCGCTGCCTCTACAATGGTTGTACCACTGCCGCAAAATGGATCCAGCACATACTCACTGTCCTTTATTCCGCTTCTTTTCAGTAATTCTTTGACCAATGCGTAAGAATATCCTTCTCTATATTGAAACCAGCCATGATAAGGAACTTCCTTGTTTTTAGAAAAATTAACCAACTGGCTGAAAAATTCCACTTCATCGCATACAGGAAACCGCTGTTCCAGGCTGTAAATAAATTCTTTCAGATTCCGATTTGAATACACACCGTATCCGTCAATGGCATCCGTCAACAAAATCTGCTTCCTCCTTTTTTCTCCATCTGCCGTTTTGCAGTTCAAGATTTTGATTCAGTACATTGTCAATAAATGTTTTGGACAATTCCTCTATGGATTCTACCTGTCCTTCCTCATTCCTACAGATAAATTCCATCATAACATGGATCAGACCTGCGTATATGTTCTCATACAGTTCTGTTGTTGTGTACTCTCTATCTGCCGCATACATGGTTTTCAGACATTGATTGACAGCCTTTTTTATTGCTCCGGAAAAATTTCCGGCCGGCGCATCCATGTTCGGCAGTTCCCCTTTTTTAAAGGAATATATAAAGTCTCCATGGATATTTCCTGAATATTTCAGATGGGATGTGTTTTTGTATTCCTGAACAAAGTCCTGATAAATCACCCCGCCTTTTGGCAAATAAAAACCGGCTTTTACCACTGCCTTTAACATCTGAACCCACACATTAATATCTTTATTGTTAAATGTAAATACCAGATATCCGTCCGGACGCAGCACCCTATTTGCCTCTGCAAATACTTTCTGAAGCATACAGCCGTAAGTTTTTACATCTTTAGAACCCGGATAACAGGCTTTCCGGTTGGATACCGCTTCCTCTTCCTTATAAATATAGGAATCCAATCCATTATATTCTTTGTACCAGATATTCCAGAAGGAAGACAGTTCTCCGTATTGAACATTGCTTCCATAGGGCGGATCCGTAATAACTGCAGAAACGCTTTCATCCGGCAGAGGAAGTCTGGCTGAACTTTGCGTCAGAACCATATAATCGCCGTCTGTGCAAAGGGCTTCAAACGAATCCGTCTTTTTCTTCGGTTTTGCGATTGCTGACGCTGTGTATTCCAGACCTTTTAAAACAGCCGCCATTCTGTCTTTTAGTTTGTCCAGTACATTACACTCTACATAGGCATTGGGAAGCCAGTACGCATGTTTATCCATACAGGTCGGATTCCCGTTCTCCCAGTTTTCTGTCACCCGGGACATGTTGTTGGTATATCGGAGAGAAGAGCTAAAGGCAAAATACAAAAGATCCCGTTCCTTGGACGGTTCCAGGGACAATATTTTGTTAAATATCATGGTATTAATAAAATAATTACGCCTGCTGAACAGATGGGAAAATTTTAATACACCCTTCTGAAAAAGACAATCTTCATACCACCTGTCCCAATCATGGGGAATTGGAGCATCTGCCTGTTTGACGCCTGCCGGAATTTGAAAGCGCTCCTGTTCGCTTGTCAGCTTCTGCCGTTCACTCTCATCAAATTCGCAGATGTCTGTCTTCCCATCTGCATCCTTATATTTCATCCTCAAGGGAATGCTTCCCTTTGGAATACACTTTGTCCTTACTACGCCAGGTTTTTGCTGACGATTGCTGGCACAGTCCGAATTGGGGCACTGATATTTCCCATTACTGATTTTATGTTCTTCTGTAAGCCAGATGATTTCGCCGCATTCCGGGCATTTTACTTCATAGGTCCACTCCATCCAGATCTGCTCCACCTCTATGTCATGGACAAAATAGGAATACAGATTCCCGTATTCCCGGCAGCATTCTTCTAAAAACTGGTCAAAATACTTCTTTAATTTCTTCGTATCTGCCTGCTGAATCTGCATTTCAGTAATAAACGCTGCCAGAGGATTAATATCAACCCCTACCGCTTTTCGATCAAGGGCCAGGCTCTCAAAAATCGTAACGCCGCCGCCGCAGAAACAATCCAGGACAATGTCTCCTTTGCTGGTATAATGCTGAATCAAATTGCTGAAAACATTGTATGGCCGACGCGCAAAATACTTGTGCATCCGATACTGGGGCGTATGTCCTCTGGCCTTTACAGATTCTTTTATTGGTTCCACTGTTTGGCTTCCTCTCTTTTTGTCCATGTTTAATACTCGATTCCCGCTCTGGCTTCTACGCCTTTTTCATAGGGGTGGCGAATCATTTTCATCTCTGTTATATAGTCGGCAAATTTCTGAATTCCAGCCGAAGGGTTTCGTCCGGTCAGCACAATTTCCGGAGCGCCTTTTATCTTCCCCTCTGTCCTGCCTTCTTCGCCGTTTTCCTGCTTCTCTGCTCTTTTCTGGCCCTCCAGCCACTGGATTACTGCGTCTTCAGCCACCAGATTATAATTGCAGGCTGCCATAATTTCATCTAAAATTACCAGATCAAACTGGTCTGCCTGAGCAGCAGTCTGCTCAAATAACTGGCTGTAATACTCTGCCGCCTCTTTTTTCTGCCGATCATCCATACGAAAATAAAAGCCGAATGTTTTTTTGCATGGAATCACGCAAATCCCCGGAATCCCTGAAAGCACTGGTACTTCTCCGGAGTCATCCGTCTTTAAAAAACGGGCAATCAACACTGTTTTCCCTCTCCCTGCTGCCCGCACTGCCAGTCCCAGCGCTGCAGTAGTCTTTCCCTTTCCGTCTCCACAATAAATATGAACCATAAATCTAACACCTTCCTAAATACTCCAGCACAAACCTGGAGACTTCCTGTTTTTTGTGATACCGCTCCTTGGTATAGTACACGTGCAGGCGGTCTTTTGCCCTGGTCATGGCTACGTAAAACATGCGCCGTTCTTCTTCCATATCTGCATCCAGAGCCGCCTTGTTGTGGGGTGTTACTCCCTCATTGGCATCTGGAATATAGACAACCGGAAACTCCAGCCCCTTTGCGCCATGCATCGTCATAATTGTAACGCTCTCTCTGTCCGCAGATGATGGTTCTCTCGCTTCCTGAGCCTTTTTTGCCAGTTCTTCTTTGTATTCTTCTATATGGCGTTTCCATCCGTCCACTGTTTTATAGCCGGATGCGCTTTCTGCAATCTGATCTGCCATTTCCATTAATTCCTCTGCCTTCAGCCGTCTTGCCTGGGCATATTCTCTCAAATACTCATCATACCCAACCGCCTTGCGGATATAGTTGACTGCTGCCACAGGAGCCATTCCTTTTAGCATTGCCAGATCGTATTCCAACTGGTCCAGCCTGTCTAACATCCAGTTTTTATCCTGATAAAAGGATTTGATTTTTTCTAGCTCTACCTGGGGAGCATCAAAGGCATCTCTGCTGATGTAACGTTTCGGCCGGTTGATGATTCTTAAAAACAATCCTCTGTCCCTGTTGCCATTTGCAAGATCCATATAGGAGAGAATGTCCCTTGCCACCCAGTGCTCATAAATATTGGGCAGCAAATCTTTCATCCGAAAGGGAATATTGTACTCCATAAATTTTTCTACCAAAAGCCTGGCTCCCACGTTGGTGCGAAACAAAACTGCTATATCGCCATAGCACAGGCCGGATCTGTGGTAATCCCGTATTTCCTCTGCAATGGAAATAACTTCCTGCCTGGCATCCTCAAATACCCTGGTAATCACCGGTTTTCCCTGGTCTCTGACTGCCAGAAGCTTTTTGGGAAACCGCTTCTCATTGTGGCGAATCAAACGGCCTGCCGCCTCCACAATCTCTTTGGAAGATCGGTAATTCATGCCAAGAAGCGTCTTTTTTGCCTGGGGATAATCCTTTTCAAACCCCAGCATAATCTCCGGTTTCGATCCCCGAAACCGGTAAATGGACTGGTCGTCGTCCCCTACAATAAACAGATTGTTTTCCGGCAGAGCCATCATTTTAATAATCTCATACTGGAGCCGATTAATATCCTGAAATTCATCAATCAACAGATATTGATACTTTTTCTGCCAGGCTGATAAAATATCCGGTCTCTGCCGGAATAATTCGTAGCACATGGTAAGCATATCATCAAAATCCACCAGGGCATATTTTTTAAGAAATTGCTCATAACTCTGATACAGCGCCCTGAAATTGTCTTCTCCGCAATTTTTGGAATAATAATGCTCCAGGTTCAGCATTTCCCCTTTTACTGTACTGATCTCCGAAAGAATGGAGGAAACAAATTCGGTTTCATCTTCTACGTCCAAATCCAGTTTTTCCATAGATTCCCGAATACATGTTATTTTCTGATCCTCCCGTACAATATTGGCCGCGGTAAACCCATAAGCCAGCTTCAGTATCCGAAAAAAGACGGAGTGGAAGGTGCCAAAGCTGACCCTTCCACTTCCCATGGTTTCTTCTTGTTCGGACATTTTATTGTAGCGCTCTTCCATCTCCCTGGCGGCTGCTCTGGTAAAGGTAATCACCAGCACAGACGAGGGATTGACGCCCCCATAACGGGTCAGGTAACGGATTCGGTTGGTAATAACAGTGGTTTTCCCAGAACCTGGGCCTGCCAGTACCAGCATCGGTCCCTCTTTGTGCAGAATCGCCTGCTTCTGCGCTTCGTTAAATGCCATATTACTTCTCCAAAAGTTCAATTCCCCTGCGGATTCTCTTTAAAGATTCTTCCTTGCCCAGCACTTCCATAATCTCAGTAGCGCCTGCCGGGGTCATCTGTTTGCCGGACACTGCAGTGCGGATTGGCCACATAACAAATCCGGTCTTTACGCCCTTTTCACTGACATACTGGGACAGTTTTTCGTAAAGAGCGTCATTACTGAAATCCTCCTGCGTCTCTAAAATCGGAAGAATTTCACGCAGAGTCTCAAGAGAGTTTTCTTTGGTAGTCTTCATTTTCTTATGGGCGTACATTGCCGGATCGTATTCCGGAAGTTCCTCAAAGAAATCAATGTGTTCTTTAATGTCCGGGAATACCTCGATTCTGGTCTTTACCATTGCGGCAATCTTCTTTAAGTCCAGATCCTTTTTGATGACCTCTTTTAAATATGGCTCTGCCATCTCATAAAATTTGTCAAATTCCATTGATTTCATGTATTCGCCGTTCATCCAGCGAAGCTTTGTCATATCAAACACTGCAGGAGATTTGCTCATTCTCCGATAATCAAACTCTTTTATCATCTCATCTAAAGAGAAAATCTCCCGGTTATCTTCCGGAGACCAGCCAAGAAGAGCCACATAGTTGACCACTGCTTCTGAGATAAATCCCTGATCGATTAAATCTTCATAGGAAGAATGGCCGCTTCTCTTGCTCAGTTTCTTATGCTCCTCATTGGTAATCAAAGGACAGTGCACATAAACCGGTACTTCCCAGCCAAATGCGTCGTAAAGACGGTTGTACTTGGGAGATGAGGATAAATATTCATTTCCCCGGACTACATGGGTAATGCCCATCAGATGGTCATCCACTACGTTTGCAAAATTATAGGTTGGATAACCGTCAGATTTAATCAGTATCATGTCATCCAGTTCGTCATTATTGACGGTAATATCCCCATAAATCTCATCATGGAAGGTGGTGGTTCCTTCTGTCGGATTGTTCTGACGGATCACATAAGGCACGCCTGCAGCCAGTTTTTCTTCGATCTCTTCTCTGGAAAGATGAAGACAGTGCTTGTCATAGGCCATAATCTCTTCGCCGTTGACATTCTTTTTTAAAGAGTTAAGACGCTCCTGGGTGCAGAAGCAATAATATGCCTCTCCTTTTTCAATCAGCTTTTTAGCATACTCCAGATAAATTCCGGATGCCTGGCGCTCACTCTGAACATACGGGCCTACCCCGCCGTCCTTGTCCGGCCCTTCATCATGGATCAGACCTGTTTTTTCCAGAGTGCGGTAAATAATTTCCACTGCCCCGTCTACATACCGCTCCTGATCGGTATCCTCGATTCTAAGAAGAAAATCGCCTCCCTCATGCTTTGCAATCAGGTATGCGTATAATGCAGTTCTCAAATTTCCTACATGCATCCGGCCTGTGGGACTGGGTGCGTATCTGGTTCTTACTTTTTTACTCATGGGGTTCCTCCATTTGCCTGTCATATGACTATCAGTCTTTTTCCTGCCTATTATAGCGCGGGCAGAGCGAAAAGACAATCCCTACTCTCTTACTTGGAAGATAAATGGCCAATATTTTTAATTAAAACAGAGATTGTCCCGTCTGGATTGGTAATAAATTCAACCCGATCCGGGTTGCCGTACTCTTCCATTGGAATGGTAATCTCGATTCCTGTATCTGTTGTTAAATGCTGTTTTTGAAATTTTTTAATGGTCTTTTCTGCCCTTGGCTCCACAACTGCATCTGCCAGATTGTATTTATCCAGCTTTTCTGTCAGTTCTTCCTGCATTTGGGGACTGTCCGGAAATACTTTTTCCTTTACTGCTTCTACCCGCAAAGTTCCATTTTCTTCCAGTTCCCTGTAAATGACGTTTTTTACTTCCATTTTGCGCTCTGCATCGTCATCTCCATAATACTTTTTGTTTACCTGTTCCACTGCCCTGGCAACAATCTCCATCCGGCTTTTCTGAGACAACGGAGCATGGCATTCTAAAAACATCTCAGAAAAATACAGTCTCTTTTCTCCATTAATTTCATACTTTTTTTCAATCAGACAAATCGAACCGTCAGACAAATCCACTACGCATGCCTCGGAAAGTTTCTGCCCCTGGGCCGGCAATAAGGCCCGCTGCAAAATAATATCATTGTCATTGCCGCCGTCTTCTTTTGCCTTTGTCAGATGAGTATAAGAGGTCCGGTAATTCAGCTTCAAAATCCCCAGATAATCCTTTCCCTCACAGCCAAATACCACTACTGCCAAATCTCCTGCCGGAATGTCAATATTGGAATTCATAATTTCAAACAGCCGATTTGCCAACTGTCTGCTGGTCTGGGAAAAATTATCCGGCGTACAGTCTCGAATCAAATCCATAACCTCAGAAGTTTCCGAAAACTGACAGAATTTTACCTCATCACTTTCTGTAAATTTCTCAATATGGCCTTTCAAAAAATCAGATAAATCGGTTCCCATATCCATTTCACTGTCAGAAAGCACCGGCATCCCCATAGAAGAATCTAAAATATGGATAATGCCGGTTTTCATGATCATATCATCTTTTAACATACTAATCCCTTTCGTCCCTTTTTCTTTTCAGATGATCAGAAGAATCTGCCTAAGTTCCTCTGCCTGTTTCTATGAAAAATCATAATTCTTCCCCAATCCCTAACAGCCGGTCCAATACCTGCTTTTTATTGTTGATAAACATTTCCATTACCTGATAACTTTCTGTCTCTTCATACTCACAGGCATGTATCCGTCCATTATCAAATGTCAATATTTTTGCCTCCGGAATCCCCAGCAATATGGGAGAATGTGTTGCAATAAGAAATTGTGATCCCTTTTTCACACACTCATAAATCTCTAATAAAAGTGCAAGCTGCCGCTGAGGAGACAGGGCAGCTTCCGGCTCGTCTAAAATATATACTCCATTTGGCTTTAACTGGCTCTGTGCCACTGCCAAAAAACTCTCTCCATGTGATTTTTCGTGATATTTTTCTGATGGATGTTCCAGATCTGAATACGCTTCTTCCTGCGTAGCTACATTATAAAAACTTTCTGCACGTAAAAAATATCCCCAGTCCGCTTTTCGGTATCCCTTCAGAATCCGTATTGCTTCGCACAATTTTGAATGTGAATCGTATGTAGAAAAACGGTAATTCTTTGTACCGCCCTCCGCATTAAATCCGTATGCAACAGCTATTGCCTCCAGCAAAGTAGATTTTCCGCTCCCATTTTCACCGACAAAAAAAGTGACCGGCCTGTCAAATTTTATTTCTTCGATTCCACTAATTGCATGGATTGTCCTCAAATAGCTGTTTTTATCAATTTTATCCCAATCTATTTTTAACCCCTGAATGAATTGATGATTCATCAAATCCCCCTTGTAAAAACGACTCCTGCCAGAGATGGCGTTACGTACCACCTCTTCCATTCTAATAGACGATCCCATTGTCACTTTCATTATATCCATTTTTTCGGGCTTTGTATAGAAATATTTTTCAATTTCCCGGACCTTCATATCTTCCGTAGCGTCTGCATAGATGTTCATTATAATCCCAATACCTCCTGCTGCCGCTGTATATCTGCTTTGATACAGTAAATTCCTGCTTCATTTCTCTCAACAATGTTGAGAGTTTTTATTCTCATCTGCCCGCTGAACCAATGTCATTTAGTTAATTTTATATCCATATGGTTAGATTCCAAAAAG
>CAUWCT010000050.1:0-40568 GCA_963557065.1 uncultured Lachnospiraceae bacterium | reverse complement strand
ATTCCTGGCGACTTCAACCTGGTTACCCGCGCAGATGTTGACAATCTGGCAGGCGGAGACGGTTCAGGACGCGTACAGAGATAGTGTGAGTTTTGACGGCCGATTCCATTTTCAGGAGTTGGCCGCTTTTTATTGCCAAGCATCCCCAAAAGCGGCCAGTAGCAGGTTTTCTCGGTTTGCCGGTATGAGAAAGTATGGGAAACTTTCTTTTTAGGTGATTGAAAAACTCGCTAAGTTCGTTTGCAATCTTGAGCCAAAACAAAGACGGATTCGTGCTTTGCGCGAATTCTGGAATGAAATGTGGATAACCGGACATTTACCATAAACCAGTGAGGAGTTATTTTATTTTGTGACAAAAAGAATTCCGTATTTATGCGGGTTTTGGCGTTTCGCAAACGCCTAAAATTTTCAATGGGAGGAAATGTGATATGAGTGAAAACATGGGAAGAACATTTGATTTGGTAACCCTGGGACAGCTTCTTCTGCGTCTGTCTCCGCCGAATAACGAACGTCTGATGCGCTGTGATGTATTTGAAAAACAGGTAGGAGGCGCAGAACTAAACGTAGCGGTAGGTGTTTCTTTGCTGGGACTCCATACTGGTATTATTTCCAAAATTCCGTCTCATGACATTGGAAGCTTTATGAAAGGAAAGATTCGTTCTTATGGAGTCAGCGATGATTTTTTTATCTATGATAAGTCGCCGTCTGCCAGAGTCGGCATTTACTACTATGAAAACGGGGCATACCCCAGAAAACCCAAAGTCATTTATGACAGAACCAACAGTTCCTTTTATTCATTAACCATTGATGAAATTCCAAAAGAGGTTTACAGCGCTACCAAATGTTTTCACACCAGCGGAATCACGCTGGCACTGAGTCCCCAGATCCGAAAGACAGCAGTGGAAGCGATTAAGCGCTTTAAAGAGGCTGGAACACTGGTTTCCTTTGATGTCAATTTCCGGGGCAATCTCTGGACAGGCGCTGAGGCAAAGGAATGCATTGAGCAGATTCTTCCATATGTAGATATTTTCTTTTGTTCGGAGGATACGGCCAGACTTACCTTTTTAAAGACCGGAACAGCAAAAGAAATGATGAAAAGTTTTGCAAAAGAATATCCGATTTCCATTGTTGCGTCAACTCAGAGAACCGTCCACAGTCCAAAGCGCCATAGTTTTGGATCTATTATCTATGATGCGGCAAGAGATGAGTTTTATGAGGAAGAACCTTACCGCGATATTGAGGTAGTGGATCGGGTGGGAAGCGGCGACGCCTATATTTCCGGCGCTCTTTACGGTCTGTTATCCAGCGGAGGGGACTGTGCAAAGGCAGTCAGCTACGGCAATGCTACCAGCGCAGTAAAAAACACAATTCCGGGAGATCTGCCTTCTTCCAATCTTGAGGAGATAGAGACCATTATCAAGGCCCATCATTCAAAGGGGCCTCAGCTTGAGATGGCCAGATAGTAGGTATGAGATAGGTATGAGAACAGAAGAACTAAAACAGGGAGTGCGGGACGGAATCCCTATCTGCCTGGGGTACTTCAGTGTATCTGCAGCTTACGGGATGACAGCTGTTCTTTCCGGACTGCCTTTGTCTGCTGCAGTAGTCATTTCGCTTACCAATCTGACCAGCGCAGGACAGTTTGCAGGTACCAGCCTGATTCTGGCGGGCGGAACGTATATAGAACTGGCGATCAGTATGGCAGTCATTAATATCCGGTATTTTCTAATGTCTTTGTCTATGTCCCAAAAGGTAGAGGCTCAGATGACAGGACTGCAGCGTCTAGCTGTATCTTTTGGGATTACGGATGAGATTTTTGCAGTGTCCATGCAGAGAAAAGAGCCGCTTTCCGTCTCTTACCTGGCAGGACTGATTGCTGGTCCTATGATTGGGTGGACTGGCGGGACCCTTGCCGGAGGAGCATTGACCAGACTCCTTCCCGTCAGCGTATCCAATGCATTGGGAATCGCACTTTACGGCATGTTTATAGCAGTGGTAGTGCCTGCTGCCAAAAAAAATAAGGCAGTGCTGTTTACAGCAGGATTGGCAGCGGTATTAAGCGCAGTCTGCTATTATACGCCAAAGTTGTCCTTTTTGTCGGGAGGATGGAGCGTCATCCTGATTACCATAATCGCAAGCGGGGCAGCAGCACTCATATTTCCCATTGCAGAAGAAGAGGAGGAAGGGCCATGACAGGAACTGTAACCGAAACCGCAGGCCAGATTCAGACAGTGTATTTGGCTGGAGGCATTGTAATTATGGCCGGAGTGACTTACTTGATCCGGGTGATTCCCATGGCAGTGTTCCGAAAAAAAATCACGAACCGGTTTGTACGATCATTTTTAAGCTATGTGCCTTATGCAGTGCTTTCTGCTATGACCTTTCCGGCGATTTTATACTGTACCGGATCTGTAGGAAGCGCAGCGGCAGGATGCGGGACGGCTATTGCGCTGGCATATTTTGATAAAGGTCTTTTGATGGTGGCAATAGGAGCAGCAGCTGCAGTTTTTTTCGCCCAGGGGATAGGACTGTAAAAAAGAAAAGAAGAAACGAAAGTCTCCTTTTTGGAAACGCTCGCTTCTTCTTTTTTGCATACATTTACGGATGGTTTTGCTCCTCGATTTGAGAAGATGCAGGTACGTAATCCATATCATCTGGACGGATTTCGATAATGTCTTCTACCGGACATTTTAAAATGTTGCAGAGCACATCCAGGGTATGTGTGGAAACGTACATATTTTTCTTTAAACGGCCAATCTGGCCGGCACTGATACCATAATACTTAATTAGGCGGTATTGGGTAACGCCCTTTTCCTTCATCGTCTCCCACAGCCTGTCATATGTTACCATGTCTATCACCTCTACCACTATTAAACAGTGGCAGGGCAATTTTGCATACTATCCATATCTGGTTAAGATGACAAATGTTTCCAAGGCTAAATGTTTCTAAGGTTAATTGCCGCATTCGATGCTGATTTCGTTAAAACGCTCCAGCAGGACATCAATCGTAAGTGCCTTTTTCTCTTCTCCGGAAGCATCAATGACTGCATGACCCTGATGCATCATCAAAAGCCGGTCTCCGTACTCCACTGCATACCGCAGGTTGTGGGTGACCATAATGGTAGTCAACTGCTTTTCGCGGACAATTTTTTCTGTCAGTCCCATAATCACTTCAGCGGTTTTTGGATCCAGAGCAGCAGTGTGTTCATCCAGAATTAAAAATTCAATAGGGGTCATGGTGGACATTAAAAGCGCCATGGCCTGCCGCTGGCCGCCTGAGAGTACGCCTGCCTTTACATCCAATTTGTTTTCCAGACCAAGACCCAGTGTTTTTAAAAGCTCCCTGTAATAGTCAATTCTTTTTTTGTTGGTTCCGGGAAGCAGGTTAAAGGATTTGCCTTTATTGTCTGCCAGAGCCATATTTTCCAGGATAGTCATATGAGGACAGGTTCCCATGGAAGGATTCTGATAAACCCGGCCAATCCGCCGCTGGCGTTTGTACTCCGGCATTTTGGTAATCTCACTGCCGCCAATTAAGATAGAACCAGAATCTAAAGGAATGCTGCCGCAAATCAGATTCAGCATGGAAGTCTTTCCGGAACCGTTGCTTCCCACAACAGAGACAAACTGTTTGTCCGGAATGGTCAGGTTAAAATCCTGAAACAGGCACATTTCGTTTACAGTACCTGCATTGTAATATTTGTTAATGTTTTTCAGTTCAAGCATGGCCGTTTCCCTTCTTTTTGGAAGTCCTGTTTACATAATTGCTGCATACTAAGATGATTAAAAACAGTATAGAAGTAAGCAGTTTTAAATCAAATGGATTGCCTTTTGAAATGGCAAAGGAGATACAGGCTTTGTAAATAATGGAGCCCATAATGACAGCGGTAGTCGGTTTGATAAAACGGAAGTTTTTAAACAACTGGGTTCCGATAATGACGTTGGCAAGGCCGATGACAATGGTTCCGGTCCCCATGGTGATTTCAAACACTTCCTTTTGCTGGCAGTAGACGCAGCCGGCAAGGGCGGCAAAGCCATTGGCGATGGCAAGCCCAAGGATTTTTACCATGCCTTTGTCTTTGGCCAGGGAAGTAATCAGAGTGTCATTGTCTCCGGCTGCACGAAGCAGATAGCCGGAGCGGGTTTTTAAATATAAATCCAAAAGGATTTTGCAGATCAGTACAATCGCAAGAAGGATCAGGATTACTGTATAGGGCGCCAGATTCTCAGGGATTACAGACAGGAGAGCAGAGTCGGTAAAAATTGTTTCCTGGCTGAAAATAGGCAGGTTTGCTTTCCCGCCTGCAAGGCGCATGTTGATGGAGTACAGGCCGGTCATTACAATGATTCCGGATAAAAGATCCCGCACGTTCAGTTTGACATGGATGAATCCGGTAATGCAGCCGGCAAGGGCGCCCAGAAGGAAAGATAAAATCAGAGTAAGATAGGGATTTACTCCGGAAATAATCAACGTTGCCGTAAAGGCGGCCCCCATGGGAAATGTGCCGTCCACAGAAAGATCCGGAAAATCCAGTATTTTATAGGTGATGTAGACACCGAGAGCCATAATTGCATAGACAAGACCCTCTTCTAAAATACCTAACAGGATAGTCATAAAGCAGTTCCTCCATATTGTTGTTATTCGGCTGAAATTGTGTCAAACAGTTCTCTGGCAGAAGAGGTTAATTCCTCTGGAAGAGTAATGCCTAACTGATCTGCAGCTTTGGTATTTCCATAAAATGCAGCTTCTGCAATAGTCTCATAAGGTAATTCGCTGGCTTTGGCTTCGCCTTTTAAGACTTTGGCAGCCATTCTGCCAGTCTGTTTTCCCAGTTCGATGTAGTCTAAACCCATTGCGGCAACGCAGCCCATTTTTACCTGCTCGATCTCACTCCCGAATACGGGGATATTTTTAGCGCCTGCTTTATCTAAGATAACAGGAAGAGATGCCACAACGGTATTGTCTGTTAAATTGGTCAGGCAGTCTGCCTTTGTGAGAATAGAGTCAGCTGCCAGGGAGATGTCAGCGCTGGAAGTGACAGGACCTTCTACAATGGTAAAGCCATAATCAGGAGCCAGTTCTTTATATTCTGCAATAGTAGCAGCCGAATTGGCCTCGCTGGTTGTGTACAGGATGCCAATGTTTTTTGCATCAGGAAGAATCGTGCGGATCATTTCAAGCTGCTCTTTTACCGGAAGTTTGTCGCTGGTCCCGGTAATTTCTCCTACCGGACTGCCGTCTGCACTGGCAAGTTCTGCAGTAACCGGATCAGTCACTGCGGTATAAATAACCGGGATATTATTCTTCTTTCCTGCTCCGTAAGCGGACTGGGCCATTGGAGTTGCAACTGCGCAGATCAGATCCACGTTTTCTGCTGCAAAATTGGTATTGATCTGATTGACAACAGATCCGTCTGTCTGTGCATTCTCATAAAGAATAGTGAGGTTTTCTCCCTCTTTAAAACCCTCCTCGGCAAGCCCCATGATAAACCCCTCTCTGCAGTTGTCTAAAGAACCATGGTCGGCAAACTGACCGATGCCAACGGTATAGGTACTGTCAGAAGACGGTGTGGATGCGCTGGAAGAAGCAGTATCAGAAACCGGATTGCCCGAACTGCATCCTGCCAACATAGCAGTCATACCAAGGGAAATAAGAATTGCAAGCATTGATTTTTTCATAATAAAATCCTCCTTTAATCAGAACCGTTTTGAGCGAGAGGGTTTTAATACAGGATTTAGAGTTGCGATTCTGCACGAAGTGCTTTTTTATTTGATAGGAATTTCCTGTCAAATAAAAAACGTCCCAAGTACAGAATAACCTGTACTTGAGACGAATAAACTTATCCGCGGTGCCACTCAAATTGACAATCAGTCCACTTTTCGTATACCAACATATACGCCGCAATCATAACGGAAGCGGAATCCGTCAGTCCCTACTTAATACATGTTCAGAACTGCCCTCAAAAGTCCATTCAGCTAACAACGCCATACCGCAATCTCACCGCCTGCGGCTCTCTGTGATTTTGTTGGGAAGCTTACTCCTCTTTCTCAACGGTTTTTATATTAGTCACATAATAATCCTTTCCAGTGGATTTGTCAACAGGATTTTTTCAGCAGGTATTGACGCATATAGCGGAAATGATATAATAATGGTAAACATGCGATGCTTTGCATCAGAGGGAGGACGCGATGGGAGAGAAGAAGCATTTTGTTATTACAATCGGGAGACAGTACGGAAGCGGCGGCCGCGTGGTAGGAGAGACGCTGGCAAAGGAATTGGGCATTCATTTTTATGATGAGGAGATTTTAAAAATGACCTCGGAAAAGAGTGCAGTAGGAGAACAGTATTTCCGTCTGGCAGATGAAAAGGCAGGCAATAATCTTTTGTACCGAATTGTTTCGGATATGAAGCCGGATTTAAGCGAGCCCTCCCCGGATGATAATCTTACATCTCCGGAAAATTTATTCCGTTTTCAGGCAGCGCTTATCCGGAAACTGGCAAAGGAGGAATCCTGCATTTTTGCCGGACGCTGTGCAGATTATGTGCTGGAGCAGGAACATACAGAAAATCTGGTTCGTATTTTCGTGTATGCGGATATGGATACCCGCATTAAACGGGCCATGGATGTTGCCAAGATTGATGAGAAGGAAGCAATCCGGCGGATTAAAAGAATTGATAAAGAGCGAAAAGACTATTATCGCTACTATACAGGCAAAGACTGGATGAACATGAATAATTATGATCTTCCGATCAACGCCAGCAAAATCGATCTGGAACAGATGGCGATTTTGATTAAAGATTATTTGAAACTGAAAGGACTCTTATGATAGTTTGAAGCGATTCTGGCAGCAGTCTTTGTATATGGGTGCTGCGATCCGAAAAAGAGTAACAGTTCAGCCATGCGAAGATTCAGATAACCGTTCAAAAAAATCAGTATTCAGTACCTTGACATTCCCGAAAAGTCATGTTACCATAGTCTCACCTTGAAAAGGGCCAGTAAGGGCTTGTACTGGTTTCGACGGGGGTCATGCAGCTGGTGAAGCTATCCCCATGCAATGGGTCAAATGGCAAACCTAAATATAAACGCTGAAGATAATTTAGCATACGCTGCCTAATTAGGCAGTTGTCAGCCTCTTAGCACCTGCACTTAGAGAATCTGGCATCGACTATGCAGGAAACGACACAGGCAAAGCTTTGAGCCTGCGGGCGTAATATGAAGCTACTAAACCCATCAGAATGTCTGTTTTCGGATGGCGGAGGGAATGTCAAACAACAGACTATGATAGTAGAAGAACAGGGAATTGATTTTCGGACAGGGGTTCGATTCCCCTCAGGTCCACTTTTTGAAAAACCTTGTATTTATGAGGAAAACCTTATAGATACAAGGTTTTTTGATGTTCCGGCATGATAGAAACGTTGGTGTGAAAAACAAAATACAATGCACATAGGGTAGGTGTGCTGGGGTATTATCCTCGGTATATCTAAAAGCCGTTCCTGTTGGCGCAGGGGCGGTTTTTCACATTTGACAAATAAGTTAATTTGACATATAATATACTTAACAAGAGGGCTGTTGGTCAGCGTACACCTGACCGCCGGCAAAACAGGTTTCACAAAAAATAGCGCCTTATCTTACCAGGACGAGGGCGCTGTTTTTGTGTGTAAAATAAGCAATAAGAGTTATCACAGCACAAAGCATAATCACAAACTGAAATAAATCAGAGTATGTAACCATCAGCACCAGCCTCCTTTCGCATAGCGTCCGGCGGCTGACATAACGCCCCAACAGCCCTCTGGGTAAGTATATTATATTGTCAAGGTGGTCCCCTGAAAAGCAGAGGAATCCTATTATAGCAAAGTAGCTATATTGATTTTGAAACCAGGGAAGATCCCAACGGGTATATCCTGGTCAAATGAAAATATTGTGGGTGCGGCATCGTCTTCGAAGTGATATACGGTAGTACTTTCTTTGGCAGGATCAACAATCCAGTATTCACGAACGCCGGCAGAAGCGTATAAGCTGTTTTTCAGATTGTAATCTTGGCGTCGGCTGGAAGGGGACACAACTTCAACAATCAGATCTGGGGCACCGGAACAACCGCGGTCTGTCAGTTTGCTTTTATCGCAGATAACCGATACATCCGGTTCTACCCAGTTCTGGTTGTTCGCATCCAGATTGACAGCAAAGGGAGCAGGGTAGACTTTGCAAGAACCGTTAGAGTTGCTAATGTGGGTTCTTAATGTATAGTGAAAAGCAGAAACAAGTTCTTGATGAATCCGGCTTGGCGGTGCCATATTATAGAGCCGGCCGTCAATCAGTTCGGCGCGTTCTCCCTCTGGCAAAGACCAGTAATCTTTAGATGTGTAGGTCTTATCTAATGGCATTGGCATAGTAATACTTCCTTTCCAGATAAAATGATAGTTTTTGATTTGTTGTACTAGGCTGCTTTTGTGTAATCAACGATAGCAACTTCTGTTAGTAGATTTTTCAAGTTAGGTCATAATTAAAGCCCCTTTCTGGTTTTAAAGTCAGATTCCCATTTTTCCGGATCTGGGTAGTATGCGGTTACAATCCATAAAGTAGTTATTCTTGCTGTAAGAGAAAAACGTCATTTATATAAAATGCTTCCTGCGCTTCCTCATAGAAAAAATGGCACACAGTGAGCAGCTGCGGCGAAGCTGGAAAATGTATAAATATGTGGGAGAAAAACAGAGAGTTGTCCATTTTGGAAAGCAGCAACTCTCTGTTTGCAAACCTGTCTGCCGGCGTTAGTGAGAATTTGTATCTGCTTTAGTCAGCAAACTCAGTATGTTTTGCCCGCCATTTTTTTAATGCAATGCTCATCCAAAAGCTGTAGATTCCCAATGTGACGATGCACAGCAGAAACCATTTAATCCAGTTGCCGAACAACTGGGTTGCGGTACCGTTGAAACGGAGACGGCGGCCTTCTACTACAGTATGGCTGGTTTCCCAGTTGTAAATCATGCAGCAGGCCCAGGGATAGCAGATGCCTAATGTGCAGAAAGTGATGACTGCACCCAGCAGGTGCCATCCAATTAGCTGAAGAAGTCCTCCGTCAAAATACGATTCTTGTGTTTTCATACTCATTCCTCTTTTCTTATGTTTTCCAGGAGATAATCTTGCCCCGGTAGCATTATAGTATGAAAAAAACAGCGATGTGTCAATCATAATAAAAATTTTACAAACATCCCTATTGTGTTTAGAAAGATTTAATACATGAGAGGGGAAAAACATGTTACAATAATCCCAATATCGGATTGCGGTGTATGTGTCTGTAATCTGACAATATTTGCAGCCTGTTTATTTTTGAGAAAAAGGGCTGCCAAAAGGAGTGTAACAAAATTATGAAACACAATAAGTTTGCATCTGTTCTTGGTCGGATTTTTGTATCAGCGGTACTGATTTTCCTGCTGTTTTACACAATGCTTCCGGCAATTAATTTCCACGATCAGAATTTTATAGTATTTTTGATTGTTTCGATTTTAATTGTGCTGGTTGTAAATTTCCTGACCTATGTTAAAAATTTTCTTTCCGCTTTGGGACAGCGCAGCCACACTGTGGTTGTGGGCCAGGATCCCGTAACAGGAGCGCCGATTTACGGCAGAAATCCGGATGAGCCGTCAGAGCCGATTAATCTTGCAAAGCCGCTGAAGCTGGGGTTTGTCCTGATAGCTGTTTTAATTGGATTTATGGCAGTGGCGTCTTTGGTGGGAATTCAGTTTTTCAATGCGTCCCGATACAGGGATTTGATTACCATTACAGACGGAGATTTTACAGAAGATGTGGCGGAACTGCGCATGAACCAGATACCGGTAGTAGACCGGGATACTGCTTCCCGACTGGGCAGCAGAAAATTGGGAGAGATGTCCGAGTTGGTTTCTCAGTTTGAGATTCAGGAAAATTATACGCAGATTAATTATCAGGGAATGCCGTACAGGGTTACACCTCTGGCCTATGCAGATCCGATAAAGTGGTTGATTAACCAGAAAGACGGTCTTCCGGCTTATATTACTGTCAATATGGTGACACAGGATACAGAACTGGTTTGGTTGGAATCCGGTATGAAATATTCCCCCAGTGAATATTTTTTCAGAAATATTTACCGGTATCTGCGTTTTTCCTATCCAACAAAAATGTTTGACCAGGTATCCTTTGAAATTGATGATAAAGGAACACCTTACTGGGTAGCGCCTACTATTACGTATCAGATTGGCTGGTGGAATGGCAAAGATATCTCCGGAGCGGTACTGGTCAATGCCTGTACGGGAGAAAGTCAGTATTATGATAAAGAGGATGTGCCCCAGTGGATCGACCAATTATACAATTCTGATATGATTATTCAGCAGTTGGATGACAATGGACGGTTCCAGAATGGATATTTAAACTCGATTTTCGGACAGAAGGGAGTCCGCAGAACCACCTATGGTTATAATTATCTGGCCATTAATGATGATGTATATCTATATACAGGTATGTCTTCTGTTACGGCAGATGAGTCCAACATCGGATTTGTACTGGTAAACCTGCGCACAAAGGAGACGAAATTTTATCCGGTTCCGGGAGCAACGGAATACTCAGCCATGGATTCAGCCCAGGGGCAGGTTCAGCACCTGAAATATACAGCCACATTCCCGCTGCTTTTAAATATTTCCGACAGGCCCACTTACTTTATTTCTCTGAAAGATGCGGCAGGTCTGGTAAAAATGTATGCGTTTGTAGATGTGGCCCAGTATCAGATTGTAGGAACCGGTTCTACGATTGATGAGGCACGCCGCAATTACCGCGCTGCTTTGAATCTGGAGGATGATACGGTTGATATACCAAAGGATGAGATATCTGTAAGCGGTATAGTGGAATCGGTGGCAGATGTAGTTGTGTCCGGAAATACCTGCTATTATTTTACGCTGGAGGAAGATGACGCAGTTTATACAGCCCTTGTTACAGTGTCTGAAAAACTGCCGTTTTTAAAGGCAGGCGATGAGATCGAATTTACCTGTGTGAAGCCGGAAGAGGGCATGGCGACATTCAGCGTGGTATCGCTTCAGTCCATGAAGGATGGAAAGGAAGAGCCAAAGCAGATAGAGGAATCGGAGAAGATAGAGGAAGCAGAGCAGACAGAGGAACCGGAGACATCGGAGGAAGAAAGCGTGGCAGAAACAAATCCGGTTGAAGAAACTTTAGCAGATTTCTAAAGTTGTAAACACTTTTTAAGAGAAAAGAAAAACAAAAAGATAAAAATCTCCTTATAATGGAAGTAGAAATACAGCCATATTAAGGAGGTTTTTATATGAAGGGGAAAAAAGCATATGCAGCATCACTCCTGTGTCTGGCAGCAGTATCCATAGCCGGGTGCAGCGCAGGAACTCCGACAGAAGTTGTGGTTCCCAATGAACTGGCTATCCGACAGTATCAGGAAGAGGATGGCGGTCAGGTAACGGTGGAGAGTATTGCTTCGGTAACAGCAGTTCCGGATGTGGCGGAAGTGTCTTTAAGTGTCCGTACAGAGGATGCAGAAGCAGCAGTGTGCCAGCAGAAAAATGAGGAATCTTTAAGCAGAACTCTGGAATATTTGAAATCCCAGGGGATCGAAGAGGGAGCCATTCAGACATCCGGCTATAATCTGTCTCCCAAGTACAAATGGACGGATGATGGAGAGCAGATCACAGTGGGATACGAGATGAATACGCAGATAACCGTATCCGGTGTTCCGATTGAAACAGTTGGGGGTGTGTTAGGAGGAGCAGTGGGAGCAGGAGTCAGTTCTATTGATTATGTGAAATACCTGTGCAGTGATTATGATGCAGTTTATGGGGAAGCATTAAAGAAGGCGGTGGAAGCTGCCCAGACGAAGGCGGAAGCGATGGGAGAAGCCGGCGGATTCCAGGTGTTAGAGGTAAAAAGTATTAATGAACGGGAGGAAAATCCGACTGCCCGTTATGCAAAAGCCAATGCAGCAGCAGTAGAAGAGGCAGAAGCGCTGATGGCAGATACTTCCTCTATGAGTGTAGAACCGGGAGAACTGGAAATAGAGGCCCATCTGACAGTAAGTTTTAAAATTGCGCCAAGGTAGCATACGTGCACAGAGAGCCATCCAGACAGAAACATCCTTTTGGCATCCGTTTCTGTCTGGATCTTCGCATGGCTGAGTTGTTACAAAAAATCTGCTGAAAAATAAAATAATACTGGCATTTACGAAATTCTTATGATATAATCGTACCTTGAAGTGTAACGCCCTGTGGAGAAATGGCGGTTCACATATTATTCAAGGAGGAACCCATACTATGAGTTTACAAGTAGAAAAGTTAGAAAAGAACATGGCAAAGCTGACCGTTGAAGTACCAGCTGAGCAGTTCGATAAGGCAATCAAGGCAGCCTATGACAAAAATAAAAACAGATTCAACATCCCAGGTTTCCGTAAAGGAAAGGCTCCGCAGGCCATGATTGAAAAGATGTACGGAACAGGCGTATTTTACGAGGATGCAGCAAATGATGCCATTGATGCAAGCTATCCGGATGCCATGAAAGAAAGCGGACTGGAGATCGTTTCCAGACCGGAGATTGACATTACCCAGATTGAAAAGGGCAAGGATTTCATTTATACTGCTACAGTAGCAGTAAAGCCGGAAGTTACCTTAGGTGAGTATAAAGGAGTTGAGGTAGAGAAGGCAGACGCTTCTGTTACCGATGAAGACGTAGAGAAAGAACTGAAAAAAGTTCAGGATCAGAATGCAAGACTGGTTGCAGTAGAGGACAGACCGGTTGCAGATGGTGATCAGACCATTATTGATTTTGAGGGATTTATTGACGGCAAGGCATTTGACGGCGGTCAGGGTACCGATTACCCTCTGACTATTGGATCTCATTCCTTTATTGATACCTTTGAAGAACAGTTAATCGGCAAAAAGATCGGCGAAGAGTGCGAAGTAAACGTAACATTCCCGGCAGAATACCATGCAAAGGAATTAGCAGATAAGCCTGCTGTATTTAAGGTAACTGTAAAAGAGATCAAAGTCAAAGAACTTCCTGAACTAAATGACGAGTTTGCAAGCGAAGTTTCCGAGTTTGAGACATTAGATGAGTACAAAGAAGATACCCGCAAGAAGCTGGCTGAGAAGAAAGAAAAGGCAGCGGAAACTGAAAACGAGAACCATGTAGTAGAAAAAGTTGTTGCCAACGCATCCATGGAGCTTCCAGACGCGATGGTTGACAATGAAGTTATGAACATGCTTCAGGATACTGCACAGAGAATGCAGAGCCAGGGTATTTCTTTCGATCAGTATATGAAGTATACCGGCATGACCATCGAGACTTTAAAGGAGCAGATGAAGCCTCAGGCAGTGCGCAGAATCCAGACCAGACTGGTATTAGAGGCAGTAGCTGCTGCTGAAAATATTCAGGTTTCTGACGAGCGCATTGATGAAGAAATCCAGAAGATGGCTGACGCTTACAAGATGGAAGCTGACAAGCTGAAAGAGTATATGGGCGAGTTTGAAAAAGAACAGATGAAGAAAGATCTGGCTGTTCAGGAAGCAGTAGACTTCCTGGTAAGAGAGGCAAAACTGGTTTAATTGCCTGCGGTTTAGGTCTGAAATACCAGATGGAGAAGTTGCAGAATAGGGGGCCACAGTTTTGGGAAACTCCTGCCTGCAACTTCCTGTTATTTGATGAGGCTGGGGCTAATGCTTGTTCCCCGGTTATGTTTGGCGGCAGCAGATAATTTGCAGCCAAAAGAAAGGAGTAAAAAGATGAGTTTAGTGCCTTATGTCATTGAAGCGACCAGCAGGGGTGAGCGCTCCTATGATATTTATTCCCGCCTGTTAAAGGACAGAATTGTATTTCTGGGCGAGGAAGTAAATGATGTAACTGCCAGCTTGGTTGTGGCTCAGCTTTTATTTTTGGAGTCTGAGGATCCTGGAAAGGATATTAATTTTTATATCAACAGCCCTGGTGGTTCTGTCACAGCCGGTATGGCGATCTATGACACCATGAATTATATCAAATGCGACGTGTCCACAGTCTGCATCGGCATGGCAGCCAGCATGGGCGCATTTCTACTGTCCAGCGGCGCAAAGGGAAAGAGATTTGCGCTTCCCAATGCGGAGATTATGATTCACCAGCCTTCCGGCGGCGCCCAGGGGCAGGCGACAGACATCAAGATTGTGGCAGATCATATTTTAAGAACCAAAAAGAAATTAAATGAGATATTAGCGGCCAATACCGGACAGCCAATAGAAGTGATTGAGCGGGATACCGAGCGCGACAATTATATGAGCGCTCTGGAGGCCAAGGAATATGGTCTGGTAGACGCAGTGATTGCAAATCATTAACTGGCCAGTTAAGGAAAGGTGGAAATATGCCAATCAGACCAGATGATAAGGTGCGCTGCTCTTTTTGCGGCAAGACCCAGGATCAGGTGAGAAAATTAATTGCCGGATCTAACAATGTATTTATCTGTGATGAATGTATTGAGCTTTGCGGCGAGATTTTAGAAGAAGAGTTAGGAGAGCAGGCGGATATTCCGTCAGAACTGGATGATATTAACCTGCTTAAGCCTAAGGAACTGAAAGAATTTTTAGACGAGTATGTAATCGGACAGGATGAGGCAAAAAAAGTTCTTTCAGTAGCAGTTTATAATCATTATAAGAGAATCACATCCAGAAAGAAGATGGATGTAGAGGTTCAGAAAAGCAATATTTTAATGCTGGGACCTACCGGTTCCGGAAAGACCTATCTGGCTCAGACTCTTGCAAAAATTTTAGGAGTTCCGTTTGCCATTGCAGATGCGACAGCCCTGACAGAGGCCGGATATGTAGGCGAGGATGTGGAAAATATCCTTCTGAAACTGATTCAGGCGGCGGATTACGACATTACAAAAGCCGAGTACGGAATTATCTACATTGATGAGATCGATAAGATTACCAAGAAGTCTGAAAATGTATCCATTACCAGAGACGTATCCGGCGAGGGAGTTCAGCAGGCCCTGTTAAAGATTCTGGAGGGAACTGTTGCCAGCGTTCCTCCCCAGGGCGGCAGAAAGCATCCTCATCAGGAACTTTTACAGATTGACACAACCAATATTCTGTTTATCTGCGGAGGCGCTTTTGATGGTTTGGAAAAGATTATTGAGAACCGTTTGAGCACCAGTTCCATTGGATTTAATGCAGAAATTGTGGACAAGAGCAAGCGGGATTTAGATGATTTGCTGCTTAAGGTAATGCCTCAGGATTTGACCAAGTATGGTTTGATTCCGGAGTTTATCGGACGTGTTCCAGTAGTGGTATCTTTAAGACTTCTGGACGAAAAGGCTTTAGTAAAGATTTTGTCAGAGCCTAAGAATGCCTTGACAAAGCAGTATGAAAAGCTGTTTGAGTTAGATGATGTAAAGCTGGAATTTACAGAGGATGCTCTTTTGGCAATCGCTAAGGAAGCGGTAGAGAGAAAGACCGGAGCCAGAGGTCTCCGCGCAATTATTGAAAAGGTGATGACGGATATAATGTACGAGATTCCTTCCGATGATACTATTGGAATCTGTACCATTACCAAGGATGTAATTGAGGGGAACGGCCAGCCGGAGATTGTTTACCGCGATACCGCGGTTCCGAGAAAGATGACATCCAGACTAAAAAAAGATAAAACCGGAGAGATTGCATAAATTACTCCCAGCGGAGGGCTGTTGCATAGATGTAAAAATATGCAATGGCCTTTTTCAGCTACAGGAAAGAATTGCATGAGGAGGAATGAAAATGGAAGACAGAACCATTACCATGCCGGTGATTGCACTGCGGGGGCTTGCAGTCCTTCCCAAAATGATGGTTCATTTTGATATCAGCAGAGCAAAATCAAAAGCGGCAATGGAAAAAGCAATGGTGGGAGAGCAGCAGGCTTTTCTGGTGGCCCAGCGCCAGACAGAAGTGTCAGAGCCATCCATTGAAGATTTATACCATGTGGGCTGTGTTGCAAAGATTAAGCAGTTGGTAAAACTTCCTGACGGAGTCATTCGCGTAATGGTGGAAGGCGAACAAAAGGGAATCCTGCTGAACTTTGACAGCACAGAGCCGGCTCTGATTGGAGAAATCCAATTGACAGAAGACGAAAGGGGAGATATTCCCTTTGCTGCCGAGGAGGCTATGGTTCGCGTAATCAAAGATAAACTGGAAGAGTTTGGAGGGGAAAGTGCCCGGATAGCCAAAGAACTTTTACCCGGCCTGATGGTAATAGAAGATTTAAGCGAACTGTTAGATCAGGTGGCAATCCAGATGCCCTGGGAGTACACCATGCGCCAGGAAGTGCTGGAAAGCCTGGATTTGGAAGAACGGTATGAACGGGTGCTCAAAATACTGATTTCCGAACTGGAGATTCTGCGGATTAAAAAGGATCTGCAGGAAAAAGTTCGGGCTGCGGTAAGCAAAAATCAGAAAGATTATATTTTAAGAGAACAGCTTCGGATTATTCGGGAAGAACTGGGAGAAGGCAGCACAGAGTCTGACGCAGAAGAGTATGAAAAGCGGCTGAAAAGTTTAAAGGCAGATAAAGAAGTAAAAGACAAGATTACAAAGGAAATAGGAAGATTAAAATCCATTCCCTCCAGCAGCCCGGAAAGCAATGTGAGCCGCACATATATTGAAACATTGCTGGATTTGCCATGGAAAAAGGCTTCCAGGGACAACAATGACATTGTCCATGCAAAAGAGGTGCTCAATGAGGATCATTACGGCCTGGAAAAAGTGAAAGACAGGATTTTAGAGTATCTGGCAGTCCGGACGCTGACAGAAAAGGGTGTAAGTCCGATTCTTTGTCTGGTAGGACCTCCGGGAACTGGAAAGACTTCGATTGCCCGTTCAGTAGCCAGAGCTCTCAATAAAAAGTATGTCCGCATCAGTTTAGGCGGCGTCAGGGACGAGGCGGAGATCCGGGGACACAGAAGGACTTATGTGGGAGCAATGCCGGGACGCCTGGCAGATGGATTAAGGCAGGCAGGAGTCAGTAACCCGCTGATGCTGCTGGATGAGATTGATAAGGTCAGCAGCGACTACAAAGGAGACACTTCCTCTGCACTGCTGGAGGTTTTAGACGGTGAACAGAATGTAAAATTCAGGGATCATTATGTAGAATTGCCCATTGATTTATCCCAGGTCATGTTTATCGCCACAGCGAATACAACTCAGACCATTCCGGGACCGCTGCTGGACCGGATGGAAGTAATCGAGATCACCAGCTACACAGAAAATGAAAAATTCCATATTGCAAAGAATTTCCTGATGAAAAAGCAGATGGAAAGAAACGGTCTGACAAAAGAGCAGGTATCTATTTCTGACAAGGCCCTGGAAAAGGTCATTCACAACTATACCAGGGAAGCAGGCGTAAGAAACCTAGAGCGGAGGATTGGGGATTTATATCGAAAGGCTGCAAGAGAATTTCTAGAAAATAAAAAGCAGACCATCCGTATTACTGAGTCCAGTCTGGAAAAATATCTGGGCAAGGAACGGATTTCCTTTGAAGATGCCAATGCGACTGACGAAATTGGCATTGTACGTGGTCTTGCCTGGACCAGCGTAGGGGGAGATACTCTGCAGATCGAGGTAAACGTCATGCCCGGAAAGGGAAATCTTCAGCTTACCGGTCAACTGGGAGACGTGATGAAGGAATCTGCCCAGGCTGCTCTTACTTACATCCGTTCCGCGGCTCCAAAGTACAAAGTAGCAGACGACTATTTTGAAAAGCATGATATCCACATCCACATTCCGGAGGGAGCAGTGCCAAAAGATGGTCCCTCTGCGGGCATTACCATGGCAACTGCCATGCTGTCTGCTGTTTTAGAACGTCCAGTTAAGGCAAAAGTGGCTATGACCGGCGAGATTACTCTTCGCGGCAGGGTCCTTCCCATAGGCGGTTTAAAAGAAAAGATTCTGGCAGCCAAAATGGCTCACATAAAGACAGTTCTGGTGCCGGATAAAAATCAGCCGGATATTGCAGAACTTTCCAGAGAAATCACCAAGGGACTGGACATCATATTTGTAAAAACCATGGAAGAGGTGTTAGAGGAGGCATTGGCATGATTATTAAAAATGTAAATCTGGAGACAGTCTGCGGCATTAAAAGCAAGCTTCCGGAAAATACTCTTCCGGAGTTTGCCTTTGCAGGAAAGTCCAATGTAGGAAAATCATCTTTAATCAATGCGCTGATGAACCGAAAGTCTTATGCAAGAACTTCCTCTCAGCCGGGGAAGACCCAGACTATTAATTTTTATCGGATTAATGACGACTTGTATTATGTGGACCTGCCGGGATACGGATATGCAAAAGTGTCATTGGAAGAAAAGGCGAAGTGGGGGAAGATGATTGAAAATTATTTGCACAGATCCGCTATGCTGAAAAAGGTATTTCTGCTGGTGGACATCCGCCATGACCCTTCTGAAAATGACAGGCTGATGTACGATTGGATTATTCACAATGGTTATCAGCCCATCATTATTGCCACAAAACTGGATAAATTAAAGCGGAGCCAGGTGGCAAAGCAGGTAAAACAGATCCGCCAGGGGCTGGGGATGAAAAAAGAAGATATTCTGATTCCGTTTTCTGCTGAAACCAAACAGGGACGGGAAGAAATCTGGGCGATTTTAGAAGAAGAGGCCGGATTAAAAGAAGAGCAGCAGTGAAAAAAGGGAGACTTTTCAGCGAAGGTCTCCCTTTTAATAAGCTGCCAGGCATCCGAAAAAAGCGTTCAGAGGCAGATTCTCCCGATCAGCGGATTTTTTCGGAAAGGCCGCTGCCGTCTGCTAAAAACGGGTATAATTCTTCATAGGCCATAAGCTGATCTTCATCTTCAGGCAGAGCAGGAATTAATCCGGTGCAGTCCATGGCAGAACAGGCCTGTATTTTGCCGTTATCCTCGTGTTCGCGGTAAGAAATAGGATTTTGTTTGGAATGATTCATGGCATTGCCTCCTTTTTCATTAGTATGGCCAGAACAGCGGGAAATTTTCCTGAAGTTTTTACAAATTTTACAGTGGTTTTTCTTGATTTATGGAGAGACTAACATTATAATGGGATAGAATAGGCGCTTAAATGCGTTTTTTCAGAAGGAGAGTAAGTACGTATGGAAAACAACAACAATCAGGATAATAACAACGGCAAGATGTCGCCAAATGGCCAGACCATATTGGTACTGGTGGTTGCGGCAGTCATTACGCTGATGGTCATTACGCTGATGCGGGATATGGTCACAAAAAATTCAACTGAAGAACTTTCTTATACCCAATATGTGGAGATGGTAGAAGACGGCAAGGTGGAAGCAGTCCTTATCGGCAACTCCGAGATTACCATTTATCCAAAGAAAGAAGCTACAGAATATTCTCAGCTGATCCGTTACTATACAGTAAAGGTGCCTACAGATTATAACAATACAGAGCGCCTTTTAGAAAATGGAGTGGATATCAAGGAGCAGAAGACGGATTCCAGCATTATTTTAGAATCGATTATCAGTTTTGTCATTCCATTTATTATTATTGTAGTGTTTATGAACTTTATGATGCGCCGTATGGGCGGCGGAGGCATCATGGGCGTTGGAAAGAGCAATGCCAAGGTTTATGTTCAGAAGGAAACCGGTATTACCTTTAAAGATGTGGCCGGCGAGGACGAGGCAAAGGAATCCCTGACTGAGATCGTGGATTTCCTGCACAATCCTGCAAAATATACCCAGATTGGTGCTAAACTTCCCAAGGGTGCACTCTTAGTAGGCCCTCCGGGAACTGGTAAAACGCTGCTTGCAAAGGCAGTGGCCGGAGAGGCACAGGTACCATTTTATTCCCTGTCCGGATCGGATTTTGTGGAAATGTTCGTGGGCGTAGGTGCGTCCAGGGTAAGAGATCTGTTTAAGCAGGCGCAGCAGTCCGCTCCCTGTATTGTGTTTATTGATGAAATTGATGCGATTGGAAAAAGCCGCGATACCAAATTCGGCGGAGGCAATGATGAGAGAGAGCAGACCTTAAACCAGCTGCTTTCTGAGATGGACGGTTTTGATTCTTCCAAAGGACTTCTGGTGCTGGGAGCTACCAACCGCCCGGAGATTCTGGACCCGGCCCTTCTTCGTCCGGGACGTTTTGACAGAAGAATTGTGGTAGACAAGCCGGATTTAAAGGGACGTGTAAACATTTTAAAGGTTCATTCCAAAGATGTGCTTTTAGATGAAAGCGTGGACTTTGAAGAGATTGCTCTGGCAACTTCCGGAGCAGTGGGTGCAGATTTGGCCAATATGATGAATGAAGCTGCCATTAATGCAGTTAAAAATGGAAGACAGGCAGTGTCTCAAAAGGATCTTTTTGAGGCAGTGGAAGTCGTATTAGTAGGTAAGGAAAAGAAAGACAGGATTTTGAGCAAGGAAGAAAGAAGGATTGTTTCTTACCATGAAGTGGGCCATGCGCTGGTCAGCGCCCTTCAGAAAGATGCGGAGCCGGTTCAGAAGATTACCATTGTTCCAAGGACTATGGGAGCACTGGGATATGTGATGCAGGTCCCGGAAGAGGAAAAGTTCCTCAATACCAAAAAGGAAATCAATGCAATGCTGGTAGGTTTTCTGGCAGGCCGGGCTGCAGAAGAAATTGTATTTGATACTGTTACTACCGGCGCAGCCAATGATATTGAAAAGGCCACCAAGATTGCAAGAGCTATGGTAACCCAGTACGGTATGTCGGATCGATTCGGCCTTATGGGTCTGGCGACTCAGGAAGATATGTATTTAAGCGGCCGTACCGTATTAAACTGCGGTGATGCCACTGCTGCGGAGATTGACCAGGAAGTGATGGCTATCTTAAAGCGTTCCTATGAGGAGGCAAAGCGTCTTTTGCTGGAAAATCGGAAAGCGCTGGACAAGATTGCAGAGTTCCTGATTGAAAAAGAAACCATTACCGGAAAAGAATTTATGGAGATTTTCCGCAAGGTTCAGGCAGACGAGAATCAGGAGAATGAGACATGTTAAAAGAGTTAGTAGAGAAAAATCGTTCTTACCGCCGGTTTTATCAGGAAGAACGGATTTCTGAGGAGACATTAAAGGAATTGGTGGATTTGGCCAGAATGGCCGGTTCTACTGCCAACAGTCAGGCTTTAAAATACTGCCTGGTTACAGAGGAAGCTGCGTGCGCCCGAATTTATCCTAGCCTTACCTGGGCAGCTGCACTGACAGACTGGGACGGACCAGAAGAAGGGGAACGCCCTTCGGCTTATATTGTTATTTTGTGCGATGAGAAGATTGCAAAAAATAAGATGTGGGACGAAGGAATTGCCGCTCAGACGATTATGCTGGGAGCTGCAGAAAAAGGGCTGGGCGGCTGTATGATTGGAAGTATTAATCGCTCCAGGCTTTCCAAAACCCTGGAGATTGATCCCGAAAGGTACCACATCAGCCTGGTTTTGGCTCTTGGAAAGCCAAAAGAGCAGGTAGTAGTAGTTCCAGTCGGGGAAGAGGGAGATACCCGGTATTACCGGGACATCCATCAGGTGCATTACGTGCCAAAGAGAAGTCTGGAAGAGATTCTTTTATAGTTATAAAAAGGAAACCGTTATCGCCCTTTTGTGAGAGGGCGGATAACGGTTTCCTTTTTTGCTGCATAAGTGTTGAAAAGCGATTTGACGTTTTTAATGATAAATTTTTTTGTGCTCATAGATAGGTTCAGAGGTCAGCTGAATCCCTAATTTTTTGAACATGTTAATATCGACAGAAGAGAGCATAACAGAGGTATGGACCTGACAGCCGCGAAGCTTGGAGAGCTGCTCCAAAGCAACTTGAGCATTGCGGTCTGTGGCAGCGCACATGGACAGGGCAATCAAAACTTCATCCGTATGAAGCCTTGGGTTTTTGCTGCCCAGATAATTGGTCTTTAAAGTCTGAATCGGCTCGATGGCAGAAGGAGCAATTAAATGAATATCATGAGGAATATTGCCAAGCACCTTGATTGCGTTTAAAAGAAGGGCAGCAGAAGCGCCCAGCAGATTGCTGGTTTTGCCGGTAACAATCGTGCCGTCATCTAATTCCATGGCAGCAGCAGGAGCCTTCAGCGTTTCAGCCAGCTTTTTGCAGGGAGCAACGACAGAACGCATTTCCGGACTGGTTTTTGCCTGTTTCATTAAAAGTTCGATTTTATAAACTTCTTCTCTGGCTGTCTCCTCATGGACCAGACGGGTTAAAGCCTCATAATACCTGCGGATGATTTCCTGGCGGGAAGCCTCGCAGCAGACTTCATCGTCAATAATGCAGTTACCTACCATATTGACGCCCATATCGGTGGGAGATTTATAAGGACTTTCTCCGTAAATGCCCTCAAAAATCGCATTGAGAACCGGGAAAATCTCTACATCCCGATTGTAATTGACAGTGGTTGTTCCATAAGCTTCCAGATGGAAGGGATCAATCATATTTACATCATTTAAATCAGCAGTGGCGGCCTCGTAAGCCAAATTAACCGGATGTTTTAAAGGCAGATTCCAGATGGGAAACGTCTCAAATTTGGCATATCCTGCCTTGATTCCCCGTTTATTTTCATGGTAGAGCTGAGACAGGCAGGTGGCCATTTTTCCGCTGCCGGGCCCTGGAGCAGTGATGATAACCAGGGGTTTGGAAGTTTCAATATAGTCATTTTTTCCATAGCCGTCATCACTGACAATTAAGGGTACGTTGCTGGGATAGCCTTCAATAATATAGTGGCGGTAAACCCGTATGCCCATGTGCTCCAGCTTGGCTTTAAACTGGTCGGCGCTGGACTGGCCGGAATACTGGGTAATGACAACGCTGCCCACATACAGCCCCTTGTCTGTATATTCCTGGATTAATCGGAGAACATCTACATCATAGGTAATGCCTAAATCCCCGCGGACTTTATTTTTTTCAATATCTGCAGCGCTGATGGCAATCAGAATTTCAGCCTGATCGGCTAATTGAAGCAGCATCCGAAGCTTACTGTCCGGCTCAAAACCGGGCAGGACGCGGGAAGCGTGGTAATCATCAAAAAGCTTGCCTCCAAACTCCAGGTAAAGCTTATCTCCAAACTGGCCGATCCGTTCCCGAATGTGCTGGGACTGCATTGCAAGGTATTTGTTGTTGTCAAATCCGATTTTCATATGATAAGAAATCTCCTCTTCATGGATGTGAAAGTGTAATGTCACCAATCCTGAGATTGATGACAAGAACTATTATACCACAATGTAAAAAAGAAACCAGAACTATTTAAAAAAAATGGGAAAATCCATTCAATGTGGGGGCAGAGCGGCCTGAATCTGTCAAAAAGCTTGGCGAATCCCATAAAATGTGGTAGAATAACCATTATCATAGAGGGTACGGCTGTTAGCAACTTAGAAAGAAAAAGAGGATATTTTATGAAGAAGACAATCAGGCTTCTGCTCTGCCTCCTGCTTTGTTTGGTATGTCTGGCAGGATGCAGGCGATATGAGCCTATCATGGACTTGGCAGAAACAACGGACGGACAATCTCAGGTGGATAAGGAGAAAGAGAGTGCGGGGGAGACAGAGACGGACAGTGCGTTACCGGAAGAAGATGCCAAAGAAGACTGTTTAGAATCCGGGGCAAAACAGGAGGATATGATCTGCATCAGCAATACGCCGGAAAGGACGCCGGTAAAAGTAAAGGGGATCTATCTGACGGCCAACAGCGCAGGTTCCCAGGAGCGGATGGATGAAATCATCGGCTATCTGGATCAGACAGAGTTAAATGCCGTAGTCATTGATGTCAAAGACGACTTCGGAAATGTTACCTTTGAGATGGACAGCCCTGTGGTCAATGAAATTGAGGCAGTAAAAACCTATATCAGCGATATGGAGGGACTGTCCAGAAAGCTGAAGGAACATGGCATTTATATGATTGCCCGGATTCCGGCATTCAGAGATCCCTATCTGGCAGAGAAGAAGCCGGACTGGTGTCTGAAATTAGCAGACGGCAGTATCTATAAGGACAATAAAGGCCAGGCATGGGTAAACCCATATAAAAAAGAAGTGTGGGATTATCTGATAGAGATCGGGAAAAAAGCCGGAGAGGCCGGGTTTGACGAGATCCAGTTTGATTATGTCCGGTTCTGTACAGAGCGGGGCATGGACGGAGTGGTCTTTGAGGAGGCAGATACACAGGGCAGGGACAAAAACCAGATTATTCAGGAATTTATTCAGTATGCCTATGAAGAACTGACAAAAGAGGGACTTTTTGTGTCCGCAGACGTATTTGGCACCATTATAAACAGTCCCACAGATGCCAGGATTGTGGGGCAGAATTATGGAGAGATGTCTTCCTGCCTGGATTATATCTGTCCTATGATTTACCCGTCCCATTACGGCAACGGCAATTTTGGCGTAGATTATCCGGACACCAAACCTTATGAGACCATTTTAGGAGCGTTAAAAGGGTCCAGAGAAGAACTGAAAAAGTTTGAAAAAGAAGGAGAGCATCAGGCAGTAGTACGTCCCTGGCTTCAGGATTTTACGGCCTCCTATCTGGAACATTATATCCCTTATGGAGATGCGGAAATCCGGGCACAGATTCAGGCGGTTTATGATGCCGGTTATGATGAGTGGATTTTATGGAGTGCGGCCAACCGCTATCACTATGGCGGGCTTTTAACGCCGGAGGCGGCAGCCGCAGAGGAGACAGCCATTGCAGAGTCCAGAGCAGCTCTTGAAGCAGAGAGCGTTTCAGAGACAGAAGCTTTGGGAACTGTGGAAGCAGGGACAGTTGGCTAAAAGAGAACTGACAGGTGAAAGGATGGAGATAGATGGAGTATGCAGAACAATTTCCCCGGCCGGGAGAGATTTACCGCCATTTTAAAGGCCGTCTGTACCAGATTGTAACAGTTGCAAAGCATACTGAGACAGGGGAGAGTCTGGTAATCTATCAGGCTCTTTACGGGGATTTTAAAGTATATGCAAGACCCCTTTCCATGTTTAACAGTCCGGTAGACAAAGAGAAATATCCGGATGCTGTGCAGCAGATGCGTTTTCAGATTGAGAAAATTGGAAAAGAGATGGAAGAGCCGGATTGGGAATCAGATGTAAAAGAGGAAGATGGAGAACAGCCCAATCCACTTCTGATGGAATTTCTGGAAGCAGAAGATTTGGAAAAACAGTTAGAAGTGCTAAAGCGCATGGGAGGACATGTGGGGCAGAAAGAACTGGACAGTTTGTATGTAGCGCTGGATTTGCCGCCGTCTGCGGGAGATTTGGACAGCCAGCTGTCCTGGCTTATCAAAACACTAAAGACAAGACAGAAGTATGACGGAAGCCGGCTGCGATAAAAGCCGGCTGTACTTTTAGGTTTTGGAGGATATATGGTTTTTGACATTGAAGAAGAATTAAAAAAGCTTCCGGCTCAGCCTGGAGTATATCTGATGCATGATGCAAGAGACGAGATCATCTATGTGGGAAAGGCAGTAAGCTTAAAAAACCGGGTGCGTCAGTATTTTCAGAGCAGCCGCAATAAGACAGCCAAGATTGAGCAGATGGTTTCCCGGATTGCCAGATTTGAGTATATTATTACAGATTCCGAGATGGAAGCTTTGGTACTGGAATGTAATTTAATCAAAGAATACAGGCCCAGGTACAATACCATGCTGAAAGATGATAAAAGCTATCCCTACATTCGGGCAACCGTATATGAGGACTATCCGAGACTGCAGTTTGCCAGGACTATGAAACGGGATAAAAGCCGGTATTTTGGGCCTTACACCAGTTCGGGGGCGGTAAAAGATACGCTGGATCTGGTGTGCAAACTGTACCAGATCCGGACCTGTCAGAGGGTGCTTCCCAGAGATGAAGGGAAAGAAAGACCCTGCTTAAATTATCACATTAAACAGTGCCAGGCGCCCTGTCAGGGGTATATCAGCAAAGAAGAGTACCGGGCTAATTTTAACCAGGCCCTGGAGTTTTTAAGCGGCAATTTTGAACCGATTGTAAAATCTCTGGAAGCCAAAATGATGGAAGCTTCTGACAATATGGATTTTGAAAAGGCCATAGAGTACCGGGATTTACTGACCAGTGTCAGACATGTGGCTCAAAAGCAGAAAATTACCAGCCACAACATGGAGGACAGAGACATTATCGCCATGGCAAAGGCCGGGGAAGATGCAGTGGTGCAGGTATTTTTTGTCCGGGAGGGAAAACTGATCGGAAGAGATCATTTCCGTCTGTCAGTGGCTGTGGATGAAGAAAAGGGAGCGATTCTCACCAGCTTTGTCAAACAGTTTTATGCAGGAACACCTTTTATTCCAAGAGAACTCTGGGTACAGGCGCCCCTGGAGGATGAAGAAATTTTAGTCCGGTGGTTAAGCGCCAAACGGGGACAGAAAGTCCATATTACAGTGCCCATCAAAGGAGAAAAAGAGCGGTTGGTTGAATTGGCGGCCAAAAATGCCTCTATGGTTTTGATTCAGGATTCCGAACAGATCAAACGGGAGGAACTGCGGACGATTGGGGCCATGAATCAGGTGGGAAGTTTAATTGGCATTCCCAAAATCAGCCGGATAGAAGCCTTTGATATTTCCAATATCAGTGGTGTAGAGTCTGTGGGTTCCATGATTGTCTACGAAAACGGAAAGCCCAAGCGCAGCGATTACCGGAAATTCCGTATCCGCACGGTCCAGGGGCCCAACGATTATGCTTCTATGGAAGAGGTGCTGACCAGGCGGTTTTCCCATGGCATTGAGGAAGCCAGGGAATTAAAAGAAAAGGGAATGGATATATCCTTTGGCAGCTTTACCCGTTTTCCGGATCTGATTATGATGGACGGCGGAAAAGGACAGGTCAATATTGCCCTTAAAGTTCTGGAGCAGCTGGAACTTTCCATTCCGGTCTGCGGCATGGTAAAAGACGATAATCACAGAACCAGAGGACTTTACTATAACAATGAGGAAATCCCCATTGACCGGCATTCAGAAGGATTTCGGCTGATTACCCGAATCCAAGACGAGGCCCATCGGTTTGCCATAGAGTACCACAGAAGTTTGAGAAGCAAAAGTCAGGTGAAGTCGATTTTAGATGATATAAACGGAATCGGACCGTCCAGGAGAAAGGCTCTTATGCGGACATTTAAAGAAATTGAAAAGATTCAGCAGGCATCTGTGGAAGAATTGCTGGATGTGCCGGGAATGAATCGGCAGGCCGCAGAAGCGGTTTATGAATTTTTCCGAAAACCTGCTTGTCAAACCCCATAGAAAGCCTGTATACTTATAATGCGCACAAAATGGAAGTAAAGGAGAATGAAGCATGTATGGTGTAACGATTACTGAGATTATTAACAAACTGAATTTGCAGAACATGACCCCTGAGATTGACACAGATAAAATCGTGGTGTCCCATCCGGATGTGAACCGTCCAGCGCTTCAGCTCACTGGATTTTTTGAGCATTTTGATAATGAACGGGTTCAGATTATCGGATTTGTGGAACAGGCTTATTTAAATACACTGAGTGCAGAGCGCAAGAGAGAGATTTACGACAGGCTGTTGGCCTGCCAGATCCCCTGCCTGATTTACAGCCGCAATATGGGACCGGACGAGGATATGCTGGAGATGGCCAATCACTATGGGGTCCCCTGTCTGGTTTCCGGTAAATCCACGTCTGATTTGATGGCGGAAGTGATTCGCTGGCTCAATGTAAAGCTGGCGCCCTGTATCAGCATCCATGGCGTTCTGGTAGATGTATTTGGCGAGGGCGTTCTGATTATGGGAGAAAGCGGCATTGGAAAAAGCGAGGCAGCTCTGGAACTGATTAAGAGAGGACACCGTCTGGTGACGGACGATGTAGTGGAACTGCGGAAAGTCAGCGATGATACTCTCATTGGGAGTGCGCCGGATATTACCCGTCACTTCATTGAACTGCGGGGCATTGGAATTATAGATGTAAAGACTCTGTTTGGCGTTGAGAGCGTAAAAGACACCCAGTCTATTGACATGGTTATTAAACTGGAAGACTGGAATAAAGATAAAGAGTATGACAGACTGGGACTGGAAGATCAGTACACAGAATTTTTGGGGAACCGGGTTGTGTGTCATTCCATTCCCATTCGCCCAGGCCGCAACCTGGCGATTATTGTAGAGTCTGCTGCGGTAAATCACAGACAGAAAAAGATGGGGTATAATGCGGCAAAAGAACTGTACAATCGGGTGCAGGCTAATCTTGGCAGACAGGGGATTTAAAACAGCAGAAGGAGGAAGGAATGGCTGATTTTTTAACAGATTTAATTAAGGCAGCAGGAGGGTCAGACCGGGTACTTGCCAACGAACCGATGAAAAAGCACACCACATTCCGGACTGGTGGACCGGCGGCTTATTTTGTTTCTCCTTCCTGTGAACAGGAGATTGGGGCTGTGACAGAACTTTGCAGGAAAAACAGTATGCCTTGTTATATTTTAGGAAACGGGAGTAATCTGCTGGTCAGTGATAAAGGTTATCCGGGAGTAATTCTTACCACAGCCAGGGGCCTGTCCGGGATTACAGTGACCGGCAGAACGATCACAGCCGGTTCCGGCGCTTCTTTGTTTAAGATTGCAAAGGCAGCGTTAGAACATTCCCTGACCGGATTTGAGTTTGCAGCCGGAATTCCCGGAAGTCTGGGAGGCGCTGTGGTGATGAATGCAGGCGCATACGGTGGAGAGATGAAGCAGGTATTAAAATCCGTCCGCGTATTGACAAAAGACGGACAGATAAAAGAGATTCCGGCAGAAGAACTGGAACTGGGATACCGGAAAAGCTGTATACAGAATAAAGAGTATATTGTGTTGTCTGCAGAACTTTTGCTGGATGAGGGAGATGCAGGTGAAATCAAGGCCAGAATGGATGAGTATGGGGCAAGGCGCAGGGAGAAACAGCCCCTGGAATATCCAAGCGCAGGCAGTACCTTTAAACGGCCGGAAGGATATTTTGCAGGTAAACTGATTGAGGAAGCCGGATTAAAGGGATTTACAGTCGGAGGGGCGCAAGTGTCAGAAAAGCACTGCGGTTTTGTGATTAACCGGGGCGGCGCAGATTCATCTGATATTTACAGGCTTTGCTGCCGGGTTCAGGAACAGGTAAAAGAAAAATTCGGTGTGGAACTGGAAATGGAAGTAAAACGTCTGGGGGATTTTCCGGTTGAAGGCTAAACATACATTTGGAGGAGACAACATATGAAATTGGTAATCGTAACCGGCATGTCCGGCGCAGGAAAGACCATTGCATTAAAAATACTGGAAGATTTGGGATTTTACTGTGTGGATAACCTGCCGATTTCATTGGTAGACCGTTTTGCAGAACTGATTATGGAAAGTTCAGGAGATATTCGCAATGTGGCGCTGGGAATTGATATCCGGAATGGAGAAGAACTGTCCAGTCTGAATCATACCTTAGAGGAATGGAATCGGGATAAGACTCCATATGAAATCCTGTTTTTGGATGCCGGCGACCAGATTTTGATTAAGCGTTATAAGGAGACTCGCAGAAAGCATCCGCTGGCAGGGATGGGCCGGATTGATGAAGGAATTGCAAAAGAGCGGGGGAGACTGGAATTTTTAAAAGATAAGGCGGATTATATTATTGATACCAGTCAGCTTCTTACCAAAGAACTTCGTCAGGAACTGGAAAAGATTTTTATTAACCATCAGAATTACCAGAATCTTTTTGTTACAGTCCTTTCCTTTGGGTTTAAATACGGAATTCCGGCAGATGCAGATATGGTATTTGACGTTCGGTTTCTCCCCAATCCCTACTATGTAGAGGAACTGCGTCAGCACACAGGGGAAGAGGTGCCGGTTCAGGAGTACGTAAAGAGAGGACAGACAGCAGAAATCTTTTTAGAAAAGGTTTACGATATGCTGGATTTTTTGATTCCCAATTATGTGGCAGAGGGGAAAAACCAGCTTGTGATCGCAGTGGGATGCACTGGCGGAAAGCATCGCTCTGTCACCATTGCCAGAGAGATTTACAGCCGCCTTTTGGCCAAAGAGGATTTGGGAGTCAAATTAGAGCACAGAGATATTGAAAAAGACAGCAAAAGAAAGGGATAAAGATGTCATTTTCTTCAAATGTAAAGGAGGAACTGTCTGCACAGCTAAGTTCGGCCCGTCACTGTCAGATCAGTGAACTGACTGCAATTTTAAGTTTCTGCGGCAGGATTCAGATTTCGGAAAATAACCGCTGCCGTATTAAAATTCATACAGAAAATGGAGCAGTTGCAAGAAAGTGCTTTACATTATTGAAAAAAACATTTAATATAGGAGCGGATGTTTCAATCAGAAGAAATGCTTTCTTAAAAAAAAGCCATACTTATACAGTTGCCGTTCAGGATCATGAGGAAGCGCTCAGGGTGCTTCAGGCTTCCAGAATTTTACAGGAAAACGGAGAAATTCTGGATTCGCCGGCCGCCAGTCATGTGCTGCTGATGCAGCCATGCTGCCGCAGAAGTTTTATAAGAGGCGCCTTTCTTGCAGCAGGTTCCATCAGTGATCCGGAAAAGTTTTACCATTTTGAGATTGTGTGTCCCAGTAAAGAACGGGCGAAGCAGATGCAGGAGATTATCCGGACGTTTGGAATTGACGCCAAAATGGTGACGCGCAAAAAGTATTTTGTAGTATATATCAAAGAAGGCAGCCAGATTGTAGATATTTTAAATGTGATGGAAGCCCCTCTTTCCCTTATGGAACTGGAAAATATCCGGATTGTAAAAGGGATGCGGGGGCAGGTCAACCGCCAGGTCAACTGCGAGACGGCCAACATCAACAAAACGGTGTCTGCGGCAGTGCGCCAGATGGAAGATATTATTTATATCCGCGATACGGCAGGATTTTCCTGTCTGCCGTCGAACTTAGAAGAGATTGCCCTGCTTCGCCTGGCAAGACCTGATGCAAGTTTAAAAGAACTTGGAGAAACTCTGGTTCCCCCTGTAGGGAAATCCGGCGTAAATCACCGGCTCAGGAAGCTGAGTGCGATTGCCGAAGAACTAAGGGAAAATGCTGTAAACAGGACAGAGCAATAACTGTTCTTAAAAAATGAGGAGGAAAATTATGATAAGGAAGACAATTACGGTTAAATTGACAGCTGGTCTGGAAGCCAGACCGATTGCGATGCTGGTACAGGTGGCAAGTCAGTATGACAGCAAGATTTATGTGGAGACAGGTACGAAACGGGTCAATGCAAAAAGCATTATGGGAATGATGACGTTGGGTATTTCTGTTGGCGAGGAAGTGACCGTAACTGCAGACGGAGCAGATGAGGAAAAAGCGATTGCCGAAATCGAAGCATATTTAAGTGATAAATAACAGCGTCCAGAGTGGAAACAATGAAAAATGGCGGCCGGCTTTTTATGCCGGTCGTACTTTTTAGGAGAAAAAAATGGCGTTTACACATTTGCATGTCCATACAGAATACAGTCTGCTGGACGGTTCCAGCAAAATAAAAGAATTGGCTGTCAGAGCAAAAGAGCTGGGCATGGACAGTCTGGCGATTACCGATCATGGTGTTATGTATGGTGTCATAGATTTTTACCGCGCCTGCAAAGAAGTGGGAGTAAAGCCGATTATCGGATGCGAGATTTACGTATCGCCGGGGTCCCGATTTGACAGAGAGACGGTAAGCGGAGAGGATCGGTATTACCATCTGGTGCTTCTGGCAGAAAACAATCAGGGATACCAGAATCTGATGAAAATTGTGTCCAAAGGCTTTGTAGAGGGGTTTTATTATAAACCCAGAGTGGATTATGAGGTACTGGAGCAGTATCATGAGGGAATTATCGCTTCAAGCGCCTGCCTGGCCGGTGAGATTCCCAGATATTTGATGCGGGGAATGTATGAAGATGCAAAAAAAGCAGCTCTTCATTATCAGGATATTTTTGGGAAAGGCAATTTCTTTTTGGAACTGCAGGATCATGGAATACCGTCTCAGAAACAGGTCAACCAGGGACTTTTACGAATTTCCCAGGAACTGGGGATTGATTTAATAGCCAGCAATGACAGCCATTATACGTTTAAAGAAGACTGGAAAGCCCATGATATTTTGCTGTGCATTCAGACTGGCAAAAAAGTAACGGATGAAAACCGGATGCGGTACGAGGCGGAAAAGTTCTATTTAAAATCCGAAGACGAGATGAGGGAATTATTTCCCTATGCGCCGGAGGCGCTGGAAAATACTCACAAGATTGCAGAAAGATGTAATGTGGAGATTGAATTTGGCGTGACCAAGCTGCCAAAATACCAGGTTCCGGAAGGTTATGATTCCTGGACCTATTTAAATTACCTCTGTGAAGAGGGATTTGCAAAGCGGTATCCGGATGATGACGGAAGTCTTCATGAGCGGATGATGTACGAACTGGATACCATCCATACCATGGGGTATGTGGACTATTTTCTGATAGTGTGGGATTTCATCCATTTTGCAAAATCCCATGGCATCAGCGTTGGACCGGGGCGTGGTTCTGCAGCCGGAAGCGTGGTGTCGTATGCGTTGGAGATAACAAACATTGACCCAATCCGGTACGGCCTGCTCTTTGAACGTTTTCTGAATCCGGAGCGGGTATCCATGCCGGATATTGATATTGATTTCTGCTATGAGAGACGTCAGGAAGTCATCGACTATGTAGTAGAAAAGTACGGAAAGGATCAGGTAGCCCAGATTGTGACCTTTGGTACTCTGGCAGCAAAGGGTGTTGTCAGAGATGTGGGAAGAGTCCTGGATCTGCCATATGCCCAGTGCGACGCGATTGCCAAAATGATTCCCGGGGATTTGGGAATGACCCTGGAAAAAGCGCTGAAGCAAAGCCCGGATCTGCGGGATGCCTATGGCAGCGATGATCAGGTGAAATACCTGATCGATATGGCCATGCGGTTAGAAGGACTTCCCAGACATACATCCATGCATGCTGCCGGAGTGGTGATCAGCCGCACCAGTGTGGATGAATATGTTCCCCTTTCCAAGGCGGCGGACGGCACCATTACCACCCAGTTTACCATGACTACCCTGGAAGAACTGGGACTTTTGAAAATGGACTTTTTAGGACTCAGGACTCTGACCGTGATTCAGAATGCCTGCGAACAGGTGGAAAAAAACAGGGGCATTCGCATTGACATGGACGGGATTGACTACAATGACAAGCAGGTGTTGGACTCTATCGGCACCGGGCGGACAGAAGGGGTGTTCCAGGTGGAAAGTTCCGGGATGAAAAGCTTTATGAAGGAACTGAAACCCGGAAGTCTGGAGGACATTATTGCAGGGATTTCCCTGTATCGTCCAGGCCCTATGGATTTTATCCCGCGATATTTAAAAGGGAAAAATAATCCGGATGCCATCACCTATGAATGCCCTCAGCTGGAGCATATTTTAAGCCCAACCTACGGCTGTATCGTCTATCAGGAACAGGTTATGCAGATTGTAAGGGATCTGGCCGGATACACTCTGGGGCGAAGCGATCTGGTCCGCAGGGCCATGGCGAAAAAGAAAGCGTCCGTTATGGAAAAGGAGAGACAGAACTTTGTATACGGAAATCCCGAAGAGGGAGTAAAGGGCTGCGTGGCCAATGGCATTGATGAAAAAATTGCCAATCACATTTATGACGAAATGATTGATTTTGCAAAATATGCCTTTAATAAGTCCCATGCAGCCGCTTATGCAGTAGTTTCCTATCAGACGGCTTATTTAAAATATTATTATCCGGCAGAGTTTATGGCAGCGCTTATGACTTCGGTGATGGACAATCTCACCAAGCTTTCGGAGTATATCGTGACCTGCCGCCAGATGGGAATCGCTATTTTGCCCCCGGATATTAACAGGGGGGAGAGCGGATTTTCCGTAGATGGAGAAGCGATCCGATATGGCTTGTCTGCCATTAAGAGTATAGGAAAATCAGTGGTGGAACTGATTGTAGAAGAGAGAAAACGGGGAGGAGAATTTTCCTCTCTGGAAGATTTTGTGGATAGGATGAGCAATAAAGAAGTCAATAAAAGGACTCTGGAAAACTTTATCCGATCCGGGGCCTTGGATTGTCTTCCCGGCAGCCGACGCCAGAAAATCCTGGTGGGGCCGGAGATTATTGACAATAAAAACAGGGAAAAGAAACATTCCATGGCCGGCCAGATGAGTTTGTTTGATTTTGCAGACGAGTCGGAAAAATCCGATTTTCAGATTACGTTTCCGGATGTGGAAGAATTTACCAAAGAAGACATTCTGGCAGGCGAAAAGGAAACTCTGGGCATTTATATCAGTGGTCATCCATTGGAAGCATATGCAAAAGCGCTGCAAAAAAATACCAATGCTTCTGCCATGGACTTTGTGGTGGATGAAGAGACCAATCTGGCAGCTCTCTCGGATGGACAGCATGTTACCATCGGAGGAATGGTCACAGATAAAACAGTAAAGACTACGAAAACCGGAAAAGTGATGGCGTTTCTCACCATTGAGGATCTCACCGGTTCAGTGGAAGTTCTGGTATTTCCAAAAAACTATGAATCCCAGAGAGAATTATTCACAGAAGATGCCAGATTGTTTATACAGGGAAGGGTGTCTTTGGGAGAGGAACCTGTGGGAAAATTAATTCTGGAAAAAGCCATTCCCTTTTCAAAACTCCCCAGAGAACTCTGGGTTAAATTTGCTGATATGGAAGATTATCATGGAAAAGAGCAGAAGCTGCTGGAAATTCTCTCACAGTCGGAAGGCGGTGATGCAGTGGTGATCTATCTGGAAAAAGAACGGGCAAAAAAAATTCTTCCGCCCAACTGGAGAGTGGGGATTACAAACCAACTGACAGACCGGCTGACAAACTGTTTTGGAGGAGAAAATGTGCGGATTGTTGAAAAAAATTTAACAATTTAGCCATTATAGGTATTGCTAAACGATGTAAAATGCTTTAAAATAGTAACCGTTCAGCCAGGAAAAATCTTATGAAAATACGTAATTATATTGTAAAGAACAATCTCGCAGAGAGGGAGGCATATTTTTATGGCTAAGAAAGTAAAAACCATTGGCGTACTGACCAGCGGAGGTGACGCGCCCGGCATGAATGCGGCAATCCGCGCGGTTGTAAGGACGGCAATTCATGAAGGTTTAAAAGTAAAGGGTATCATGCGGGGATATGCAGGCCTTCTGCAGGAAGAAATTGTAGATATGGACAGCACCAGTGTTTCAGATATTATCCACAGGGGCGGTACCATTTTATATACGGCACGCTGCCAGGAGTTTACAACCAAGGAAGGTCAGGAGATGGGTGCTGAGATTTGTCACAGACATGGCATTGACGGCATTGTCGTAATCGGCGGCGACGGTTCTTACCGCGGTGCAGGAAAGCTGGCCGCTCTGGGAATCAATACCATCGGAGTTCCGGGGACCATTGACCTTGATATTGCCTGCAGTGAATATACCATCGGCTTTGATACGGCAGTCAATACTGCCATGGAAGCGATTGATAAAGTAAGGGATACCTCTACGTCCCATGAGCGGTGCAGTATTATCGAGGTTATGGGACGCCGGGCCGGATACATTGCACTGTGGTGCGGTTATGCCAACGGCGCAGAGGAGATTCTTCTTCCGGAGCGGTATGACGGGGACGAGCAGGCGATTATCAATCGGATTATCGAAAACCGTAAGAGAGGCAAAAAGCACAACATCATCATCAATGCAGAGGGGATTGGACATTCTGCATCCATGGCCCGCCGGATTGAGGCTGCCACCGGAATCGAGACCCGCGCTACGATTTTGGGACACATGCAGCGAGGCGGCAGTCCAACCTGTAAGGATCGGGTATATGCTTCTATCATGGGAGCCAAGGCAGCCCTGCTTTTAGCAGAGGGCAAGAGCAACCGCGTTGTGGCATACCAGAGAGGCCAGTATGTAGATGTAGATATTCAGGAAGCTTTAAATATGCAAAAAGATATTCCGGAAGATCAGTATGAGATCTGTAAGATGCTGGTAAGATAACAATGGGATCGGCAGAGGGCTGCCGCATGATGAAGAAGGGATAAGTACCCCTGCAGTCATTTTGCGGCAGTCCTTTTTCCTGCAAGGCATGCAAACGCTGTTCACAGCAGGTTTTTTTAAAGTGAAGAAATGGGAAAACATTAAGATAGAAAGGATTCTCCAATGGAAGGACAAGACAGAGTGGTGCTCTGCGGAGCAAATTCCTATGAGCAAAAGTATTATTTTAACCAGGATTTTTCTTCCCTGCCGGAAGAGATACAAAAGGAACTCCATATCATGTGCGTCCTGTTTACAGAAGATGTGGGCGGCGTGCTGACTCTGGAGTTTGATGAAAAGGGAAATCTGGAATTTAAAGTAGCAGTAGATGACAATGATTATCTTTTTGATGAGATTGGAAGCGGCCTGAAAATCCGGCAGTATCAGAGACAGAAAAGAGAACTGCTGGAATCTTTGGAATTATATTATCAGGTGAAATTTTTGGGAATGCCGTTAGAAGCGATTGAAGGAGCCAGAAGGAGAGAAGATGACTAAAACAGGACCGGTAATTGGAGATGTAGTTCTGGACAGCCCCCTTATGCTGGCGCCTATGGCAGGAGTTACGGATCTTCCCTTTCGCCTTTTGTGCAAGGAGCAGGGCTGCAGTCTGGTCTGCACAGAGATGGTCAGCGCCAAGGCGATTTTATATAAGAACAAGAATACCAGAGAACTTTTGCAGGTGCAAAAAGAAGAACATCCGGTAGCTGTCCAGCTGTTTGGGTCCGATCCGGCCATTATGGCGGAGATTGCCGCCCAGGTGGCAGAAGGCCCCTATGAAATCATTGATATTAATATGGGATGTCCGGTTCCCAAAATTGTTAATAATGGGGAAGGGTCGGCTCTGATGAAAAATCCCAAGCTGGCAGAAGAAATTTTAAAGGCCATGGTAAAGGCAGTGAAAAAACCGGTTACGGTTAAATTCCGGAAAGGGTTTTACAATGGAGAGGCTTCGGCAGTGGAATTTGCCAAAATGGCAGAGGCCAGCGGAGTGGCAGCAGTAGCGGTTCATGGAAGAACCAGAGAGCAGTATTATTCCGGAAAAGCAGACTGGGATATTATCCGCCAGGTAAAAGAGGCAGTATCCATTCCCGTTATCGGAAACGGAGATATATTTGAACCGGAAGATGCAGTCAGGATGTTAAAAGAGACAGGCTGTGACGGTGTGATGATTGCCAGAGGCGTAAAGGGTAATCCCTGGATTTTTGGCCGGACAAGAACCCTTCTTGAGACGGGTATTACGCCTCCAGGGCCTTCCATAGAAGAGATCCGGTCCATGATTCTTCGTCATGGCAAAATGCTGGCAGAATACAAAGGAGAGCGGGTCGCCATTCGGGAGATGAGGAGCCACATGGCCTGGTATACGACGGGACTGCCTCATTCTTCTGCATTGAGAAACGAGATTAATCAGGCAGAGACATTTGAAGATATGGAAAAGCTTTTGGACGGCTGGATCGAGAGCCGGTAAGTGTCTTGACAATGCAGGGGATTTGGACTATAATACCTTGAATGCGGGAAGGCGTGTTAATTTTCAGTTAGGAAGGAAGCAATAAAATTATGGAAGAAAAGAAAAATATTCTGACCTATGCGGGACTTAAAAAGTATGAAGATGAACTTCATGATCTTAAGGTAAACCGCAGAAAGGAAGTGGCTCAGAAGATTAAGGAAGCAAGGGAGCAGGGCGACTTATCTGAGAACGCAGAGTATGATGCTGCAAAAGATGAGCAGAGAGATATTGAACTGCGGATTGAAGAGTTGGAAAAACTTTTGAAAAATGCAGAAGTAGTAGTAGAAGAAGACGTAGATTTAGAGAAGATTAACGTAGGCTGTGTTGTCCGCGTGTATGATGTGGAGGATGACGAAGAGATGGAATTCAGTATTGTGGGTTCCACAGAAGCGAACAGCCTTCAAAATAAAATTTCCAATGAGTCTCCGGTAGGCCATGCATTAATCGGCAGACGTGTGGGAGATACAGTAGATGTAGAGACCCAGGTAGGTATTATTCAGTACAAGGTCCTGGCAATTCAGAGAGTATAGGGTAACAGATCAGCCATGCGAAGATTCAGACAGAAAAAACGCTTACAGCTTGCTTTTATAAGAATTTTCCTGTCTGAATCCTCATAGGGCGGACGCCCGACGCTTCTTGTACGCTTACGGCGGGCAAGAAGACGGCATAGCTGAACTGTTACAGGATAGGACAGAACATAGATAAGAGGAGTGTACAAGGTGGCAGGAGAGAATCAGGTAAAACCCCAGGAAGATTTAAACCATGTGCTCAAGGCACGTCGGGATAAGCTGGCGGAACTTCAGGAATCAGGCAGAGATCCGTTCCAGATAACCAAATATGACCAGACTCATCACAGCGCAGAGATCAGAGAACATTATGAAGAACTGGAGGGCAAAGAAGTATCCATTGCCGGCCGTATGATGTTCAAGCGTGTTATGGGCAAGGCGTCTTTTTGCAATATTCAGGATTTACAAGGCAGAATGCAGGTATATGTGGCCCGCGACAGCATTGGGGAAGAGCCATATAAAGACTTTAAGAAACTGGACATCGGCGATATTATCGGTATAAAAGGAACCGTATTTACGACAAAGACCGGAGAGATCTCTGTTCATGCGAAAGAAGTAGTTCTTCTTTCCAAGAGTCTTCAGGTACTTCCGGAGAAATTCCATGGCCTGACCGATACTGACATGCGCTATCGTCAGAGATATGTGGATTTAATCATGAACGAGGACGTAAAAGATACGTTTATGAAACGTTCCAGGATTATTTCTGCTATCCGCAAATACTTGGACGGTCAGGGATTTATGGAGGTAGAGACTCCTATGCTGGTATCCAATGCCGGCGGTGCGGCTGCAAGGCCCTTTGAGACTCACTTTAATGCGTTGGATGAAGATGTCAAGCTGCGCATTTCTCTGGAACTTTATTTAAAACGTCTGATTGTGGGCGGTCTGGAAAAAGTGTATGAGATTGGCCGGGTATTCCGCAATGAGGGCGTAGATACCAGACACAATCCGGAGTTTACCCTGATGGAGCTGTATCAGGCGTATACGGATTACCATGGCATGATGGATTTAACCGAAAACCTGTACCGTTATCTGGCACAGGAGGTTTTAGGAACCACCACCATTACCTACAATGGCATTGAGATGGATTTAGGAAAGCCCTTTGAGCGTATTACCATGGTAGAGGCGGTTAAGAAGTATTCCGGAGTGGATTTTGACCAGATTCATACCTTAAAAGAGGCCAGAGCAGCTGCAAAAGAGCACCATGTAGAATTTGAAGAGCGTCACAAGAGAGGCGACATTTTAAACCTGTTCTTTGAAGAGTTTGCAGAAGAGCATTTAATTCAGCCAACCTTTGTCATGGATCACCCCATTGAGGTATCTCCTTTAACAAAGAAGAAACCGGACAATCCAGCTCACGTAGAGCGTTTTGAGTTCTTTATGAACGGCTGGGAACTGGCAAATGCTTATTCCGAGTTAAACGATCCCATTGACCAGAGAGAGCGTTTTGCAGCCCAGGAAGAGATGTTTGCCGCTGGCGATGACGAGGCAAACCATACAGACGAAGACTTTTTAAACGCACTGATGATCGGCATGCCTCCAACCGGCGGTATCGGTTTTGGTATCGACAGAATGGTAATGCTGCTGACCGATTCCCAGGCGATCCGGGATGTGCTGCTGTTCCCGACAATGAAGTCATTAGACGCAAAGAAGGGCGAGAACAAGGCAGAGAAAGCTGCATCTCTTGATGTGGCAATGAATCAGACTGCTGAGGTTCTGACTCAGGAACTTGAAAAAATGCCTGCTGTGAAGGCAGAACCCATCGATTTCTCTAAGGTAGAAGTAGAACCATTATTTGAAGATATGGTAGATTTTGATACATTCAGCAAGTCAGATTTCCGCGCTGTAAAGGTAAAAGAGTGCGAGGCAGTACCAAAGAGCAAGAAGCTTCTCAAGTTCGTTCTGGACGACGGAAGCGGTACAGATCGTGTAATTTTAAGCGGTATTCATGATTACTATGAGCCGGAAGAACTGGTAGGCAAGACATTAATTGCAATCGTAAATCTGCCGCCTAGAAAGATGATGGGGATTGATTCCTGTGGTATGATTATCTCTGCAACCCACCTGGTAGAGGGCAGAGAGGGACTGAATCTTCTGATGGTTGATGACAGAATTCCGGCAGGAGCGAAATTGTACTAAGAGCAAGAAATTTTAAGCTATATTTTCTTGTGAAAAACAGGTTACTACACCACATTTACACCAAATTTTTTAAAAGTCTGAGAGAAGGACTCTGCAAAAGAATGGTGTAAAAGGAAATAAGCAAAAAAGATACAGTTGAGTGTACCAGAAAGTTGGTGCACCCAGCTGTTTTTTGTTGCCATGCATACGATAAAACAGTCCGGTGGACTGTTTTGAGTTATGAATAAAAATATATAAATATCAAAATGGAAGCAATCAACTTCTGTAGTTGGTTGTTTTTGGTCTATATTGCACATCAATAATTCTAAAATTTTTATCAATTCCACATGGCACCCCAATGTCATTTAGTTAATTTTAGCAAAAACAAAAATTTATCCTGTAAATAAATG
>CAUWCT010000049.1:0-47509 GCA_963557065.1 uncultured Lachnospiraceae bacterium | reverse complement strand
GGCTTCTTAGTCCTCCCTTTGACTTATTCCTATTATGACACCAGCGTCTTTATGTTTCGATGTCGCTAATTAGAACGGTTTCATCAAGCCCTAAGTCACCAAGCAGCCGAAGGTAAATATCTACGTTTCCATCCGTATCTACCTCGATTTTCTGAATGATTCTTTTTAACTGCTCGTTTGTCATCTGCCCCACATCGGCAATATCTTCAATCTGTTGGAATGTGCTGTTTAATACAGTTTCCAGCTGTTCTCCTTTCGTAAGATGATAGGAAATCATTTTCAATTCATTTTCCAGACGCTCGATTTCTTTTCTCATGCCGCCGATTTTATCATTCAGTTCTTCACGAGTAATTAAATCATCAGTATACATATCCATATATTTCTGTCTGGTTTTTTGAATCCTGGAAAGCTGGGCGTTCAGTTCCTTTTCATATTCCAGATTTTCATCCTTTGCTTTGTATACTCGCTGAAATTCTTTTACGACATATTGGCTCACTTTCTTTTTTTGCTTGAGAACCGCTACAAAATATTCCTGTAAAGCTTCAATCAGTTCGTCCTCATCCATGGTGACTGCATTCGGGCAGCTGTCAGCCCCTTTTCCGTTATGTCCGGAGCAAACCCAACGGACATAGGTATTCTTATAGGTACGAACGGTTCGCCGGAAGGACCAGCCGCATTCCTTGCACTTTATTAAGGTAGAAAAAAGGTGCTTGTTGCTTTGGCGTTCGTGAGAAATATTAAAAGCATCATGGCGGGAGTGAAGAATCTCCTGTGCACGTTCAAATGTTTCATCATCAATAATTCGCAGTTCCGGTCGCTCTACTACAAACCATTCTGTTTCATCTTTTTCTTTTCTCTGACCAGTTAAAAAGTCTGCTACCTCCTGTTTTCCATTAATGATTTTTCCTGTGTAAAGTTCATTGGTCAAGATGCGACAGGTAGCATTCTGACTCCAGTTGCAGTTTCGTTTGGTTTTCAATCCTTTTTCATTAAGCATATTAGCAATTTTAGAAGTTCCGTATCCCTCTTTGGTATACCAGTTATAGATTTGGCGGATTACCTGTGCTTCTTCCTGATTGATGGTTAAATTGAAATAGTCACCGATTGTTTTGTCATAGCCATAAACAATATTGGGTACACGACCTTTTTCAGCATTGATTTTCTTGCCGAACTTCACTCGTTTGGAAGTATTTGCACTTTCTTCCTGAGCCAGAGCACCAAAGATTGTAAGAACAAATTCACTGTTACCCATGCTGGTCATATTGGCGGTCAAGAACTGCGTTTCAATCCCCAGTGACTTCAATTTACGAACATTCTGTAAAAGGTCAACTGTATTTCTGGCAAACCGGGAAATGTCCTTGACTACGACCATATCAAACAGCCCATGCTCGGCATCTGCCATCATGCGTAAAAATTCTTTCCTGTTTTTTATTTTTGTACCAGAAATACCCTCGTCTGCATATAATCTTACCAAGGTGTCCCCAGTGCGCGTTGTATATTCAGAAAAAAAGTCTTTTTGTGCTTCCAGACTGTTAAGCTGATCGGCTTTATCAGTGGAAACCCGGCAGTAAGCAGCTATATTCATATCAGAGAACCTTTCTGTTATATCTATATATCTTTTTCTAAATCTTTTTCAAAATCGAAAAGGTCGTTTCTTAATTAAAACTTTTTCTTTTTATCTTCCGGCAAATACTTCACCAATTCCGCCACCAACTCATGCACCTTCGTTTCCAGTGCAATTTCAGTCGGTGTCTTTGAATTATTCAATTCCGTATTCAAACCAGTTCAGCACATCATTTTTATGCAGGATGCTCTTTGACTACTATTTCTTTAGTGCTAAGTGGTACGATTGCAGCTTTCTTAATAGCCGACTGTACTTTTTCCGTATTGGCTTCAATGAGGATTTTCAGCAAATAGTCGGCGGTCTCGGCCGCTGGATTAGGATTATGAAACCGATAATTTAGTTTTCGCTTTTTCACAGCAGAGTTTTTCCTCCCCTTTGTGCGCTGCTCTTTGTCCATGTCTATGAAAACAAGGCGAGAAATAGACTGGAAAAGAAGCGGTTTCCAAACATTTAGGGCTGCTGTATAATGGTCTTAAATCATTCTGATTGGAAGGGGAATATTTCGTGGCAATATCTGCATGGAGAGCGTATGATCTTGAACAGAAGGAAGCAATAATTGACTATTTCCATCTCCTGTATTTCCTGATCAATACAACACTATTTCAAACTCCACTTTGCATACCGATTTTTACCATTTATAGTTACTATATTTTCCCTCTTCATTGCCTGCAACAAGTTAGAAACCTTTTTTGACTTCTGTTCATCACTTAATACCTCCGGCAAAGCCTTTTCCAGAACTTCCATCAATTCCTGCTTACTTGCTTCCTCCATTGACTCCAGTGCTTTAACAATCAGTTGTTTACAAATATCATCATCTAATCCTTTATTCCGGACATACGCAGCTTTCTGTCCCACAATATCTGCCACCTTAAAAGACACAAAGATATTGGGATAACGTCCCTCTACCAGCCCTTGCTTTTTCAGTTCTTTGAAATTCTCTTTTGATATCGTCTCTTGCTTCTGCACCTGATCCAGCAAAAATACGGTTGCCATATTTAAATCAGCATCCGAACGAAGAAGCTGTGTGTAATTTTTGTCCAATATTTTTCCATATACTGTAACCTTTACTCGATTGATTGTATTCAAATCGTATGTTGGTAATGGAAAACACTTATCACGTTGAATCTGATACATCATCGGAATTCCCATCGAATTCGTGTCAATCATATATAGATTGACCATGGCATTGCACAGAAATACATTGCGATAGTAGGGCGGTTTATAACCTGGTTCCAATGCCTGTTCTATACTTTCCGGTATAAAAGCCCCCTCATTGATAAACACCAGCCTGTCCTCAAATTCCTCTACATTAATTTTTCCACGTAAGCGATAATCCTGATGAGCGATACAGTTATTGATAATTTCTTTTATTAGTTCCGGTTCATATTGGTCTACTTCATCCGGAAATAGCGTTTGTTGGCCTGCTATATAACGATATTTTTCATTCCGAATTTTTGAATAGACCTTATCTACTGCTAACAACATAGGAATGTCAAAATGTTCATATGCCTTTACCGAATTATCTGCATTATAAAGTGTCCAGGTAATCCTTGGAATAAACCCATCAAAGAAATATTTTGCCTCACTTTTTCCCAATAGCAATAATGCTGTTCTGGTAATTTTTCCTTTTATTGTAATACCCGCCTTATTTAGGACTTCAGTATCAGATAAATTTCTCAGCACTTCCTGAGCCTTTTTTCGATCATTCTGTCGTCTGGAAAAAAGTTCTCTGGCTTTTTTAATTGCCTCCTCATCTAAATCCTCTATCGTTGCATCTTCCACAATTTCTTTTGACCAGTCCATTCCTATCTGACTTCTGATCAAATCTACTTTGTTCATGGGCAGAGGACAAATAGATTCATGTTCTCTGGCATACGCAGCTCCCTGCCATGTAGTTGGAATCCCTCGAATTGCAGGCGGTATCTGAAATGCCACCACTCTGCATTTTTCGATTGTTAATTCATAAATTTCTAAAAATGTCAGCCGTTCATTTGTTCCATTTACGATTTCTTTTTTTAGGCTTTGTAAATTCCCTTGCTTTCTGAATTCTGTCCCCACGTATCGCTTATCATCGGATACGCCAAAAACCAGCCATGCTTCCTGTACCCCCCGTAAATTCGCTTCATTGCTGAGTGCTGAAAAGTACTTTCCGATATCATTAAAGGAATAATTCGTTCTTGCTTCTTTGAATTCTATAACTTCACTTTCAAAAGATTCAATCATCTGAGAAATCTTTTCTTTTAACTGGTTATCTGTATAAATCATATCATTCTGCCTTTCTGAAATCTTCTATGACTAAATTCTATGACTAATCTATGACTTTCTATGACTAAGTTTAACCTACTTTTAGTCATAACTCAAGTGTTCAAATGTAGAAAAGCATGCAAAGCAAATAGAGGAAGAAAATCGTCCGGCAGCTAACCCACCGAATTCCCGCCGATATCTGGCAGCCGAAAATACAAAAAGAGCGGCATAAACCAGCCCGTTTCCGGTGCTGATCTATACCGCTTCTTTACTTATATGGGCGTTTTACTCTATTGCCCACATCAACCGTTCTATTTTGTTACTGCCATATGTACCGTCGACTTGCTTATCCCAAATTTTTTTGCGGTTTGCCGGACTGTGGCATTGTGATCAATGATGTAATTGGCAATAGCGACTGCACGCTCTTCGATGTATTCCTTCATGGGATTACCCCTGAAACTGTTTTTTACAATCTATGCAGGAAAAATGGAACATATGTACAACAAAAAGACGATTTTTCTTTTACATTACAGAAAGGATACTTAGCTTTTTCCGCAGCACTTTTTGTATTTCTTTCCAGAACCGCAGGGGCAGGGATCGTTTCGGCCGATTTTTGGGGTCTGGCGTATATAAGGCTGATTGTCCGGTTCCTGCTCAAAATTCCATAAAGCGCTGCCGAAATCATAGGATTCCCAATAGTCCTCGTCCTCGCCATCGTCAATGAGATAGGATTCCTGCAAATGGGATTCCAGATTTTTTGCAGCTTTTTTTCCGTCTTTGGTTCCCTTTTTCAGTTCTGCAATCAATTCGTTTGCTAGCTGTGTTTTTTCATATGTAACGCAGGCGGTTGCCAGAAGATCCAGAAATTCTTCAGAGAGAATGTGGTTTTTTGCCTTGTACTCCATCAACTGCTGGATTGCGTATTCATCCCCAAAGGCTCCAGCTTCGTACATCCATTCCTGAATCTGGACAGGAAACTCATAGATATGTGTCTGCCTGGTGTTTTCGGTATGTTCTGGGGATTCCACCATACCAGCCGACCAGGGAGATAGTTTCTGCTCATTGGCATAAGAAATCCGGCACCGGCCCCGCAGCATAGGGAGTTCCAATTCCAGCAAAAGCCCGGACAAAACTGTCCACAATTCTACAGAAGAAAAGAGATTCCACGCCTTTTTGGAACGGTTTGTCAGCGTGTCCATTAATTGATTTAAAGTATCTCCATTAAAAACGCCCAGGATAACTTCAAACAGTAATTGCTGGGATTCAAAAGCATCCAGATCCAGTTGATAGTGCAGCGCAGGGAAAAGCATATCGACCCAATGGCTTCTGTTTGAAAGATCTTCTGCCAGGTGTTTAAGTTCTTTTGGAGAGTAATCGGCATAAGGAAGATTTTTGGCATAAATCGCCTCTTTTTCAAGTACCTGCTGGATATTAATATCTGTGTGGCCGGCATAAGAAAGTCCCCCTATCTGGTATACGGTAGTAATGAGATTATTAAGACGGGCGTGCCAGTAAATCAGCCTGAAAAAGTCCTCCTGTTCCATGGTCTGATGATAAATACGGCAGTACATCTGGCAGAGGTGTTCCAGTTCTATTACGCCGTAAACCTGCATAATGCTGCCAAGCCGTTCGTCAAACTGCTCCAATAGCCGGTAGGTGTGTTTTTTGGTTTTTGGGTCAATTCCCGTTATCAGCAGATCCAGATCAGAGGCAAAACTAAGAAATCCCGCTCCGTTTTCCACATAAAAGTCCGCCAGTCCCAGCATCAGAAGCTTAAGAATAAAGGTTTCAGTAGGAGGTACCTGGGAAACGATGCCAACGGGAAGGTTTTTCCATTTTAACAGGGCATTGTATTCGTTTTCCTCCAAAAGGTAGAGGAGATATTCCGGATGAAGCCTCAAAATTTCTGCAATGGCATCCACCTGCTGCCTGGGACTGTAGTGATCCTGCTTTGGAAGCTGCAGATATTTATAGAAATCCAGAGTCTCCTGTCTGCCTAAATCAGCCAGCAGTTCTCTGTGAGTTTTGTAAGGCGCAACAAGGGATAAGGCGTTTTTTGGATCGGGGTCATGCTGTTCGGAAAAGGAGTTCCAACTGTCGGTTTTTAAGATCATAGGGGATGGGCTTTTATCGGTCAGCATGTTTTCCATGAATGCCTGGAAATCTTCCGGCAAAACAGATGCCAGTTGTTTAAACTGGGATAATATATTTTTTGGCAGGACAGGCTCTTTTAAGTCAGGGTTGACAGGAAAAGACATTGCCTGCAGTCGCTGTTCAATCTTGTCTTTATCAAAGGGACATCGCGCCCAGTCCGCATCTGTCCAGACGCCTCCGCAGTCTTCGACAAAATGATCACCCTTAAATTTTAACAGAGCAGCAAACCGTTTCTCGTAGACTTCTGTTTTTTCAATTATGATTTTGTGACGCCAGTTATCTCCAAAATCATAAGTATACCGGAGCCATTTATATGCCCGGATAAAAGGATCAATGAGAGTTTCAGACTCTAAATAGTTATTGCCGAAATACTTGTTGCCGGAATCATCGTTTCCGTCCTGTATACAGATTCTGTCAGCTGGAATTTCAAAGGAGTGTAAATGCGCATTTTCCCACTCAAAAAGAACCTGAATAATCTCATGCAAATCTGCAAATGTGATTTTATCAGGGACGATAACCCTTCTCCACACAGGGGGGTGAGTATTTTCTAATACAATTTTTAAGACATAACCAGCCATAATTCCTCCATAGGTAAGATTTTAAGACACTTTTCCATCTATTTTAAATTACTTTTTGCAAATGGACAAGAAAAACCGGGATATTTTTGTCTGAATTTTTGCAAGGCTGAACGGTTCCCATTTTTAACAATCTGATTTCCTAACACTTAGGAAATTTCAAATCCCCCAATTTGTGAAAATAATGGTATAATAGGACACTGAATAAGGTATCCCATGGGCCTAGTGTGCTGTCTCGTTCACATTTCGCATAATGACTTGCCTGAATTTCCATCTGCATCGTTGTCGTCAATCGCCGTAGCCACCGCTACGCCTCATTCCTCCGCCTTGCATATGGAACAATTAGCATCAGTGTACAGGGGCAACACGCCTCAGAGTGGGGTAATTTCCCCATTTTTTGCGTTATCCTCAATCAGCGTACATCCAGTACGCTTCACTCGTCTGCCTTAAAAATGGGGAAATTCTCTCCACTTGAGGTCGAAAGAGTCAGAAACAGGTCAGATAGTGCGTCTGCAAGGCACTTGAATGAGGTGTACTGGACGTACACCGATTGAAAGTAACATAGCAGACACGCTATCTGGACGTTTCTGACCGTATTGCCCCCTGTACACTGATGCTAAGAATGAGCAAGAAAAGGAGAATGAAAAATGGATAAAAAAATTGCTTCATTGGGCCGCCGGTTTGGCGCCTATCTTATAGACTGGTATGTGGGAGGCCTGGCGGCAGCGCTTCCGGTTTCTCTGATTTCCATGAGATTATTTAACACAGTGAAAAATCAGAATATCCTGTCCTTTCCCCAGCCCTATGGTCTTTGGGCAGGGATAGCGGGAGTAACGGCAGCCATAGGGTATTTTGTTTTAATCCCGGCTTTTGTATGGAAAGGCCAGACTCCGGGAAAACGGATCTGCAAAATCAAGATAGTGTCGGCAGACGGGGGAGAAGTCTCTTTCACAAAATTAATACTGCGCCAGATTCTGGGCATTATGGTAGTGGAGGGAGGACTTGTGACTGCCAGCGCCTTGTGGCATCAGACGGCAACCATCGCATTGGGGATGGATCTGGTAAAACCCCTTATGTATCTGGGAATGGCGGTAAGCGTCCTTTCTGCCGTTTTGACATTATTAGGCGATCACAGGGCCATTCATGACCGGATAGGAAATACACTGGTGGTTTTTGATGACGGAACTGCTACAATTTCCTAACGGTTAGGAAAACATATATGCAAAACGCCGGTATTTTTCGTGTTATAATGAAAAACATAGAAAAAATCAACAAACAATAAGCAGAGGTGGTAAAGATGGAAGGATTAGAACAGATTTGTTTCCGGATTATTTCTGCAGTAGGGATGGCTAAGTCCAGTTATGTGGAAGCCATGCGGGCAGCAGCGGATGGAGATTACGAACTCAGCGCTCAGAAAATGAAGGAAGGCGATGATTTTTACGCTCAGGGCCATGAGGTTCACATGGAACTGATTTCTAAAGAAGCAGGCGGTGAAAAGATCGAGGTGGGAATCATTCTGATGCATTCCGAGGACCAGATGATGGCGGCCGAGACAGTTCGTCTGATGGCAGAGGAAAATATTAAAATGAATAAACGGATTCGGGAACTGGAAGGTAAATAACAGCCGGAATCCTAAAATAAGGAGGGTAAATACAATGAAAAAGATTTATTTGTTTTGCAATGCGGGGATGTCTACCAGCATGCTGGCAAGCAAGATGCAGTCAGTGGCAGATGAACACAACATTCCGGTAAAGGTTGCGGCATATCCTCATCACAAACTGAGCGATATTGTTGACACTGACTGCCCGGACTGCATTCTGTTGGGGCCGCAGGTAAAGTACATGTACAATGATACGGTTGAAAAGTATTCAGATAAGAATGTTCCCATTGCAGTTATTGACGCAGGCGCTTACGGCATGATGGATGGTGAAAAAGTTTTAAAAACAGCGATTAAGCTGATTAAGGCAAACAAATAAGGGGGGTCAATATGTTAAACAAACTGGAGAAATGGCTGATGCCCATGGCAGAAGCAATCGGAAGAAACAAATATTTAATGTCTATCAGAGATGGTTTTTTAATCTCTACACCACTTTTAATTGCAGGATCAATTTTCCTGGTAATTGCAAACTTCCCGATTCCGGCGTGGATGAACTGGTTAAGCAGTGTGGTAATTAACCAGCAGACAGGAGAAACGCTGGCGACATTTTTAGGAAAACCTTCTGACGCTACGTTTACAATTATGGCAATCTTTGCTGTTATGGGTATTGCATATTCTTTTGCGAAAAATATGAATACCAATCCTCTGTTTGGAGCAGCAGTAGGACTGATGTCCTGGTTCCTTCTGATGCCTTACACAGTAGCCGGAAGCGTAGAAGTAGGAGGAGTAGCACAGTCTGTATCTCTTACCGGTCTTTCCCTGGGATGGTTAGGAGCAAAAGGTATCTTTGTAGGTATTATCTGTGCATTTACCTCTGTTCATATTTACGCATGGGTAGAGCGGAAAGGCTGGGTAATTAAAATGCCTGCAGGCGTTCCGCCGACCGTTGTGGATTCATTCTCAGCGCTGATTCCTGCAACCGTTGTTATGACTGTATTTTTCATTATCAATCTGATTCTCGGCGCTGTGGGAACCGATGCGTTCCAGATTATTTTTGAATTCCTGCAGACTCCGCTTTTAAGCCTGGGAGATACCCTTGGAGCCATGGTAGTTGCCTATATTTTCCTGCATGTTTTCTGGTTCTTTGGCGTAAACGGAAGTTCGGTTGTAGGTGCGGTATTCAATCCGATTCTTCAGACTTTATCCCTGGAAAATATGGAATTTTTCAAAACCGGCGTAGGAGAAGGACACATTATCTGCCAGCAGTTCCAGGATTTATTTGCTACCTTTGGAGGAGCAGGTTCCACACTGTCTCTGATTGTTGCCATGATTTTGTTCTGTAAGTCAAAGCGCATTAAGAATTTAGGAAAGTTAAGCCTGATTCCGGGTATTTTTAACATTAATGAGCCGATTATCTTTGGTCTTCCAATCGTGCTGAACCCAACCATGCTGATTCCGTTTATGCTGGTTCCGACTCTGAACATTGTGATTTCCTACTTTGCCATGAGCCTGGGATTTGTGCCTATTTGTTCCGGCGTCAATATCCCATGGACCTGCCCGTTGGGTATTTCCGGTTTCTTTGCTACAAACTGGGCGGGCGGCCTGCTCCAGATACTGCTGTTATTAATGGGAGTTATCATCTACATGCCGTTTATCCGGATTATGGATAAACAGTATCTAAAAGAGGAGGCAGAAGCTGCAAAGAAAGAAGAAGAGGATGATATTTCTCTGGATGACCTTTCCTTTGACGATCTGTAAGGAGGCAAACTGTTATGAAGATCATAATGATATATGATCAAATCCAGTCCGGAGCCGGTATCAAAGACGACCACATGCTGCCATTAGGCGCTACAAAGGATGCGGTAGGACCGGCGGTTATGATGGAACCGTATTTAAAAAAGGTGGATGGCAGAATCATTGCCAGTCTGTACTGCGGGGACGGATTTTTTGAGGCAGACCCGGATGAGGTAAGCCGCAAGCTGTGCGCCATGGTAAATAAATTAAAACCGGATGTCGTAATGTGCGGACCGGCTTTAAACTACCTGGGATATGGAAAAATGGCTGCCAGAGTGGCGTATGATATTATAAATACAACCGGCATTCCGGCTCTGGCTGCAATGTCAAAAGAAAATGAAGAGACAATCGCTGCCTATAAGGAGAAAATACACATTGTAGTGACTCCTAAAAAGGGCGGAACCGGATTAAACGAGGCTTTAGAAGGAATGTGCGTTCTGGCAAAAGCAATGACAGACAAAAACGGCGAAGCAGAAGCGGCAGCCCGGTATTGTTTCTAAAAACGCATATGCCCTGTTTTCAGGATGGAGACAGGGGCAGAAGCAAAAGGGGGCACAGCTTTAGATGGCTGCGCCCCTTCTGCTATATGCGCCGGGCATCCCAAGAAGCTGTCGGAAACAGGCGCTCAGGCACGCCTGGCGCACACGCCAAAATCTTGCAGAAAGAAAGGAGATTTGTCAAATGTGGGGCATTATTGCAACATGGAGAATGGCTTTAGAAGGAATTGAAAAAGCAGAAACAATATTAAAAGAAGGGGGAGACGCAGGAGACGCCATTGAGACGGCAGTCCGGGAAGTAGAGGATTTTCCGTTTTATAAATCAGTGGGGTATGGCGGACTTCCCAATGAGGAGATGGAAGTAGAACTGGACGCAGCCTATATGGATGGAGATACGTTAGACATCGGCGCCGTAGCGGCGATTAAGGATTTTGCAAATCCGGTATCAATTGCCAGACGCCTTTCTAAAGAACCTGTCAATAATCTGTTAGTAGGAGAGGGAGCGGAAAAGTTTGCCCATAAGGAAGGATTTGAGCGTAAAAACATGCTTACAGACCGGGCAAAGATTCACTATCACAATAGAAAAAAGGAAATGGCAGAAAGCGAATTAAAGCCGTATTCCGGCCATGATACAGTGGGCATGGTATGCCTGGATTCCAATGGCAAGATGACCTGTGCCACATCCACCAGCGGACTTTTTATGAAGAAAAAGGGAAGAGTGGGAGATTCTCCCATTGCCGGGGCCGGATTTTATGTGGACAGCAAGGTAGGCGGAGCCAGCGCAACCGGATTGGGGGAAGACGTGATGAAAGGCTGCGTTTCCTATGAGATTGTCCGGCTGATGGCAGAGGGAGTTCATCCTCAGGAAGCATGCGAGCGGGCAGTGGCCCATTTTGACAAAGAGTTAAGAGAGCGCAGGGGAAAAGCAGGGGATATGTCTCTGATTGCCATGAACAACAAAGGCGAGTGGGGAGTAGCCACCAATATTGAAGGCTTTTCCTTTGCAGTAGCCACAGAGGGACAAAAACCTGCGGTGTATCTGACCAGACAGGAAGGCGGCAAATGTATTCACGAGCCGGCAACCGATGAGTGGATGGAAAATTATATGAAGACCCGTACAGCGCCCTTAAAGGAACTGTAAAAGGAGCGGACAGCCATGACAGAGGAACAAATTTTACAAAAAGTGGAAGAAGTTTCCGGCGCCATGATCGAGAGTATTAAAAAAATGGTGCAGATTGACAGTACAGAGACAAAAGCCCAGCCGGGCGCACCTTTTGGGCCGGGAGTGAGAAAGGCGCTGGACGCAGCCCTTGCCCTGTCTAAAGAACTGGGATTTGAAACAACTGACGTGGATCACTATATGGGATATGCCCAGTACGGACAAGGAGACGGATATATCGGAGTTGTGGGCCATCTGGATGTAGTGCCGGCCGGAACCGGCTGGAAAGAGCCGCCTTTTAGCGGGTATGAAAAAGACGGCGTAATCTACAGCAGAGGGGTATTGGATAACAAAGGACCGATTTTTGCCTGCCTTTACGCCCTTTACGCTTTAAAGGAACTGGGATTTTCCCCGGCCCGCCCTGTCAGGATTTTGTTTGGATGCGATGAGGAAACCGGATTTCAGGATTTGGAATATTATCTGACAAAAGAAGAACCGCCTGTTATGGGATTTACTCCTGACTGCAAATACCCGGTTGTTTATGCGGAGCGGGGAAGGATGACGGTGGAGATTTGTCCGGCGTCTATGGAGGGGTTTCTGACCCTGATGAACGAATACGTTTTAAACGCCCGGAATACGGGAGAGAGATTCCATATTGACTATAAGGATGAAGAATTTGGCCAGTTGGAAGTAAGAAATTACAAGCTTCTGGGCCAAACGATCCCTTCCTTGCAGTTTGCAGTCAGCTATCCGGCGGGATGCAGTGCAGAAGAAATCACAAAGACCATTCAAAAGGAACTTCCGGATATGGAAGTCCGTTTAAAGGACAACATGGACCCGGTGCGGTTTGAGAAAGACTGTTTTCTGGTGGACACATTAAAATATGTTTATGAACGGGTCACAGGCATGGATGGCACGCCGGTTACAACTACCGGAGGCACCTACGCCAAGCGCATGCCCAACATTGTCCCATTCGGCCCGTCTTTTCCGGGCCAGAAGGGAATCGGCCATCAGCCGGATGAATGGATGAAGATTGAGGACATTATCACAAATGCCAAAATATACGCGTTGAGCCTGTACTATTTGGCAGGAGAGGGGGAAAAACATGATTGAAATCTGCTGCGGAAGTTATGAGGATGCATTGGCTGCATGGAATGGCGGCGCAGAGCGCATTGAACTGAACAGCGCCCTGCATCTGGGAGGACTGACGCCTTCTGTCGGCAGTCTGCGCCTGATTAAGAAACATACAGGACTAAAAGTAATTTCTATGGTGCGTCCAAGAGGAGCCGGTTTTTGCTATACGGAGGAGCAGGCTGCGCAGATGTTTGCGGATGCAGAGATTTTACTGGAAAACGGAAGCGACGGACTGGCATTTGGATTTCTTACTCCTGACAGAAAAATCGACAGCAAAAAGACAGGCGCAATGATTGACCTGATTCACCAAATGAATGGGGAAGCGGTATTTCACAGAGCGTTTGACTGTGTAGACGATCCCTGTCAGGCAATCGAAGAATTGATCCGCCTGGGTGCAGATCGGATTTTGACCAGCGGATTAAGGGAAAAGGCAATGGAAGGGGCTTCTCTTTTAAAGGAACTCCAGGAAAAGTATGGAACTCAGATAGAGTTATTGGCAGGAAGCGGAATCAATGGGGATAATGCAAAAAAACTGATGGAAGAGACGGGTATCAGCCAGGTTCACTCTTCCTGCAGGGACTGGAAGGAGGATACTACCACTTCCGGCCCATGGGTACACTACTGTTTTGCCCGGGAACCATATGAAAATTTTTATGATGCAGTAAGTGAAACTCTGGTAAGAAAGCTGGTCGAGAGTGTGAGATGAAACAGAACAGTAAAGTATGGCGGTATGGGATAACGGCTGCTGCGGTGACAGCATCGGCTCTTTTACAGGCATTTGCCATGAACACGTTTTTGACGCCGGCCCAGATCCTTCCCAGCGGTTTTACGGGAGTGGCCAGTTTGCTTGAGAAAATTACAGGCCGGTTTTTTGGAATCCATTTTTCCACCTCATTGGGAATGATTGCCTTAAACCTTCCGGTGGCGGCCTTTTGTTACCGCCAGATTGGAAAGAAATTTGTGATCTTTTCCATGCTGCAGGTATTTTTAGCCAGCTTCTTTCTTCGCCTGTCCCTGTTTGAACCGCTGTTTGAGGATGAGTTATTAAATATCTGTTTTGGCGGTTTCCTCTATGGACTGGCGATTGTAGTGGCGTTAAAGGGCAATGCGTCTACGGCAGGAACGGATTTTATCGCGCTTTATGTATCGAACCGGCTAGGAAAGGCCATCTGGCAGTATGTGTTTGCGTTTAACGCCGGAATGCTGTGTATCTTTGGATATTTATTTGGCTGGGAGTATGCAGGGTATTCCATTATGTTCCAGTTTATTTCCACAAAGACTATTGACAGTTTCTATCACCGCTATAAGCGGGTTACCCTTCAGGTGACCACAGAGAATCCGGAAGGAGTGGTAAAAGAATATGTAAAAAATTACCGCCATGGAGTCTCTGTGCTGGATGGCCATGGAGGGTACAGCGGAAAGCAGATGAGTCTGCTTCACACAGTTGTTTCCTCTTATGAAGTGCAGGACATTGTGCATCTCATGCGCCAGATTGATCCGCATGTGATCGTAAATGTGCTGCCCACAGAAACATTTTTTGGAGGATTTTATCAAAAACCGATTGAGTAATGTGAACCGTTCAGCCATGCGTCTTCTTGCCCGCCTGTGGCGGACAAGAAGCGCCGGGCGTCCGAACTATGAAGATTTAGACAGGAACATTCTTATGAAAACAGGTTTTCAACGTCTGTTCCTGTTTAAATCTTCGCATGGCTGAACTGCTACAGGAATGTATAATTAGGAGGTATTTTTATGCACAAATTAGGAATTTCTATTTATCCGGAACATTCTTCACCAGAAAAGGATCTGGCCTATATGAAACTGGCTGCAAAGTATGGATTTACAAGGATTTTCACCTGTCTGTTATCAGCCAGCCACGATCCGGAAGTGATCAAAAAGGAGTTTGGCGCTTTTATAAAAAATGCCCACGATTTGGGGTTTGAGGTGGCTGCGGATACCAATCCCCAGGTATTTGAGGCATTGGGGGCTTCTCCGGAGGATCTGACGATTTTCCATGAACTGGGGTTGGATATTATCCGCCTGGACGGGCATTTTGATGAGCGTCAGGATATTTTGATTACCCGTAACCCTTACGGCATCCGGATTGAGTTTAACGGAAGTTCCGATACGGATTTGGAACGGCTGGTTCGCCATGGGGCAGATAAGCGAAACATGGTGATTTGTCACAATTTTTATCCGGAACGTTACTCCGGATTGAGCCAGGCTGTTTTTGACAAATTTAATGAAAAATGGAGCAGCCTGGGTATGACAACCGCTGCATTTGTATCCAGCCAGCAAAAAGAGACCTTTGGCCCATGGCAGGTATTTCAGGGACTTCCCACCCTGGAGGAAGACAGGACCCTTCCCATTGATGCCCAGGTGCGCCACATGATCGCCTGCGAGGTGATTGATGATATTTTGATTGGAAACGCTTATGCGTCAGAGGAAGAACTGCAGGCAATGTCCTCTGTCAAGCTGACCAATACTACCATAAAAATGGAGCCGGAACAGGGGCTTTCTGACAGCGAGAAAAAAGCGGTTTATGGATATGCCCATACAGGCCGTACAGATGCCAGTGAGTATTACATCCGTTCCAGCTTCCCCAGAATGGATTATAAAGAAACTCAGATTGTTCCAAGAACCTGTTCCAAACCGGTTTTCACAAGAGGGGACGTGCTGGTGGTAAATGATAATCTGGCCCATTACCGGGGAGAGGTGGAAATTGTTCTTACCGAGATTGAAAATGATGGACAGAGAAATCTGGTTGGCCGCATTGCAGACACAGATAAGCGGATTTTGGATGAATTAGAAAAAAGACCGGATCACGTGTTTGAGATCGTTTAAAAGCTGCCAGGTTCCCTAAAAAGCTGCCGTCGGCAGCTTTTTTTGCAGGAAATCCTGCATACAGGTCACTGCCTCTGAATAGACTGGTAATAATCAACCATTTTGGGAGGCAGGAAAATGAAACGAACAATGAGCAGCAAGCTGTTTGTAATTATGGGATTGTTTTTGTGGGTTGCAGTGGTCCGGCTTTTAACCGGCTGTGCCATAGTTGGAGCGGGAAGTGAAAATGCCGATAAAGTGAGGGATCTGGAGTTTACGGTAGCAGGCGACGGGGATGTGCCGGAAGAACTTTTAAATATGATTAATGAAAAGAAACAGGAAGCTTTTAAGCTGACATACAGCGATGATCAGGGCCTCTACATAGTAAATGGGTACGGAACCCAGGAAAGCGGAGGATACAGCATTACAGTGGAACAGCTGTACCTGTCAGAAAACGCTATTATTTTTGATACGGAACTGATAGGACCGGCGAAAGGAGAGGAAGTCAGCAAGGAGCCGTCCTGCCCGTATATTGTAGTAAAGACCGAGTATCTGGAAGAACCGGTGATTTTTCAGTAAAAAATCACAGAGCAATATAAAAATGGCGGAGCGTTGATGGAAGCGCTCCGCCATTTTGCGGCTTTACGTATGGCCGACTTACAAAAAACTAAGATCTTAAAGTAAATTGAGCCATTAAAGATTTCAGGAAGCTTGCCTGGCCGGAAAGTTCTTCGCTGGCAGCCGCTGATTCCTCAGCAGTTGCAGAGTTGGCCTGGACAACCGACGAAATCTGATCAATGCCCTGTGTGATTTGGGTAACAGAGTCAGCCTGTTCTTCAGAAGCGGCAGCAATGCTGGTAAATTTATTTTCAATATCGTGGACTTTTTCAACAACCTTTTCTAAAGAGTCCGCAGTTGTATTTGCCAATTTGCTGCCGTTTTCCACAGCTGTAACGGAATTTTGTATCAGGGCAGTTGTATTTTTGGCAGCTTCCGCAGACTTGGACGCCAGATTACGGACTTCATCGGCAACAACGGCAAATCCTTTTCCGGCTGTACCTGCGCGGGCTGCTTCAACTGCGGCGTTCAGCGCCAGGATATTTGTCTGGAATGCAATATTATCAATGGTATTAATAATTTTGCCAATCTCAACAGAAGACTCTTTAATTTCATCCATAGCTGCCAACAGTTCCTGCATCTGCTGATTGCTTTCTGTAATACCAAGACCGGTTTCTTTTGCAATTTCATTGGCAAATCCTGCGTCCGCCGCCGTATGTTTGATCCGGGTTGACAGATTTGCAAGAGTAGCAGCCAGTTCTTCAACGGAGGCAGCCTGCTCGGAAGAGCCCTGCGCCAAAGTTTGGGCGCCCTGCGCAATCTGATCGGAACCGGCCTGAACCTGTCTGGAGGATTCCTCAATATGCATCAGCGTATTGCTTAGCTTTTCCCGGATTTTTTTCATATCCCGCAGGATATAGCTGTAATCTCCAATATACTGTTCCTCACACTGGGATTCTACGCAGAAGTTTCCGGCCGCCATATTGTTCAGACAATAATTAATATCCTTAATAATAGATGTCAGTTCAGCGCTGACTTCTGTAAAAATATTGGCAAGCAGCCCAAGTTCATCATCCGGGAGCTGCATATGGGAATCGGACTGTATCTCAGACAGATCGCATCTTCGCATTTTATCTGCAAGGGTCATAACATACGAAATTGGAGAAAGCGACCGTCTGATAATGGAGCGGGTGAATATACTAAGCAGAACAATGCTTATAATACAAGTCAGGACAATGAAAACCGTCATCCAGGTAGCGCCTGAAAAAGCTTCCCCCTTGCTTATAACAAATCCGCTGGCCCAGTGCAGGTTGGTACCGTTTAAGGTAATCGGAATGTAGGTGACGATGGCTTTTTCATTGCCAAAGTAACGATTTTCTCCTTCCATAGTTACTTCGCTGCCTGTTTGGATTGCATCTAAAACTTTCTGTTTTTCTTTTCCGTCAAAATAAGATCCCTGTTTGCTTTTATCAAAGGAATCGGCAATATACATACCCTGTTGAGACAAAACAGTGCTGTAAGCAGTTTGATAGCCGCCGTTATCAAATGCAATAGAATTAATGCTGTCGGCCAAAATGTCGCAATTTGCTACGCCCACAAATTCACCTTTATCATTGACTAAAGGTGTGCTCAGGGTAATCAGCCAGACGGTTTCGCCATTTGTTAATTCATATGGATATGGCTCTGTAACATAGGTTGCCATGGAATCACGTGCACCGATATAGTAATCGGCGGCAGAGTATACATCGTAATCAGTCAGAATGTCTACCGCTACTTCACCGCCATTGCGATACGCATAATAAGACAGACCTTTGGGCGTTCCCGGAAAAAAGAGCCCCGGTTCAAAGGCGAAATACGCGCCAAAAATTTTGTCACTGTCCAGAGCGGTATTTAAAGATTCTATGAGAATCGGTTCCGCAATACTGCGGCCGAATTTGCCATAGCGCTGTATTTCTTTTGCCATAGACTGAGAAAGCGTATACATATTTTCCAGATAGGAAGATACTTTTGCGGCATTCATCTGCGCAAGATAATCTACCTCGCGTTCAATGGAATTGGTTGTGGCTGTCCGGGACATGGATACCACAGATACAGACAAAAAGGTCATAATAATCAACATGATCGATATGATTTTGATTGGAATTTTTACAGTTAATTTTGAAAACGATGTAATTTTTTTCATATGTATATTCCTGCTTTCTAAAAGGTATAAAAAACAGTATACAGTATTTTGGAGATATATACAATATATTTTACAGAGGCAGGCGCAGAAAAAAACTTTTTTTCATTTCTGCCATATGATATAATAGGAACACTCAGAGAGGTATCCGCTGCCGTTGGCAGCTAAAATATTTTGTCGTTACCATATCAGGTGAAAACAAAACTCTGCTTCGCAGCCGCTTGTTTTTACCTGATATGGTAATTTCAGAAAGGCAGGTCTGATATGATTTTAAAAGATATATGGCAGGATGTAAAAGCAGTACAGGCAAGAGATCCGGCAGCCAGAAGCGCGCTGGAAGTGCTGCTGCTTTATCAGGGCGTGCATGCGTTGATCTGGCACCGGTTTGCCCACTGGTTTTACAGGCACAACATGCTTTTTATTGCCCGTTTTATCTCCCAGCTGGCCCGATTTTTTACACTGATAGAGATCCATCCGGGCGCTCAGCTTGGACATGGGATTTTGATTGATCATGGTGCCGGGGTGGTCATTGGAGAGACTGCAGTTGTAGGAGATAACTGTACTATTTATCAGGGTGTGACCCTGGGCGGCGTGGGTTTAAATAAGGGAAAGCGTCATCCCACTCTTGGCAATAATGTGACAGTCGGCGCAGGCGCAAAGATTTTAGGCGCATTTGAGGTAGGAGATAACTGCAGTATTGCTGCAAATGCGGTACTGTTAAAGCCCCTTGAAAACAATGTGACCGCAGTAGGCGTACCGGCCCGTCCGGTCAAGAAAGACGGCATTCCCATTCCTAAAAAGAAGTATGCCTCTGTGGAAAGTCTGGGGCATAATCTCAGGAGAATCGAGGAATTGGAAAAAAGAATACAGGAACTGGAGACTCTGGTAGAACAATTATCAGGGAATGGGACAGAGCCGGTACAGAAAGGTGATTCCGGAAATGATGCAGGAAAATAACAACAAAGAAAAAAAGCTGGAAGAATACAGGGCGATTGAGCAGAGCATAATCAAACAGTTCCGTAAATCTATATGGCGGCCTTTTGTTCGCGCTCTCAATGAGTACAATCTGATCGAGGAAGGGGATAATATTGCGGTCTGTATTTCAGGCGGGAAAGACTCTATGCTGCTTGCCAAGTGTATGCAGGAGATTCTGCGCCATGGCAAAATGGAATTTGGACTTCAATTTCTGGTAATGGACCCGGGGTATCATCCGGACAACCGGCGTCTCATTGAGGAAAATGCCAGACGGATGAATATTCCTGTCCGCATCTGCGATTCGGATATTTTTGATATTGTGGTAGACGTGGACCAGTCGCCCTGTTATCTTTGTGCCAGAATGCGGAGAGGATACCTTTATGCCCATGCAAAAGAACTGGGCTGCAATAAGATTGCACTGGGACATCATTTTGATGATGCGATTGAGACAACGCTGATGAGCGTGCTTTATGGCGGACAGTACAATACCATGATGCCCAAACTTCACAGTACGAATTTTCCCGGAATGGAGTTAATCCGTCCTTTATATCTGGTAAAAGAAGAGGCGATCCTGGAATGGAAGGACTATAACCATCTTCGTTTCCTCCAGTGCGCCTGCCGGTTTACCGAGCAGATTGCCAGAGAGCAGGCCATGGAAGAGGGGGTACATTCTTCCAAACGCCAGGAGATCAAAGAATTAATCCGGGAACTGAAGAAAATCAATCCCAATGTAGATATGAATATTTTCCGGAGTGCAGAAAATGTCAATTTAGACGCGTGTATCGGGTATGTAAAAGATGGAACCCGTCATCGGTTTACAGAAGAGTATTGAAAAGCGACAGGATGATTTGTTCCATAGAGATAGAAGAAAGGAGTCGGGTATGGAAAAAGACACAATAAGAGAAATGCAGGAAGTAAATAAGAGACTCTCAAGTTCTATGAAAGCATTCCAGATCGCCGCAGAGATGTCCGGTAACCTGGTATTCACATATGACACGAAACAACAGTCTATTTTTGTAGATGAACATACCGCAGCAGCGTTTGGCATATCTGTAGAACAGAAAGGCGTGCCTTATGAGATGGTAGAACTGGGAGTGGTATCCCCGGATACTGCCGCAGAATATATTCGTATCCATGAGGCCATGATTGCCGGAAAAGCGGAAGCCGGAGGCATTGTAAAATTAATCCAGGCTGACGGTACAGAGTCTATTCAGGAATTGAAATTTCGGGCAATTCTGGATGAAGATGGCTGTTCGACCGGTACTGCGGTAGGGGTTTATTACAATATTACGGACAGTTATCTCCGGGATGTCGAGCAGGAGTGTTACCGCCAGATGGTTTACGCCTCGGAGCACTTTACCTTTTGTTATGACATAGCAAAGGATATCTATACGATTTTTGTTCCGTCCGGGGGAACTCACAACGAGGAAATCCGCTATTACTATGAGAATTTTTTATCCCGGCTGGAAACAGGGGAATTTTGTCCCGGTGAGGATGTTGCAATCCTGAAGGAGATTCTGACGCAAGGCTCTAAAAAACCGGTTCAGGTACAGTTTTTTCATAAGAATACAAAAGAACTGGTCTGGTACAGCGTTACGGCTACCAGGGTAAAAAATGCAGGTACAGCCGGTCAGGTAATTGGCCTTATTTATGATATTTCTTATTTGAAACAGCAGGAAGAGGCCCGTCATAAACTGGAGCGAGTGCTTCAGACTATAAAGGATGACTATATCGGCATCTTTGAGATTGATTTAGAACAGGATCGGTACAGCACACTTCATTATACGGAACATGCGCAGCAGATTTTCCCTGTATTGGAACATGGCAGGTTTAGCGAGTTTGTTCAGCGGATGAGGCAGGATTTGGTATCAAAAGAGTTTCAGGAACCCTTTTCCCGGTTTGCCGACAGGTCATCGCTTCAGAAATCCCTGTCCAGGAATCACCGGTTGGAGTGGGAGTATATGACCAGTCTCCATAATAATCCATGGCGTCGTATTACCTTTCAGGTATCTGAATTTAAGGATGGAATTCCGGCTCTGGCGATTATGTACCAGACAGATATTGATCAGCTTAAGGCAGAGAGACTCCATCAGCAGCAGGTGATTAAGGAGGCATACCAGTATGCGGAATCAGCGAATGCCGCCAAAACAGACTTTCTTTCCCGCATGAGCCATGATATCCGCACTCCCATGAATGCGATTGTTGGTATGACGGCTATCGCTGGCATGGATCTTGAGGATCCGGTGCGGGTAAAAGACTGTCTGAATAAAATCAATGCCGCCTCCAGGCATCTCTTAAATCTGATCAACGAAGTGCTGGACATGAATAAAATTGAGGCCGGTGCGATAGAACTGCAGGAGGAAGAATTTAATCTGGCAGATCTGATTGACAATATGATCACCATGATTATGCCCCAGATTCACGATCATAATCACACATTGCGGGTCTCTGTCAATGACCTGAAACATGAATGGGTAGTGGGAGACAGTCTGCGTATCCAGCAGGTGTTTGTGAATCTGATTTCCAATGCAGTCAAATACACACCGGACGGTGGGAAAATTTCTGTCTCTATCCAGGAGCGTCCTTCCCACAGTCAGAATTATGGAGAGTACGAGTTCTGTTTTGAGGACAATGGGATTGGGATGAGCGAGGAATTTTTACAGGTATTGTTTGAACCATTCGCCAGAGCAGAAGACAGCCGCCTCAGCAAGGTGACCGGTACAGGACTGGGCATGACTATAACCAAAAACCTGATTCGCATGATGGACGGCAGTATCAAGGTAGATTCCAGACTGGGACAAGGCTCCCGCTTTATCGTTACCATTCACCTGAAAATTCAGGAGAACCGTGAAAAACTGCCAGAAGGATTGCTTGGCCGGCCGGTACTGGTAGTAGATGATGATAAGACTGCCTGTATCAGTACCTGCATTCTTCTTGGCGATATTGGAATGCAGGGAGAATGGTGTCTTTCCAGTAAGGAGGCTCTTGCACGGATTCAGGAGCGCCGTAACAGAGGCAATGACTACTTTGCGGTTATCCTGGATTGGAAAATGCCGGAAATGGATGGTTTAACTGCCGCCAGGTCTATTCGGGAACTGGTTGGTCCGGATATGCCAATCTTCATCCTTACCGCCTGCGACTGGTCTGCGATTGAGGCAGATGCCCGGACAGCCGGCGTAACCAAATGTCTCTCCAAACCTCTTTTCAAAAGCCGTCTGCTTGCCAGTTTCCGGGAACTGGTGATTCAGCCGGAAATTAAGGAAGAGGAAACGCTCTTTTCAGAAGATATTGCGTTCCATGACAGGAGGGTTCTGGTGGCAGAGGACAATGACATCAATGCGGAAATTGCTGTTGAACTGCTGAGGATGACTGGACTGGAGGCAGAACGCGCGCAGGATGGAAGTCAGGCGGTATCTATGGTGGAACATGCGCCAGAAGGGTACTATGATCTGATCTTTATGGATATTCAAATGCCAATTCTGGATGGTTATGGTGCAGCGACGGCTATTCGCAGTCTGGATCGCAGAGATGTTAAGCGTATCCCCATCGTGGCTATGACAGCCAATGCCTTTGCTGAAGATGTAAACCACGCCATCCGGTCCGGTATGAACGAACATATTGCAAAACCCATTGATATTGCCAGACTTCAGTCTGTTCTGGAAAAATATCTTTCATAAATGGAACAGTTTTCAGGAAGGAAAACTCTTCTTCATAAAAACCAGCCGGCCTGCATACTTTTTTCTAAGGATCAATGTGTCAAAAGATATTTTGTGAAAGAAAGGCGGCAGGTATTATGGAGTTGGTAAAGCAGCAGATACATATGAACCGTTGGAAGGGAAATACTACGACACAGATAACGCTGGACGATGATTTTATTGTTCCGGATACGATGGATGATATGGATCAGGTGCTGTTGGATAATGGGGAAATTCAGATAGAATCAGTGAAAAATCAGGGGGAGAAGGTTTTAATAAAAGGAAAGCTGGAGTTTCAGGTGCTTTACAGGCGGGCAGAGGGCGGACTCCAGACACTGGGAGGAAGTATGCCCTTTGAAGAGCTGGTAAACGTGCCGGGACTGGAAGAGCGGGATGATATTGGCTTAGACGCACAGTTGGAAGATTTGAGCACCGGGATGGTCAACTCCCGAAAACTGGGGGTAAAGGCCATTGTAACGCTGGAAGTGCGGGTAGAAAGCCTGTATCAGTCAGAAGCGGCAGAGGATGCCAGGGAAAGCGGCAGCCAATCCGGTTCCGGCATGGACAATGTGCGGCTTAAGCATCGCTTTATAGATATTGCAGCGATTGCAGCCCGCCGCAAAGATACCCTGCGGATTAAAGAGCAGATGTCCTTATCCGGTAATAAACCCAATATCGGCCAGCTTCTCTGGAAAGAAATGCGGCTGTGCGGAGTTTCTTCCCGGCCGTCTGATGGAAGAATGCTGATAGACGGAAATCTGGAAGTATTTATAATTTATTCTGGAGAAGGGGACGACACGCCGGTTCAGTGGCTGGAAGAGACCATTCCTTTTTCGGGAGAAGCAGAATTGTCAGGGGCAAACGAGGATATGATTCCGGTGGTAAATGTGGGGCTGGCTCATAAAGATGTGGAGGCCCGCCCGGATTATGACGGTGAAATGCGGGAGTTGGACGTAGAGGCGGTTCTGGAATTAGACATGAAGCTTTACGAAGAGCAGCAGATTCAGATTTTAAGCGATCTTTATGCCACAGACAGAGAAATTATTCCGGTTACATCCGATGCCTGCTTTGAGCAGATTCTTACCAAAAACAGCTGCAAATGCCGGGTGGCGGAAAAGGTTTCTCTGGATCAGAACCAGAGGATTCTCCAAATCTGCCACAGCGGAGGAACTGTAAAAATAGATGATATTTCTATAGGAGAAAACCGGCTTTTGATTGACGGGGCAGTGGAAGTTTCTCTTTTGTATTTAACCAGCGATGATTCTGCACCTATACAGTCCGCTGTGCGCATGGCGCCATTTCATTGTGAGGCGGAAGCAATCGGCATAAAGGAAAACAGCGTGTATCAGGTTACGCCGGGGCTGGAGCAGTTATCAGCAGTCATGTCAGGGGGAGACAGCGTAGAAATCAAAGGGACAGCGTCTTTGGATATTCTGGTGCTTCAGCCGGTGTGTGAAGCAGTGGTCACAGATGTGACAGAAAAGCCGTTGGACGTAAAAAAACTTCAGGAAATGCCTGGAATAGTGGGTTATATTGTACAGCCAGGCGACAGTTTGTGGAAAATTGCAAAAAAATTCCATACCACAGTGGAAAGCATTATGGCTATGAATGAATTGTCCGGTGAAGAAATCCGGCCGGGCGACCGGCTGATTCTGGTAAAGGAAGTGGCTTAACTACAACACACTAGACGAATAATTTCAGAAAAATCGGAGATATTTATTTACTGGAAACCAATGCAGCTAAACATGAAAGGCGCGCTGAAAATCAGGCAGAAAACAGGAACCTGCCATTTTCATCAGCGCCTTCTTTGACAGGAGGGATTTTTCTATGAAATCAAATGGAGAACCAGTATTTTTAGTAGGAGAACATGGACAGGCAATTATTGAAGTGATTGGAGGACCTCATCAGGAAAATTTTAAGTGCTGCGACCAGCCTATGGGACTGCTGCTGGCCAATTCTACAGATGGTGTAAAAGAAAAGCATGTGCCAGTGGCAGAGTACAAAGGCAATCGCGTTACTGTGAAAGTAGGAGAGAATATGCATCCCATGAGCAGTGAACACAGCATCCAGTGGATCTACCTTCAGACCGAAAAAGGCTGCCAGAGGCGGATGCTCAAACCAGACGAAGCTGCCCAGGCAGAATTTCTGGTGGCAGAAGATGATAAACCGGTAGCTGTATACGCCTACTGCAACCTGCATGGGTTCTGGAAAACGGAATTGCGCTGATGGGACATACACCTTTTTTTAGATTCTGTGATATAATAAGGTATAAACATCCTGCGCATCCGGCTGGTGCTTTATCATAGATACAGGGAAACCTGGGCGGTAATCAAGGTTTTTTGGATTACCGTTTACATAGCTAAAGGGGCATACGATTATGAATTATACCTATATTCTCCGGTGCGGTGACGGCACCCTTTACTGCGGCTGGACAAACTGTCTGGAAAAGCGGCTGAGGGCGCACAACAGCGGCCATGGGGCAAAATACACAAAGAGCCGCAGGCCGGTTGCACTGGTCTACTGGGAAGAATTTGAGACGAAATCAGAGGCCATGCGCCGGGAAGCGGCTATTAAAAAGATGAAAAAAGATCAGAAAGAGAAACTGATTATGCAACAAACTCATACATCATAATATAGTGACAGAGACTGCCGCCCATGACAAACAAATGAAAGATTTCATGGGAGCCGAAGTATTTATGGTGGGAGTTAAACAGGGGAAGTTTTAAGGCATAGATCACTCCGCCGATGGTATAAATAATGCCGCCTGCAAGCAGCCATCCAAATGCAGCGGGAGGAAGAGCCTGAACGATTCTGGTAAAAGCCAGGACGCACACCCATCCCATGGCAATATACAAAAGGGATGAAAACCACTTGGGGCAGGTAATCCAGCAGGCTTTAATAATGATTCCCACAATGGCGATGGTCCAGACCAGTCCCAATAAGCACCAGCCGACTTTGTCGCCTAATACAATCATGCACACCGGAGTGTAGGTTCCCGCAATCAGGATAAAAATCATCATGTGATCCAGCTTGCGCAGGAACCGGTTGATTTTTGGTGATATGTCCAGGGTGTGATAGGTGGTGCTGGCAGCATATAATAAGATCATGCTGAAGATAAAGACAGCCAGCGCAGCCACATGAAATTGTCCCGGATCTTTGGCAGCCTTTATGAGCAGAGGGCCCGCAGCGAGAATGGCCAGTGCCATGGCGATAAAGTGGGTAATGGCGCTGCCGGGATCTTTTATTTTTAAAAGATTGGATTTTATGGTTTGACGTGACATAAAAACACCTCCTGAATTTAAAAACCTTGACATGTAGTATTGAAAACTACATGTAGCTATATTACATACTATACACTTTTTTTGAAAAAATGCAAGAGTTAAAAAAGAAAGGTGAAAACAAAAGATGCTTACTATCTTATATGAAGATGAGAACATTCTTGTGCCGGTAAAACCCGCAGGTATACAATCTCAGTCTGTGCACAGATTTGAGCCGGATATGGTCAGCGAAATCCGCAAACATCTTGTTAACTTATCCACAACCATGTCCACAAATACAAGGGAACCTTATGTGGGAGTTATCCACAGGCTGGACAAGCCGGTGGGTGGTGTGATGGTATATGCCAAGACTCAAAAAGCGGCTGCAGCCTTGTCAAAGCAGGTGCAGGAAGGCAAATTAAAAAAAATATATTGTGCAGTAATTTGTGGAAAACCTGTGGATAATGTGGGGAAATATGTAGATTTTTTGCGGAAAGACGGGAAAAATAATTATTCACAAATTGTTGATAAGTCTGTGGATGAAAGTAAACGGGCAGAACTTTCTTATGAAATTTTGGGAACCAAAATAATAAACGGCCGGGAATTATCTCTGGCAAAGATTCAGCTTATGACAGGACGTCATCATCAGATTCGGGTTCAGTTTGCCGGACATGGCCAGCCGATTTTGGGAGATACCAAATATGGCAGCAAAATGCCGGGACGGACAGCGCCGTTAGCATTGTGGGCAGCAGAACTTCAATTTGTGCATCCGGTTACCGGGAAAGAGATGTGCTTTTCTGCAAAGCCGGAAAACAGGGCTTTTCAAGATTTTATGGAATTTTTTTGTTGCGAATAATCTTTAGAATTTTGCTCATACTAGACTGTGTACAAAGGAAGTACAAAACAGAAATAGGTGAGTCCATGGAAAAGCCGAAGGAGAAACTGAAGAAAATTATTATGATCATAGGAATTACAGGGGCAGTATATACAGGGTTCAAATACCTGCTGCCTCTGGTAATTCCTTTTTTTGCAGCCTATGTGACAGCGATTCTCTTAGAGCCGTCTGCAAAATGGATTCAAAAAAAATTGACCATTACAGGAAAAGATCGATCCATCCGTATTCCTATAGAGGCAGTCGGAGGAGGAGAATTGATTGTATTGACAGTGCTTTTAGGTGTGGGAATCTATTTTGGCGGCTGCAGGCTGGTGGCTCAGGCAGAACTTTTTTTCCATGCGCTGCCGGAAATCACCAGGCAGTTTGATGTCTGGCTGACAGGCTGCTGTCGGTCAGCAGAAAAAATGTTCCATCTGCGATCCGGTTATGTGGTATGCCTGGTGCAGGATATGCTCCGGGATTTGGGAGAATCTGTAAGGACAGCAGCAATGCCCTACCTGATGGTAAGCTCTGTCTCTGTCGTGGAGTGGATAGCAAACGGGATGGTAATGATATTTGTCCTGTTTCTGGCTTCGGTCTTAACATTGGGAAAATTAGACACCATCCGAAATCTGGAAAAACGCTCTCTGTTTCGAGATGAATTCAGGATTATCCATGACAGGTTCCGGGCATTTGGAAAAACCTATGTAAAAGTCCAGGCAGTGATTTTGCTGCTTACAATCGGGGTCTGTATCACAGGATTATGTTTGCTGAAAAATCCTTATTATATGCTGCTGGGAATCGGAATCGGACTGTTGGACGCTCTTCCCTTCTTCGGAACAGGGACTGCCCTGGTTCCCTGGGCGCTGGTGGAACTCTTGGGGAAAAATGGAAAAAAAGCAGCTGCATTAATCGGAATTTACGGGGTCTGCTATATTTTACGCCAGGTGTTGGAGACAAAAATGATGGCAAAAGGCACAGGCCTGTCTGCTCTGGAGACATTGGCGGCTCTCTATATAGGATTGAAACTATTTGGAATATGGGGAGTCTTTTTAGGACCTGCTGCTCTGATGCTTATTAAAGTCCTTTTGGAAATTGCAGGTTCTTCAGGCAAAAACGGTTTAGAAGAAACATAAGTTTTCCTTGCAGAACCACCTGCCAGGTGGTAACATATAACAAATATAGTCCCCAAATAAAGGGCGTATGAAGTGAATGGCAGGAGGACAAGAGTATGGCTTTGATTTTACCGGAAGGGTATGATCCCCGCCTGACAGTGCGGGAAACCCAGGAAGCAATTAAGTACATTCGAGATACATTTCAAAAGGAATTTGGCAGAGAGATGAATTTGGAGAGAATTTCCGCTCCATTGTTCGTAAAGAAAAACTCCGGTTTAAATGATAATCTAAGCGGAGTAGAAAGAACGGTTCAGTTTGATCTTTTGGGAGAACCCGGAGAGATCGTGGAAGTGGTACAGTCTCTGGCAAAATGGAAACGAATGGCGTTAAAACGTTATGGTTTCCAGCCGGGAGAAGGGTTATATACGAATATGAACGCAATCAGGCGGGATGAGGAGCTGGACAATCTTCATTCCTGCTATGTCGATCAGTGGGATTGGGAAAAAGTGATTACAAAAGAGGAACGGAATCTGGACACTTTAAAAGATACGGTAAAAACGATTTTTAAAGTGATTAAACATATGGAGCATGAGGTCTGGTATAAATATCCTCAGGCTGTAAAGCGGCTTCCGGAAGACATTACATTTATTACCACGCAGGAGCTGGAGGATCGCTATCCGGATAAGACTCCCAAGGAACGGGAAAACCTGATTACGAAAGAATACGGATGCGTATTTTTAATGAAAATCGGCGATAAGCTGGCCAGCGGAAAACCCCATGACGGACGGGCGCCGGACTATGATGACTGGCAGTTAAATGGGGATATTCTGTTCTGGTTTGAGACGCTGGGATGCGCTTTGGAGATTTCCAGCATGGGAATCCGTGTGGATGAAAAGAGCCTGGATGAGCAGCTTTCCAAAGCGGGATGCGATGACAGAAGAACGCTTCCATACCACAAAATGCTGCTGGAAGGCAGACTTCCCTATACCATTGGAGGCGGAATCGGCCAGTCCAGACTGTGTATGCTTTTGCTGGATCGGGCGCATGTAGGGGAAGTTCAGGCCAGCCTGTGGCCGGATGAGATGCGCAGAGTTTGCGAAGAACATAAGATTATCTTGCTGTGATGGCGAAAAGCCCGGACTGTGGTTATTCCATGGTCCGGGCTTTGTCTATGGCTGAATGTTTCCCGGAAGGAAAGGAGTCAGTTTTTCCAGAGAGGTATTGACGATCAGTTCCTCCGGGAAATCCAGTTCCTCAAGGAGTTTGTGGGCAAAATCATGATTTCCCACATCAAAACAGATATGGGCATCGCTGCTGAGCAAAATGTGGGTCTTGTATTTGCGGCAGTATTCCAGCAGGATTTGATAATTGTCGCGGGCATTTGGCCGGAAACTGTTGGGGTTTAAAGAAGAGTTGTTGACTTCCAAAAGCTTGTGATGTTCGGCTGTTGCTGCTGCCAGAGTTTCATAATCCACAGGAAAACGGCCGTCATCCGGATGCCCGATAATCTGGACATAAGGGTTTTTAAGAGCGCCTAAATAGGCGGAAGTATTCTCTGAAATGGTTTTGCCAAAGTAACAGGGGGGATGAATGCTGGCAATGCCGTAATCCAGACGAGGCAGAACGCTTTCCGGCAAGTCCACCTTTCCGGAAGAATCCAGGATATTTAATTCTGCTCCCATAAGAATCTGAACTCCATAAAGATTTCTGGGAATCACCTTAAAATTCTGGAAATACAGGCTGCCAAAAGTTCCGGGCATAGCCGGAGCGTGATCCGCACAGCCGTAAAGCTTCAGCCCATGATCGGCTGCAGAACGAATCATTTCCATTAATGTGCTGTATGCGTGGCCACTGGCCAGCGTGTGAGTATGCAGATCCATAATATCGGTCATAATATCATCCTCGTATTATAAAGTAGTAGTGTGGATAGTCTCTCTGTAAGATACAAACATCCGTTCTTTTTCTCGATTTTACCACATACGTTTATACAATGCAACACAAAAACAGAGCTTCTTATTTCATTCTGATGACTTTTTGTTAAATTTTTGTGAAACCTCTGGCAAAAACAAGTCTTTTATGTTTAAATAGATATGTTGCAGATTTACAAAAAAGAGAGGGATGGAAAAATGGGTGAAGAACAAAGAACAGAGATGGCAGAAACATCAGAGAGCATGGAGGACTATGCGGCTGAGTTGGAAGCGTCTTTTCGCAGAGTAAACGAAGGTGATATTTTAACCGGTACTGTAATCGGCGTAGAAGATGACAGAGTTGTGCTGGATTTAAAATATTATGCAGAAGGAATTATTACCAAAGAGAATTTAAGCAGCGACCCTGACTTTAACATAAAGGAATCCATTCATGTGGGTGATGAGGTTAGCGCGACAGTTATAAAGAGAGATGATGGAGAGGGCAATATTTTGCTTTCTAAAAAAGAAGCCAATGATATTCTGGCATGGGACAAATTGAAACAGATGCTGGAGGAGCGGACCGTTGTCACTGTAAAGATCAGCGAGATCGTAAAAGGCGGTGCGGTTGCGTATCTGGAAGGTATCAGAGGGTTTATTCCGGCTTCCAAGCTGGCAGCAGAGTACGTAGAAGACCTGGAGGCATGGAATGGAAAGAGCGTAGAAGTTACAGTTATTACTGCGGATGAAGAAGAAAAGCGCCTTGTCCTGTCCGGCAGAGAGGTGGCAAGAGAAAAGCAGGCGGAAGAAACCAGAAAGAAAGTGTCCAGATGTCAGGTTGGCGCCATTGTAACGGGTACAGTTGAGTCATTAAAAGATTATGGCGCATTTGTGACATTGGAGAACGGACTTACCGGTCTTTTGCACATTTCTCAGATCAGCAGCCAGAGAATCAAGCATCCGGGAGTTGTGCTGAAAGAAGGGCAGGAAGTTAAGGTAAAGATTATCGGGTTAAATGACGGCAAAATCAGTCTGAGCATGAAGGAGATTGAGCCGGAGGACGAACCGGAAGAGATATTTGATTATCAAGAAACCGGCAGCGCATCTACCGGACTTGGTGCGCTGTTAAAAGGATTAAAGTTATAAGGATTTGCAGAACAAGCGAGGTGGGGGATAATGACACCAGGTCACCGCAGACAGGAACCGGTGGATCAGTGGAAAGAGACTATGTTCCTCTATGGAGCTGCCTTAAAGCAGATTAATGCAAAAATAGAGATCATGAATGATGAGTTTACGGAGAGGTATGACTACACTCCGATTGAGCACATTAAGTCCAGATTAAAAACGCCGGACAGCATTGTGCGGAAGCTGAAGGCAGACGGATATGAGGTTACAATCGAAAATATGCGGGATAAACTAAGCGATATTGCCGGTATCCGCATTATTTGTTCATTTATGTCAGACATTTACCAGATTGCAGATATGATTGCAAAGCAGGCAGATGTGACTGTTCTTTACGTAAAAGATTATATTAAAAAACCAAAACCCAACGGTTATAAGAGTTACCACATGGTAGTTACGATTCCGGTGTATTTGACAGACGGGCCTGTGGAAACCAAGGTCGAGATTCAGATCCGGACAGTCGCCATGGATTTCTGGGCCAGTTTGGAGCACAAGATTGCCTATAAATTAGAAGGCAATCCTCCAATAAAGCTTCTCCAGGAGTTAAAGGCATGTGCGGATATGGTGGATATTTTAGATGCAAAAATGTTTTCCTTAAATGAAGCCATTTCTGCGATTGTAAAAGCGCAGCAGGAAGAGGCGGAACGGGAGAACTAGACAGTTAAGGAGACGCAGAATGAAAGCAGTATTACAGCGGGTGACAAGGGCCTCTGTGACAGCAAACGGACAGGAGACCGGACGGATTGACAGGGGATTTGTAATCCTTTTGGGAGTATCAGATGAGGATACGGAGGAAACCGCTAAAAAGCTGGCGGATAAAATCTGCCGGTTAAGGATTTTTGAAGATGAAAACGGCAAGACCAATCTGGGTTTGGCCGATGTAGGAGGAGAACTTCTGGTGGTCAGCCAGTTTACGCTTTATGCGGACTGCAAAAAGGGCAACCGGCCAAGTTTTACAAAGGCAGGAGCGCCGGAACATGCCAACCGGATTTATGAGTATTTTATGGAGTGCTGCCAGAGTCATGTAAACAAAGTACAACATGGCATTTTTGGAGCAGACATGAAAATTGAACTGGTAAATGACGGCCCCTTTACGCTGGCGTTAGACAGCAGGGAACTGTTTTAATATACGGATGTCAAGGAGGAAAAACTATGTCAAAAAAGACAAAAGGTCAGGAACTGGCTGAAAAGTTAGTTTGGAAAGCCCCGAATATTGGAAAGGAAGCCCCAAAGCAGATTGGGAAGGCTGAAAAGTTCTGCGAGGGATATAAAAAATTCTTAAACGAGGGAAAGACGGAGCGGGAATGTGTGTCTGCTATGGTATCCCGTCTGGTAAAGGCCGGATATAAGCCTTTTGACGCCAGCGCTTCTTACAAACCCGGGGACAAGGTATATTATGTAAATCGCAAAAAGTCTTTGATTGCCACTACGTTCGGCACTCTGGGACTGGAAAAAGGAGTCCGCTTAAACGGCGCTCATATCGACTCTCCAAGACTGGATTTAAAACCCAATCCATTGTATGAGAAAGATGATATTGCCCTGTTTAAAACCCATTATTATGGGGGAATCCGCAAATACCAGTGGACGACCATTCCCCTTGCAATGCATGGCGTTGTGGTAAAAAAGGATGGAGAAGCAGTAGAGGTGGTAATTGGCGAAAGCGACAAGGACCCGGTATTCTGCGTTACGGATCTGCTTCCTCATCTGGCTGCAAAGCAGAATGAAAGAAAGCTTTCTGACGGTGTTCGCGGGGAAGAATTGAATATTGTAGTAGGATCGGTTCCTTATCAGGATGACGAAGTAAAAGAACCGGTAAAACTGCTGGCATTAAAGCTTCTCAATGACAAATACGGCATTACCGAGGCAGACTTTTACCGGGCGGAGATTGAGATGGTTCCGGCAGTAAAGGCAGCAGACGTGGGCCTGGACAGAAGCCTGGTAGGCGCTTACGGACAGGATGACCGGGTATGCGCGTATACGGCAATGATGGCGGAGATTGATGCAGATATGCCGCAGCACACCACAGTAACCTTTTTGGCAGACAAAGAAGAAATCGGATCTGATGGAAACACAGGACTGAATTCCGATTTCCTTCTCCATTATCTGGAAGATCTGGCAGATCAGGCAGGGGTAAATATCCGCACTCTGCTGCGCAGTTCCATGTGCCTGTCTTCTGATGTAAATGCAGCATTTGATCCCACATTCCCGCAGGTGTATGAGCCGTTAAATTCCAGCTATATCAATAAGGGATGCGTTTTGACCAAGTATACTGGAGCAAGGGGCAAATCCGGATCCAATGACGCCAGTGCAGAGACCATGGCTGCAGTGATTGCCGCAATGGAAAAAGAAGGCGTTTACTGGCAGGCCGGGGAACTGGGAGCTGTAGACGAAGGCGGCGGCGGAACGATTGCCAAGCTGGTGGCCCACATGGATATTGACACTGTAGATTTAGGCGTGCCGGTGCTTTCCATGCATTCCCCGTTTGAACTTACTTCCAAACTGGATGTATACAATACCTACAAAGCATTTAAAGCCTTTATAAAAATGTAATGATTCAGGTCTTTCTTTTCAGAAACCGGTGTGCTATACTACAGAAACCGGTCAAAAAGAAAGATCTGCCGGCAAACAGATAAAGTTAGTGAGGAGAATTATGAGAAAGACAAAAAAATTAATGGTATGCAGCGCAGCGGCAATGATGGTGTTAGCTGGCTGCTCAAGCAATGATGCCAGCGCTGCTTCAGCAGCAGAAACCACTGCGGCAGCAAGTGAGTCAGCAGGAACAGCAGAAAGCGGTGCAGATACAACAGCGGCGGACGAAGAAGTTCCGGAAGGCAGCGTAGTGCTTGGAGAGTACATTGGGCTTGAGTATACTCCTATGGATACAACCGTTACAGATGAGGATGTAGAGGAAATTATTCAGTACGCGCTGGATTCCCATCCTAATTTTGCAGAGGTAGATCGGGCAGCTGCAGAAGGCGATACCGTCAACATTGATTATGTAGGCAAAAAAGATGGAGTTGCATTTGAAGGCGGCACTGCCCAGGGAAGCGACCTGGAACTGGGTTCCGGGACCTTTATTGATGGATTTGAAGAGGGGCTTGTGGGAGCGAAAAAAGGCGACGCTGTTACCTTAAATTTAACTTTTCCGGAAGATTACCGCAGTGAAGAGTTAAAGGGACAGGACGTAACATTTGATGTTACTGTAAATTCTGTAAAGGAAAAGCAGGAAGCAGTATTAAATGACGAATTTGTAAAAAGTCTGGAACTGGAATCTGGTGTTTCTACAGTAGAAGAATATCGGGAAAGCATTCGTCAGGAACTGCAAAAGAGCAATGAAGATATGGCAAAGATGCAGATGGAAAATGATGTGCTGGAAGCCATGATTGCCAACTGTCAGTTCAGCGATATTGACGCAAGAGTGGAGAAAGATTATAAAGAGCAGTGGGAGCAGATGACCAATATGGCGGCTATTTACGGGATGGATATGGAAATGTATGCCGCTATGAACGGTATGGCCAGCGTAGAAGAGTTCCAGGAACTGTTCAAACAGCAGGTCAGCGATTCTGTAAAACTGCAGCTTGCGTTTGAAGCGATTGCAGAAAAAGAAAACATCACCCTGGAAGACGGGGATTATGACGTTTTAGCCAAAGCGCAGGGATTAGAAGACGTTTCTTCTCTGGTTGAGCAGGTTGGTCAGGAAACGGTTGACGAGGCAGCGCTTCAGATCAAGGTATTAAACTTCTTAACTTCCAAAGCAGTAGCAAAATAGGTATAACGCAAAAGAAAATGGAGGGTATGCCATGCAGCTCTTAAAAGACAGGATACAGAAAGACGGTGTTGTCCGCGAGGGCGGTGTTTTAAAAGTAGACAGTTTTTTGAATCACCAGATGGATATTGATCTGTTTGAGGAAATTGGAAAGGAATTCCGCAAACGCTTTGCAGGAGAAGAGATCAATAAGATCCTGACCATAGAAGCTTCCGGAATCGGAATTGCCTGTATTGTGGCCCAGTATTTCCGCGTGCCTGTGGTTTTTGCAAAAAAGACCAAGACAAAGAATATTGCCGGAGATGTTTACACTTCCAGAGTAGAGTCCTTTACTCATGGCAGGGTTTACGATATTATTGTGTCCAAAGACTTTTTAGGACCGGATGATAAGGTGCTTCTAATTGATGATTTTCTTGCAAACGGCAAGGCATTAGAGGGACTGGCCCAGTTAGTTCAGGATGCCGGGGCAACTCTGGTAGGAGCCGGGATTGTCATTGAAAAAGGCTTTCAGAGAGGCGGGGACGCCATTCGGGAAAAGGGCATTCATCTGGAATCTCTGGCGATTGTAGAGAGCATGGATGCGACAACAGGAGAAATCGTTTTTCGAGAGAAGTAAAAAGGTAACGGAATTGTTACGAACAATGGGCTGCAATGGGGAAACCGATGCAGCCCTGTTTTAGCTTTCAGAGAAGAGGAGAAACTTAAGATATGAGCAGAAAAGCATTGTTTTTTGACATTGATGGGACGTTGTTAAGTGAAATTACCAGACAAGTGCCGGAAAGTGCAAAAGAGGCGTTAAAAGAGGCGAGGAGAAAAGGACATCTGGTTTTTATTAATTCCGGAAGAAGCTATGTGCTGGTAGAACCGCTGTTAAAGGAAGTAGAGACAGACGGGGCATTGTGCGGATGCGGGACCTGCATTATGGTGGGAGGAAAGGAAGTCTATGCCTGCCATGTGCCTTATGAGAAGGGAATCAGGCTGCGTCAGGCAATTAAAGAGTACCGGGCAGAGGCGGTATTGGAAGGTTCCAAGGGCTGCTATTTCAGCGAAAAGCCGTACAAAACCCCCTGGATGGAACAGCTTCGATTGTCGATTAACGAGGAAATGGGAGGGGCGTCGCCTGCTCTTGAGGATACAGGATATGAGTTTGATAAATTTTGTATGACGGCAGATGGGGAAGTCGATAAAGAGGGATTTTTTAAATTTATTGAAAAAGACTTTGATGTGATTGACAGAAATGGCTTTTACGAATGCGTTCCCAGGGGACATTCCAAGGCGACCGCGATTGAGTGGGTGCTGGAGCACTATGAGATTCCTTTAAAGGACGCCTATGTATTTGGAGACAGTATGAATGATCTGTCCATGTTCCAATTTGCAGAAAACGCAGTTCTTATGGGCAAGCATGATAAAGGACTGGAACCCTATGCCACATTTGTGACAAAGACAGTGGAAGAAGACGGAGTGGCCTGGGCAATGAAGGAACTGGGCATTATTTGATGGGATAAGAGGACTGGATGAAAAAGGACTGGATAAATATAAGCTGGATAAAGAAGAACCGGAAGAATCTGGGGGCAGTTTTTGCAGTGCTGCTTCTGCTTTTGATAATCTGGGCAGTGACAGGAATTATCAGCCGGGATCAGAAAGAGCATTCGGATCAGGAGACGTTTACGTCTCAGGAACCAGAGACAACACAGGGACCGGAAAAAGAGAGTCTGGAGGAGACAGTGCCTTTGGAAACGCTGCCAGAGGAAACGCCGCCGGCAGAAACCCAGGCAGAACAGCCGAAAGCTGACAAACCGCAGCAGACAGAGCAAAAGGAGACAAAAGAATCATTTGCAGAACCAGAACCGCCTTATGAGCCGCCGACATTGGTGATTGCATCCGATCTTCATTATCAGAGCCACAGTATTACAGACTTTGGAAAAGCGTACCGGAATTTTATTGCATCCAGCGATGGAAAACTAATCCGTTATCTTCCGGAACTGCTAGAGGCATTTTCAGAGGAAGTAATCGAAGAAAAGCCGGATGCCCTGATTCTCAGCGGAGATATTACCATGAACGGGGAAAAGGAAAATCACCGGGAATTATCAGAAAAACTGGCAAAGATTCAGGAAAGCGGCGTCCAGGTTTTGGTGATTCCCGGAAATCATGACATCAACAATCCTCACGCTTCTTATTATTTTGGGGATGAAAAGACTAGGGGGCAGCCCATTACTCCGGAAGAGTTTTATGAGTATTACCGCAATTACGGATATGATCAGGCAAGAAGCAGAGATGCCCATTCTTTAAGCTATGTGTACGAACTGGATGAGAGGTACTGGATGATGATGTTGGATACCTGTCAGTATGAGCCGGTGAATCTGGTAGGGGGCAGGCTGAAAGAAGAGACTCTTTCCTGGATGGATGGTCAGCTGAAAGAGGCAAAAGAAGCTGGCGTTACAGTTATCCCGGTAGGGCATCACAACCTGTTTCCCCAGAGCAGCCTTTATACCACCGACTGCGCCCTGGATAATTACGAAGAGGCAGCGGCTTTACTGGAAAAATGGAAAGTGCCGGTGTATGTCAGCGGTCATCTCCATGTACAGCGCTTAAAAAAGAACAGCCAGTTAAAATTACCGGAGGAACGTCTAGGCCCTGGTCCCAGACTTGCGGCCGTCAAGCAGGCAGAAAAAGAAGAAGAGCCCTACGGCATTTATGAGATTATCAGCGATTCCATCAGCATTACCCCCTGCCAGTACGGAGTAATGCGCTGGGACGAAGATGGCAATTTAACCTACCAGACCAGATTGACGGATGTATCCGGCTGGGCAGACAGGCATGGAATTGACAACGGGGAGCTGCTGGATTTTGAGAATTACTCCCGCCAGTATATTAAAGAATTAATTGCCAGACAGATTGAGAAAAAGATGGACCCGGTATCATGGGAGTTTATTGATGAGATGACCAGTCTGTATGCGGATTTGTATGAGGATTATTATGCAGGAAGAGTCATTGATGAAAAGGTGGTCAAAGATTCAGTTCCCTGGCAGCTTTGGGTCCGGCTGCTTCCGGACAGCAGACAGGTAAGAGAAATGCGGGCTATGATTGGAGACAGTAAGACGGACAACAACTATCTGTATGTGCCAAATGTAAATGCTTACAAAAGATAAGGGAAAACGGTTACAAAAAACGCTTGAATATTTCTAAAACCTGTTGTATAGTAAGGACAAGGAAATGTAAGCACTTACAAAATATACGATAATGGAGGGAGCTGCCATGAACAGCAAGGTAAAAGAAACAGTCATTCAGTTTGGTGAAGGTGGGTTTTTAAGAGGTTTTGTAGACTACTTTTTCCACAAACTGCAGGAAAAAGGTCTGTATGACGGCAAGATCGTAGTGGTACAGCCTATTGAACAAGGTATGTGCCAGGTGCTTGCAGATCAGAACTGTGAGTACAATTTATTCCTTCGGGGCATCAGCAATGGGGAAGTGGTAAATGAGCATACCCATATTACTTCGATTTCCAGAGCGCTGAATCCTTATACGCAGTATGAAGAGTATATTGCGCTGGCTGCCAGTCCGGACTTAAGAGTGCTGGTCTCCAACACAACCGAGGCAGGCATTGAATATCTTGGCACAGAAAAACTTACTGACATGCCTCCTAAGTCTTACCCGGCAAAGCTGACCCAGTTTTTATACAGGAGATTTGAAGCGGGCCTTCCCGGAATGATTCTCCTTCCCTGCGAATTGATTGACGACAACGGAGATAATTTAAAGGCATGTGTATTAAAATATGCAGAACTTTGGGAGTTGGGAGAAGATTTTAAAAACTGGATCAACCATGAGAATGATTTTTGCAGTACCCTGGTTGACCGAATCGTAACCGGCTATCCAAGAGAAGAAGCAGAAGAACTGAATAAACAGCTGGGCTATACAGATAATTTAATTGATACCGCTGAAATTTTCCATCTGTGGGTAATCGGCGGTCACCATGAAGACGAACTTCCCTTTAATAAAGCCGGTTACAACATTGTATGGACTGATGACGTAAAGCCTTATAAAAAGAGAAAAGTGCGCATTTTAAACGGCGGACATACTTCTATGGTATTAGGCGCATATCTGTATGGATTGCAGAACGTAGGAGAGTGTTTAAAGGATGAGACGGTCAGCGCATTTTTAAAGAAATGTCTGTTTGACGAGATTGTTCCCACTTTAGGAAATACCGAGACAGACGTTCGGTTTGCAAAAGACGTCCTGGAGCGTTTCAGCAATCCGTTTATCAAACATCAGCTTTTAAGCATTGCATTAAACTCCGTCAGCAAGTTCCAGGTACGGGTACTGCCCACCATCTTAGAATACAAAGAAAAATTCGGCAGGTATCCGGCGGCCTTAACCTTTTCCATGGCAGCTTTGATTGCATTTTACAGAACCGACAAGGCAAACGATGGAGCAGAGATTGTGGAATTTATGAAGACTGCATCGGTAGAAGAGATTCTAAAAAGAGAAGATTACTGGCATGCTGATTTAACCGGCATGATTCCAATGGTTCAGGGATACTACGACCTGATTCAGGAAAAGGGCATGGCAGAGGCATATAAGGCAGTATTAGAGGAATAACAGGAACTTTGTGCTTGTAAGCGTACAGGAAGATGTATGGCTGAATGGTTACAAAAGATGAAAAGCGGCGTCAGACAGAGTCTGGCGCTGCTTTTTACATCCGGAAATCTGCCAGTTACAGGATAAAGAAAACCAGATAAAAGGATTTCAAAGACATTTTTTCTGAAATTTGTTAGAATTAGTGCAAGGAGATGATAGAACGCACAGAAGGAATGGAACAATGGAGATTCAGGGAGGAGGAAAAGATGAAGCTGACATGGGAACAGGCGGATGTGGAAGAACCAGAGATCGTTGTTCGGGGAAGACTGGAAGATAGAAAGACTGCAGAATTGATTCAAACCCTTCAGGGACTTGTGGAAGCAGATAAAAACCTGGGAAAACGGATTTTTCTCTATAAAGAGGGAAGAGAGTTTCTCTGTGAGACTGTGGATATTCAGTATTTTGAGAGCAGAGGCGGGAAGATTTTTGGCCAGGTGAAAGGAAACGGGATTCTGGAATCAAAATATAAATTGTATGAATTGACAAAAATGCTGTCAAAGCAGGGATTTGTCCAGATTAACAAAGGGACAGTCGTAAATATCCGGTTTGTGGCAGCAGTAGAGGCAGGATTTAGCGGCAATTATACAGCATTCTTAAAAGACGGAATGGGACGGCTGGAGATTTCCAGATCTTTTATGAAGGAATTTCGGAAATATGTAATGGAGGAGGCATAATATGATTCGGAAAATACTGTGGTATGCTTTTTGCGGAATTGGAATTGGAGCTGTAATTTCAACAGCGTGTCTTTGGATTGCAGGGCAGACCGAAAACACTCTGTCTGATACAACCGGATGGCTGATAGCATCCGCTATATACGGGATTCTGTCCATGATTATGGAATTGGACAGACCGGCATTTTGGTGGCGCACTTTGATTCATTGCAGCCTTTGCGCGGCAGTAACCGTTATAACGGCCTGGGCGCTGAGGTATGAAACTGGATTGGGACAGACTGCAAAAGAAGTGCTTCCTTCCTTCTTTATTATCTATATTGGAATCAGCGTTAGCATCCATTTGTGGGAGAGGCAATGCGTAAAAAAATTAAACAAAAAGTTGAAATAGGAAAAAACGTATGTTATTTCTCTGTTGTTCTGTTATGGAGCGGCAGAGATTTTTTAATTTTATAGGAAAATGTATTCTGTGAAAGTAAGCCTTTTTTAAGACTTAAATATTGCATATACAATATTGAAAATTATACTATAATTATGATAAAAAAGAAAAAGTAGTTCTTGCAATCGGGGGGGGTAGATTATAATTGTTGTGTAAATTTGAATAAAATTTACATAATTACAGAAAGAAGCAGGGAAGGCTTTGTGAGAATGCACGAGACAAATACAAATCCTGTTTCTGGGAAAGGAGTAATATTATGAGAAAGAGTATGAGATGGATGGCTGCTGCAGGCATAATGCTGGCAATCAGTGGTTTGACAGCATGTGGAGGATCTACAGATGCCGGCACAGCAGGAACAGCTGCGGCCCAGGAAAGTCAGAAGGAAGAGACGAAAGAAGGAGCAGGCGCGGCAGAGGATTCGGAGCGTGCAGAAGGGACACAGTCCACAGGGGAGACCACACTGGGAATTGCCCCATTGCCGGAGAGAACCACGCTGAGTATAGGATTTTTCGCAGGTTCCGCACATTCCATGCCATGGTATGTGGCAGATCAGATGGGATTTTTCGATGAATTAAATATTGATGTAGAGTATCAGTCCTTTACCGGAGGTCCGCCAATGATGGAAGCAAGCGCAGATTGGGATATTTGCAGCGTAGGCGGTCCCGGCGTGCTCAACGGTATGAAAAATTATGACATCAATATGATTGGAATCTGTGATAATGAATTTAATACAGCGCTGTTTGTGCGCCCGGATACAGATTTGGCAAAGGAACCTGAAAATCCGGAAAACTGGAGAGGAAAAAAAGTCCTGTTAAATAAGGGGACAACCCTTCAATACGTGTTTATGCAGTACATGGAAAGTATTGGAATCACAGATTTGGAAGCATATGATATTGAGATTATTGATACGGCTGTGGGCACTTGTCTCACCGCATTCCAGACAGGAGAAGGCGATGCTATGTGCGTATGGAATGCATTTGCAATCGAGGCAGAGATGGATGGCGCAGTGCGTGTAACAGATATTGGCAAAATGAACCTGAACAGTATCAATGGTATCTGTGCAACTCCGGATGCTCTTGAAAATAAAGAGGATCTAATCAGGACAGCATATCAGACTTATTACAAAACCTGGGAATGGTGTCAGGAAAGCGAAGAAAATCTGGCAAAGGCGGAAGAACTATTTATGGAATCCTGCGATGATGAAGGAATTGCCGTAACAGAAGATACAGTGACCCGTCTGATTGAGGAATTCCAGTGCCCGACTCTGGAGGAAGCAATCGCCGGAATGACAACAGAAGAAGATGACAGAAACGGCAAAGGCGGAAAGGTCAGCCGGTCAGCCAACCAGTTGTTTGAAACCATGGATTTCTTCATCACATTAGGAAATTATACAGAAGAAGATCGCCAGATGATTTTGGATAAGGGCCTTGTAAACCCGACAATCGCAGAGTCTTTAAAGTAGATTTTTCCCTTTATTAAAAGGAGATAGGCGAATGAGTGAGAATGAAAAAAGCGTTCATCGGTTATCCGATCAGGAACGTATCAAAAAGGTTCAGGATGAAAAACGTAAAAACAGCTATCAGTTGGCCCTTTTATCGCTGATCGGGGTTTTGGGAGCCCTGTTTTTATGGCAGTTTGCAGTTATGTCCGGATGGCTTCCCAGCAGATATGTCCCCATGCCTTCTGATGTAGTGAAATTATTTTTTATAAAGTGGACGGACCCGAATCCGGACGGAGCAGTTTTGGGAGTTCACATTGTTTCAAGCCTTCAGGTGGCGCTGTCAGGATTTTTTCTGGCGATCGTGATAGGTGTTCCTCTGGGGCTGCTTATGGGGTGGTTTAAAGGGTTTGACAGCTTTATGCGCCCTATTTTTGAAATTTTGCGTCCAATTCCTCCGGTATCATGGATACCGATTACCATTATCTGGATGGGACTTGGGTTAAAAGCAAAAGCATTTATTGTATTTTTCTCCGCATTTGTCCCCTGTGTCATTAATTCCTATACGGGAATCAGACAGACGAGTCAGGCTTTGATTAATGTTGGAAAAATATGCGGGGCGTCCAACTTTACGATTTTTAGAAAGATAGGAGTTCCGTCTGCAATGACAATGACATTTGCAGGAATCAGGGTGGCGCTGGGCAATGCATGGGCGACGCTGGTTGCGGCGGAAATGCTTGCTGCCAACATGGGACTCGGCTATATGATTCAGCAGGGAAGGGCATTTGCAAGGCCGGATATTATTATATTAGGCATTGTGGTAATTGGCATACTTGGAGTCATTTTCACCTGGCTGCTGGGCCTTGTTGAAGGAAAGGTATTAGGGTGGAAGAAATGAAAAAAGAAAAAGAAGAGTTGCTTCTTAGCGAATATGAACGTAAAGAACTGGTGCGAAACTGCATTTACAAGCTGCTTCCCTTTCTTGCCATACTGCTGTTAGCAGCCCTGTGGATTCTCGCCTCATCCAATCCGGCCTCCAAGTTCCCGTCTCCGTCCGCAGTCTGGGAAAGGTACATAAAACTTCTGGATAAACCAATCAAAAATCTGGGACTGTTTGGACATATCTGGGCAAGTCTGCGGCGTGTATTTATTGCGCTTGGACTTGCCTGGGTATTTGGAATTTCCTTTGGAATTCTGCTTGGATGGAGCCAGAAAGCCAATGCGCTGCTTGGCCCGATTTTCACTGCGTTTCGTGCGGTTCCGCCTTTAGCCTGGGTACCTCTTGTGACAATCTGGTTTGGAATCGGGGAGTTTCCGAAAGTCCTCATTGTTTTTATAGGTGCGCTGATGCCTGTGGTAGTAAATACGCAGGCCGGAATTTCCGATGTGACAAAAGAGTATCTGGATATTGGGACTATTTTTAATGCAAATAAGAGACAGATGCTGTTTGAAATCGCAATACCGTCGGCGCTGGACGCAATATTTGCCGGAATACGCAACTCCACATCTGCAGGATGGATGGTGGTGCTGGCAGCGGAAATGCTTGGAGGAAAATCAGGAGTGGGATTTCTGATTGTGCGGGGCATGGATTCCGGCGATTATCCTCTTTGCCTGCTGGCCATGATCTGTATTGGTCTGGTAGGGTATCTGCTTGCGATATTGATTCAATTTTTAGAAAGGATCGTGTGCCCATGGACGGTAAAAAAATCAGTCTGAGGCTGGAACATATTTCTCAGAGCTATATTGTAAATAATCAGGTGTTTGATGCGGCAGTAGATGTATCAATGGATGTGTATGAATCTGAATTTCTGGTTCTGTTAGGGCCTGGGCGCTGCGGGAAAACAATCCTTTTAAATATGATTGCCGGATTGGAAAAGCCGGTAGACGGGCGAATCTTACTGGATGGAGAAGAGATTAAGGGAAGCGATGAGAGAATCGGAATGGTTTTTCAAAAGCGCGCGTTAATGCCATGGAAAACCGTTATGGAGAATGTGGAATTTGGCTTGAAGATTAAAGGAATGCCGAAAAAGGAACGCCGGGAGATTGCTCAGAAATATATCAATCTGGTAGGACTGCAGGGGTTTGAAAAAAGTTATCCAAACGAATTGTCCGGCGGAATGAAGCAGAGAGTCAGTATTGCGCGGGCATACAGCAGCGATCCTCAAATTCTTCTCATGGATGAACCGTTCGGGGCATTGGACGCACAGACCCGTTATTCTATGGAAGAAGAAGTTCAGCGTATCTGGAATCAGGAAAAACGTACAGTCATTTTTGTTACGAATAATATAGAAGAAGCCCTTTATCTGGCTGACAGAATTGTCCTTTTAAGCAACTGTCCGGCTCATGTAAAGGCTGTCTATGAAGTCAATCTGCCGCGTCCGAGAGATACCATTGATCCGGAATTTCTGCGTCTGCGGAAAGAGATCTCAGATAATACAGATCTGGCATTGTAATGAGGGAGGCGCAAGTTTGAGCGAATATAAAGTTGAAGTACAGAATCTAACCAAAAATTTTGGCAGCTTAAAGGTCTTAAATGACATTTCTTTTAACATAAAACAAGGAGAATTCGTCTGTATTGTAGGACCGACCGGATGCGGAAAAACCACGTTTTTAAATCTGCTTACCCGAATATATATGCCCACAAAAGGGGATCTTTTTATTGACGGAGAAAGCGCAGATCCGAAAAAACACAACCTGGCATTTGTTTTTCAGGAGCCGTCAGCGCTTCCATGGAAGACGGTTGAACAAAATCTGCGTTTTGGTCTGGAACTGAAGAAACTTCCCAAACAGGAGATTGATGAACGGGTAGAGAACATTATCAGGTTGATGGGACTGGAGCAGTTCAGAAAGTCCTATCCTCACCAGCTGTCGGTTTCAACTGAGCAGAGAATTATTATCGGGCGTGCATTTGCAATGAATCCCGATCTGCTGCTTATGGATGAACCTTATGGGCAAATGGATATTAAACTGCGGTTTTATCTGGAAGACGAGGTTTTGAGACTATGGAAAGAAACCGGCGCAACGGTTTTGTTTATTACCCATAATATTGAAGAGGCCGTTTATCTGGCGGAACGGGTGCTGATTCTTTCTAATAAGCCCACAACTATTAAAGAGGATTTAAAAATTGATCTTCCAAGGCCAAGAGACGTCACATCCCCGGAGTTTATTAAGATTCGGCAGTATATCACAGATCAGATCAAATGGTGGTAGCGTCAAATAAAAATGGAAAATAAGAATAAACTTCCTTGATTTTCACATAATAACCATACATCACATGATATGGAAAACAGGAAAATTACAGGAGGAAATTTGTATGAAAGCTACAGGCATTGTAAGAAGAATCGACGATTTGGGACGTGTGGTGATTCCGAAAGAGATCCGCAGAACCCTTCGGTTAAGAGAAGGGACTCCTCTGGAAATTTTTACAGACAGGGAGGGGGAGATAATCTTAAAAAAATATTCTCCAATGGTGGAACTTACAGCCTTTGCCGGACAGTACGCAGATGCAATGGCTCAATCTACAGGAATGATGGTTTGTATTACCGACAGAGATCAGGTGGTTGCAGCAGCAGGAGGAGCCAGAAAAGAACTTTTGCAGAAGCCCATCAGCCATCAGCTTGAGAGTGTGATTCAGGAAAGAACAGCAATGATGGCGGGCAAAGATGACAAAGGATTTATCGCCCTGACTTCAGAACCCATAGAAGGAGTTACAGCTCAGGTGATTGCGCCCATTATCTGTGAGGGGGATGCTATAGGGGCTGTTGTTATTTTGAGCCGGGAGCCGAGAACCCGTTTTGGGGATATGGAAATGAAGCTGGCAATGACAGCCGCGGGATTTTTAGGGAGACAGATGGAAAGCTAAATAAATACAAATCTTGATTGCGTTTTCAAGAGTTTTCATATGCCGGTATAGCCTGCTGCGTCAGGCTTTCCGGCATTTTTCGGTGCGTCCGGGCATCTGGAAAAGCCGCCCGGAAACAGAATTCGTCTGCTGTGCGGGAATTGAAATTTGATCCGGTTACCTGTATAATGGAGGAAGAAAATGCGTAAGATAATGCGCAAGATAATACGCAAGCATACGGAGGTCTTTTATGGAAGAATATAAACCGCCTTTTATAATAACAAATAAGATTTTGTCATATGTATCATTGATTTCTGAAAAAATCGGACGCATAACAGCCACCAATAATCTTGAAGCGAAACCGCATCTGAGAAAAAACAACAGAATTAAATCCATCCATTCTTCGTTAAAAATTGAAGCGAATTCTTTGACGTTGGGACAGGTAAGAGATGTCATCAATGGCAAAGTTGTACTGGGGGAACAAAAAGAAATTCAGGAAGTAAAAAATGCTTATGCTGCTTATGAGCGATTCTCGGAGATCGATCCTTATAACATTCGACATTTGAAACAATTTCATGGAATTATGACAAAGTATCTTGTGGAAGAGTCTGGTGAATTTCGTCAGGGTGAAGAGGGTGTTTTTAACGGTGAACAGTGCATTTTCATGGCTCCGTTGGCTCGATTTGTGCCACAACTGATGGAAGATTTGTTCGATTGGATGAAGTCGGTAAAAAATGATGTCCATCCGTTAATTTTGAGCAGTGTATTCCATTATGAGTTCGTATTTATCCATCCTTTTTCAGATGGAAACGGCAGAATGGCAAGATTGTGGCATACTGCTATTTTGGCAAAATGGAACCCGGTATTTGAATATATTCCAATCGAAAGTCAGATTGAGAAATTTCAGGATGAATATTATGAAGCCATTGCCAGGTGTCATGTTGCCGGAGAATCCACTATTTTTATTGAGTTTATGCTATCGCAGATTGATAAGATACTGGATGAAATTGCGGTTCAAATCAACGAAGAAAATGAGCATCTTTCCGAAAACGTCAAAAAACTGCTGAATGTTATGGAATACGATATTCCTTACACAGGCAAAACGCTTATGGAACGGTTAGAGTTAAAATCAAGAGAAGGATTCCGCAAAAATTATCTGCACCCTGCTATGGAATTGAATCTCATTCAGATGACGATTCCTGATAAACCGAACAGCAGAAATCAGCGATATATAAAAAAATAAGTATCACGATCAATTTTCTAAAATAGAACATCAAAAACAGGAAAGACAGTCCAAAATCGGGCTGTCTTTGTACGTGATTCTAAATTCGTAACAGTTCAGCCATGCATCTTCTTGCCCGCCTGCAGCGGACAAGAAGCGTCTG
>CAUWCT010000048.1:0-47810 GCA_963557065.1 uncultured Lachnospiraceae bacterium | reverse complement strand
CGCATTTCGGCCGTTTTGCTCCGCAAACCCGGCCGTTGAGATGTGCCATATGCAGATAACTACTAATTCTCCCCTAATCATACCAAATAATAACAATTTTTTCTATATTTTTCTCTTGATTTCTTAAATTATTTTTATTTTTAACATTAATTCTTTTCCTTTATTTATGCGCAATAAATGTTATCTCTTCCAAATAGCCCTTCTTTTTATACGGCAAAAAGACCGCCTTTCATTAAGCCAGTCTGCTTTATAACTGTAATAGATTAAAGTCTATAACTATGCCGCTCTCATTATGTGCATTCGGTTTCTTGGGTGCATTTCTCTTAAAATTTCAGCCTGTTTTCCTGCTGCAATATGGATATAGATCTGAGTGGTTTTTATGGAACTATGTCCAAGAATCTGCTGCACACAGCTGACATCAACCCCATCTTCTATCAAGTATGTGGCAAATGAGTGCCGGAACATATGGGGAGTTATGTTTCTTTCAATCCCTGCCAATCTTGTATACTTTTTCAGCATAAATCTAATAGAGTCTTCTGTATATCTACTCCCCCGTCTGTTTACAAAGAAAAAACCGCTTCTCCTGATTGCATCCGAATTAAACTTATAATATTTTCTCAAAATGTCCAAAACCTCAACTGAGGCAATTTGAACATACCTTTCCTTACCGCCTTTTCCCATTATCTTTATTAAACCTGTATTCAAATTAACACAGTCCCATTTTATATTTGACACCTCATATACTCTGGCTCCTGTAGCAAATAAAATTTCAATTACCGATATATCGCGAAGCCAGTATTTATAATCTGTTCCCATATTTACATTTTCGCATGAATATACATAGTTCAGAAGATGCTCGATTTCCTCGCGCGGGATTATCTTAGGTAAAATCATGGTTTCTTTAAACTTTACTTTTATTTTTCTAAAAGGATTGTCACGAATAACTTCCCATTCCTCCAGATAATTATAATAGGCTTTGACTGATGCAATTTTGCGTTTTATGGTTTTAGGTTTATATTTTTTATGCAGTTCCGTTATATAGTCTTCTATTTTACTTTTTTCTGGTATATCTTCCTTTGTAAACTCAAAAAACTGCTTTAAGTCAATTTTGTACGCCTTCAGCGTGTTCCAATCCAGTTCTTTCCGAAATTCACAATATTCCAGATATTTTTTCACCTGCTCGTTATCATTCATGGCTGCGCCCTCCATACCTTTTTCGGTAGTGTAGCATAAGTCCACGCAAAGGAGCAACCTGTCTGTGAAAAAGAAGGCCATCATTTACATTTCTGCCTGTTTCCCTGATAATCATTCATCAAAATTACCATCACCGCCCCTGCGGCAAGCATTCGTCCAAACAATCCCTCCATACAGCAAAATCATCCAAAACATGGGCTGCCTGTAATTTACAAGCAAAAAGCTTTCCACAATTAATCCTAGTACTGCACACCATTCACACCCCTTAAGGTTTTTCAGATTTTGTCCAAGCCATGTCAGCAATAAGATTGTCGGAATGATTCCATAGCAAAACCAGACGCTAAACAGGCTGGAGTGAATTTCATGGACTTGTCCAGCCAATGCAAAGCGCTCAAATTCTCCTTCTCCTGCCCCATACACCAAATACTGAGGATAATAGAGAAGTTTATCTAGTCCCCGATCCAGTAAAAAACCTGTCCCCTCTCCGTATACCACCTTCCAAATCTTATCCTGGATTCTGGAAATCATATTATATTCTGTCTGCTGGATATTGAAATTTTCAGGCGGCCATATCCATATCAAACATCCAATAAGCAGCAGTGCACTTCCAACTGCCGCAAACATCCATGTCCGCCTTGAAATATGGAATTTTTTTCCAATCTGGCATCCTTTCCACAGAACTGCTAAGAAGCTAAATACAAGAATTCCCAACAAAACCCCTGTGGATTTTGATGCCAAAATACCAGGAATGGTCAGGGCATAAAACAAAAAAAAGGTGCGATCTCCATACCGGCATGCATACAGATAATTTAAAAGTATCATCATAAAAAGAAAGAATGCAAATTGATTGGGATCGTTAAAAGTTCCCATATAACGTGTTCCACCCCAATATTCATAAAAAATCCGTCCTTTTCCAAATAGCAGCAAAAGAAACTGAAGGACAATATTCCATTTTACCACCATATTCAGCTTTTTTAAAAAACTTTGACCATGTGATTTTCCAAGCTGCCGAAAACTCCAGATCGCACCTGCATTATAAATCCAAAAAAGAGAATATCGGATAAATTCATAATTATTACAGAAAAACGCGTATATTCCATTTATGACAACAACCATGATTAAAAACAGATATAAAAGCTTATCCTGCTTGAATGTCGATAAAAGTTCTTTTTTCCGCACTGAATCAAAAAAAAGGACTATGGCACATACTGCCATGCTTAAATCTGCAAGTCCCACACTTCCTGACGGAAAAACATAAAATGGTTTTAGAAATACGAACAGCAGAAAAAACAATTCCGGCATAATTCCCCTCACATCCTCCGATATTCTCTCAGACTCTTCTTGGTTCTTTCATGATAATTCTTTCGATATTGCCGAAAATCCTGATAACGCAGAGTTTTCATTTCGTAAAGAAGTGTCCTGTACCAATAGAGAGGTAAGATCTGCCAGTTTTTCATCTCCAGATACCGGCTGCAATAATAAATCTCGCTGCACACATTGCAGGTATAAGCAAATGCCTTCACTCTCTCTGTACTGTTTCCATGGAGATGATGAATTACGCTTTCCGGATAATAGACAGTCTTCCATCCTGCTCGTTCCATAGAAATCCCTAAAATCAGTTCCTCTTCATACAAAAAAGGTTCTTCATCCAACGGAGTCACTTCCAATGCGCAATTTCTGCTAAGCATAAAGCAGCACCCCAGAACGGCATACACAGCAAATGTCTCATTTTCGTAGTCATGCTCTCTTCCCCAATACTCTTTATTAAGCTTTGGAAAAAACATGTAAAAACGTGTCCGAAGAAAATATTTTTCCCGCATTCCCGTTTTTTTCATCATACATTCTTTTTGCGTCGAACCATCTCTTAAAACAATCTTTGGCCCCACTATGCCTGTCTCCGGATTCTTTTCCAGATATTGATACATCTTAGAAATACTGTCCTTCTCATAACGCACATCAGAATTACTAATCATGACAGCATCACAGCCATCTGCAAGCGCCTTCCGTATCCCCACATTATTTCCTGATGAATAACCGGTATTCTGCTCATTCTGAATCAAAACAATCCCGCTTTGTCTCATTTTCTCTATCCATCCTGCATCAGGCCGTACTGGTGAGCAGTTATCTACCAGATAAATCCGATAATCCAGCTTTTGCTCTGCTTCCCAAATGCTTTTGATACATTCCTTTGTATCATCCCAACTATTATAATTTAAAATTATAATTCCAACCATCTTTATACATCCTTATTCTTGGTTTTCCAGTTCCACAGCATCTTCTTCGGAATCAGCCCCACAATCAGCGGGCGTATTACAAAAGGCAGCGCTGCCGGCAAAAGCCCCAGTTCTTTGAATCCCTGATACCGCACCCTGGCTTCATCTATTCTATGGCTATATACTGTTTTCCGTCCATCAATATAATATCTGAGAAGCGGTTTCTGAATATTATATCCCTTAAAACCTGCTGCATATAAACGCATAAACAAGTCATAATCTTCCATTCTTCGAGTCTCTTTTCCTACCCGATATCCATTTACCTGCTGCAATACTTCCCGACGGAACATGGTCGCCGGATGCACAAACTGAGAACCATGTACAAAATCCTTTTTCTCCGGGCACTCTTTTCTATGCCAGTAATTTGGAATTAATTTTTCACCGTCAAAACCATCGATCATTGATGACACAAACCCATATTCCGGATGTGCATCCAACCATGCAGCCTGAATTTCAAACCGCTCCGGATAGCAACTGTCATCATCATCCATTCTTGCTATATACTCTCCCGCAGCCAGCTCCAGACATTTATTCAATGTCGCCGCTAACCGCAGGTTTTTTTCATTTCGGACCGGTATAATTCTGGAATCCTTTCTCTTCCACTCCTGAAGTTTCTCCCACGTATTATCTGTAGAACAGTCGTCACAGATAATACATTCCCAGTCTGTAAATGTCTGACTGCAGATAGATTCTATTGCCTGATCCATGGTTTTGGCTCCATTATAAATTCCCATAATTACGGAAATCCGCATACTTGTCTCCTTTTTGCCGTTCTATCAATCAATAACCTTCAAGTTTTATAAAAAGGGAATCTGCTTATTTCTAATCAGACTCCCTTAAACCATAACGAATTAAGCTGTTTCCATATGCTATTATACCCCAATGTATCAAAAAAGCAAAACAATTTTTATAAGTCTTGAGGACTGTGCTCTTAATACGTCAAAATTTCCCGATATAATTCATCATCTATTTTCCTGCAATAGTTTACCCCGCGCCCACAACTATGCATATATCCCACATGAATTCCCAGTGCCGCTTTAACTCCATTATAATCCATAAAAACCGGCGCTCCGCTTTGTCCCCCGCTGGTACTGATTTCATAAGTAAGAATCGTCGAACTAAAGATACGGGGAATTTGGAGCGGTCCCTGTGCAGACCACAAATCTGTTGTCACTCTTCCCTGTGCACGCGCAGGATATCCGGCTATCTCACAGGTATAGCTGCTTCCTCTTGAAAGATGCGATCCATTTATAACCGGCATAATGTGTCCCCCAGCTCCTAAAGGTCTGCTAATTCTCAAAATAGCCCAGTCATTCTCATCTTTCGGCTCACGAGGCCGACGGGGATCGATTCTATAGCTTATCACTCCTGCCGTCCTATTCAATACCGCAGGTAAAATCTGCGTTACCCCTATCGCATCCGCCGTTACTATTGCATCATCTTCTTTCCAGCAAAAACAATGTCCCGCCGTTACTATCGCATCGTCCTTAACCAGAAATCCCGTCCCTCGAAAAATCCGGCCTCTACTGCTTATGGTCAGGCGTACAATACCGTCATAGGGGGCAGTTCCCAAAGAAGCATTTAGGATTTGTATGCGCGTATCAACGCCAATTACTTTCCCAAAGCCATCTTCATTTTCTTCACCAATCGGAGGCAATTCCATATACTTTGAAACAATCAACCGATCCTCTTCATCCAAAAGTCCGGCATCCCGCATAAACTGAATGCCATCGCCATCATTTTTCTGAGGAAACTCTATTCTCCCGTCTGAATCCCTCACCCTTTCACCCCCCATTTTTCATAATTGTGAAATTAATAATAAAGTCATTATAATCTTTATCACCTGCATCTTCTCCAATCACGTTTACAGAACGTACTACCAGTTTCCCATCAGCATCAAGAAAATCTGTCTGGTTTACCCTTGCGTCCACTCTTACGCTCTGCGGAATCTGTACGTTCAACGCAACCTTCCCTTCCACACTTCTAAAAAATATACTTTCCGCCGGAAGAGGATTCATTGAACAACGCACTTTTTGACAGCAAACCTTATCCCCATCTTTCAGTTCAAACGCAATCCGATAAGCTGCCATTGTTGAAAAATGCGCAAGAACAAAATATCCCTGCGGTACATCAATTGGAATATATTTATCTATTTCCAGATTATATCTCTTCTCCATCTTTTTTCCTCACGAATCCCACTGCAACTGCATTTCCGTTATGGTATCTCAATAAAAATTGTTTTTTCATCTTTTGCACCATTGCAGTCCGTTACCGTCAGTGTTACCGGAGTCGCCCCGCCTCTTACATCTACCGCTCCACATAAGCAGTTCTGCTCCAAACACATTCCTAAGGGCAGGCTGTCAGCAGACCAAACATAGGGTGGTGCGCCTCCAACCGCTTCCAGTAAAACCGTTCCCTCATAGCAGCAATGTAATGGCATTTGGATCTGTAACTTTGCATTGTATATGTTCAAAAGAAACAGCCGGCTGACACGCTCATCCGGCTCTTTGGCAGATGCAAAAATCTGAATGCTTTCCTGCCAACTCACCATGGGAATGCCTGAAATTTCGCCCTCTGCACTTAAAACCATCCCTTTCGGCAATGGTGTATTTTCATCAAGCAGCCAGCAGACTTCTCTCTGCCAACTGCTTTTTGCCTCTAATTTACATTGATAGCGCTGACCGACATACCCATACGGAATCGCCGGAGTCAAAATTTCAATGCTCATTTTTCTCTATTTTTCTTTTTCAAAGCTTTATGTTTTTGTAAGCACTCCAATACAAATGGCGATGCCTCTTCATTCCCGGCTGTTAATTTTTTAATTCGCTCTTTATTTCCCACTGCGCATGAAAAATAAATATGGCAGGAAAGCGCATCTCCCTTTTCATATCCCAACTCTTCAAAATCAACGCTATATGTACGGGACATTCCAATGCAAATTGCCTCATTTGTTTCATCCGGGTAAATCACATCCTGAATTTCTGCTGAAATTCCCTTTGATGAAACCGCTGAAAAATACGTAATTGCGCCAATTGCAGAGTCTATTGAGTGAACCGTCAGCTTATCTTCTGCAGCCGTTATCGTAATGCCTCCAATCATAACCGGATTTCCGCCGATTACAAGACTGTTCATGCAAAGCTTAATCGCTGTATCTTTAATTGTAGCATTTCTATCTGACACGTCTGTGGAACACACAGGCCCAATTAAAATCTGAGTATCCGGAGCCAGGGAAGAATCCAAAGCGATGGTCAAATCCTGAACTCCCATTGCGCCTACCAGAATTTCCAATCCCCCTCTTCCTTCCACATCCGGCAAACAAACAGAAAGCGGATATGTTGTCTCATTTCTTACATAGGTCCGAAAAGACTTATCCGGTGTCATTTCATTACTCATGTAAAAGGTCGCCCCGCCAACCGTCAGATCCGCCGGATATACTTTTGTAACCCCATCCTCAGCAGTAAAACCATCTTGCCCAAAAACAGAAGTAATCCCCTGGCATATTTTTCCTACAATTGTCACACCTGTCAATAATGTGCTAAATATTCCCATATACTCCCTCCTTGTGGTTATTGTATCATCTCTCTAAGCGTCTCCTTTCAATACGCTCCTGAGTTATCCCGCAATATCAATCCCATTAATATTTATTCTTTTTATTTTAAATATTAATTTTATCGGACAATGAATCCCATAGAAATGTGAACGGACGTTTTATTTTTCGTCATATTGTCATCAGAATCGCAGTAGTTTTGCTATAATTATAGCAAATAATACAATAACTTGTCAATAATTAGTATAAATAATCGTATTTAAAAATATTTTTTATTGCTGTTCAGATGGACTGGAATCAATACAACTTGCGATTGAGTTTATTCGTTTTTTGGAGTAAAATATATAAAAGATGATGGTGTCAAAAAGGGGGGCGTTTCAAAGTCACTGAGCGCCATAAGGCTGGAAGTTCTACGCTAAACATTTACTCGGTAGATGAGACTGTTGCGTTTAAGGAGTGCAGGCTGCTTCACTCTGGCAGTCCAGATGAAGCGTGTTTTTTTGTAGCGGCCAACCGTCAGGGAACGTATCAGGGAAAGCAGTATGATTTGATCTATGGTGCAGTTGCCAACGATGATGTGTATCGCACCATTACTCTGTACATGACCGGTATATTGACTAAAGATGAGACATTGACAAGACTTAAAATAAAAAAATTGTTTAACCAATTAGTATTCGGAACGGAAAAATCCCTGCAATATCTGCATTTTGAAGGGAGGGAACTTATATGAATGAAGAACAGTTCAGTGCAATGTTGGCAATAATTGTACCGCCCATTATTGAGCAGCTCACTAAAAACAGCAATGTGGATGTCAATAAAATCATATTCCGTTTTTATCAGTCCAAGCTTTATCAGGAACTTTCAGATGAAACGTCAAAACTATGGCATTACAGTCCCATGACGTTGTATACCATGTATCAAGATGAACTTTTAACAGGCTCTTACGATTACCCCGAGGAGGCATAAAAAATGAGTAAAGAATCTGATTTTTTGATTTATTGCATGGAACGGTATCGGCATTTCAAAGGACTCTCTGGCGCAGATGTGGCAAAAATCTTTAACAAGTACGGCATTTATGGATATATTACAAAGTATTTTGAATCGCTGCACACAATGGGAGACCATTATATCGTGCAGGACATTATAAGACTACCTTTTCAATTACACATGTGTGGGTTTTGGTTTTCCTGTCATAATTAATCCCTGCCAACAAAAGATTCCCACTGTACTCTTTCAGAGTTTCCACATATTTCCGCTCTTTTATCTGTGCAATCGCACCATGGGCACTTTTATCCCACTTCAATTCTATCACTGCTGCCGGTTTATCTGCATACAGTTTTCTTGGTATAAAGCAAATATCTGCAAAGCCTTTTCCTGACGGAAGTTCTCTGACAATCGTATAGTATTCCCTGGCACAATAAAATGCTAAATTTATTGTACAACTCAAGGAATTTTCATCATTATACTGTAAAACCGAAATCTCCTGATGCGCTTTGTCGATTCCTTCTGCCACTGTATCTCCATCCAGGTTCCACAATGCCTCCAAGAGTTTATATGATGCCTCCACTGATTCCGTAACCTCTTTCCAGTTCATTGTACTGATGGCATTTACATATTCCTGAGAAACTTCTTTATTGGGGATAGAAACAGTTCCGGATATTCCATCATAAGATAAATAACCCAAATGCACCAATAGCGTTAAAATATCATCTTTCGTAGCAAAACTAGTCATATCATTGCAAAAAGTCCCCGTATTAATGCGAACACTTTTACCTGCCAGCATTTCTACGACAGCATCCTTCAAACCGCCCATGTTCATTTGTATATAAACCTTCAGCGCCTCATAGGTTTCTGTCTGGTTCCAGTATGTTCCAAATTTATGGCGAAGCATCGCTTCCACTACTGACTTTGGGCTATACATAGAGTAGTAAACGTCTCCATCCTGTCGATGGTCAATCAAACGATACCCGTCATACCATGCTTCTGCTTCTTCAAAATCCATGCCGTATTCCCGGCAAAGTTCTTTCACTTCCTCTTTTTTGAATCCGAAATATTCTGCCAATTCTCCCGGTTCTGTCATCGAATACTCTGTAAACATATTTAATGCTGAATGAGAGCCGTATTTCTTAACTGGCAATATTCCGGTCATATAAGCCAGAGCAACATAATCCTGATCCTTCAGCCAAACTCGCAAAAAATCCAGATATATTTTCTGAAATTCCTGGTCATTTTGATATTCGCGAAATAAACAATCCCACTCGTCAATCAAAATCACAAACGGACATTTTGTATAAGAATACACATCCTGCATGACAAAAACAAGATCCTCTTCCTGAACATATTCCGGGTATTTCCGCCTTAATTCCCCTATTACCCGCCTTTGCAGAAGAGCCAGCATTTCCCCTGGACTTTTTGTTCGGCTCAAGAACTCCTGCATATTGATCTTCAGCACATCATACTGATTCAAATGTTCCTGATAAGACTCACATTTGCTCATCAAAAGCCCCTCAAACAGGCTTGATGTATCGCTCTCACAATCATAATAGGCCGCCAGCATATCTGCCGCCATAGACTTGCCAAAACGTCTGGGCCGGCTGACACAGACAAACTTCTGACGAGTATTTATGATGCGGTTCATCTTCTCTATTAAACCTGTCTTATCTATATATATTTCAGAATTTAAGCTTTCGCAGAATCCCTTTGTTCCAGGATTTAAATAGATAGCCATAACCTCATCCCTTTCGTATAGGCTCACGTTTCAATTATAGCAGATTCTCCCTTTGATAGAATACCATTCTATTCCTCAAACCACTCCTCACTCTTTTTCTTGGAAAACATACTGTTATACTGAATATTCCAATATTTATCTAATAATTCTTTATATTGATTTTCTTCCGCATAGCTATGCCACTGGCCGTCATCACCCAAATAACCATTCGCATTCATAGCAGGGATCTCTTTTTTTACATCCAACACAAATTCCTGGTATGGCGTCATACTCATCTTTGCAGTCTCCATGAGAAGACCACTCAAATAATTCATACTCGTATAGACGTCTTTCTGCTCTGGAATATCATAATTTGCCCAAATAAAAAACGGGACTTCGTATCTTTGCTGCATTTCCGCCAAACTCCATTCTTCCGAAGGCTTTCCCATTATTTTTTCAAAAAAGCCCTCTGAAATTCTTGGCTGATGATCTCCAAACATTAAAATAATCGTTGGCTCTTCTTCATTGGAAAAGTAATCAATTAATCCTTTAAACGCATCATCTGATTTCTTGATTAAAGTCAGATACTCTTCAACATCCGGAAATTCTCCTTCCATACCCGGAACAGAAATAACATCTTCTCCAAAAAAGCCAGTCTCATAACCGCCATGATTTTGTATTGTAACATTAAAAACAAATAGCGGTTCTTCTGTTTTCTCAAAAATTTCAATTATCTTGTTATAGGATTCCTCATCTGTAATACACCAACCCCTTTCTAATTCAGGATTTTCAAAAGCTGTCTCATCTAAAAATTCATCAAAACCTAATTGCGGATATACCTTATCCCTACTATAACCATATCTTCCAAATGGATGCAATGCTACCGTCATATAACCCTTTTGCTTTAAATCATCCGCCAAAGAATCCGTCTGCTCTTTAACAAACTGCTGATATGGCACTGTGCCCGGCAGAAATGCCATTGAGTTTCTTGTCAGAAATTCATATTCCGTATTTGCCGTCCCTCCCCCTGCTGCTGAAACCAAAGCAGTTCCCTTTATCGTATTTTCTGTCAGAGCATTATAATACGGCATATAAAGATTACTATCCATAAATGTTCCCAAAACAGTTAAATCCGCAAAACTTTCATTCATTATAACGATAATATTGGGGGGGGTATTCTGCTGTTCAGATTCCTCTTCCTTACTATATTCTTCACACCATATGTCAATATTCTCACTGGAATAGCTTTCTGGCTCCTTAATATGCATTCTTCTCATATTAGAGACAAGGCTCATTGCCACGCCATATTTTTTTACACTATTTGTTAAATCCCACCAATCTAGTTTGGGCATAAAAAATTCCGTTCCCACTATTGTTGCTACTATCAAAGTCACTGGTAACGTCCAGTGCAAAACTTCCTGTTTTTCCATTTTACCAACAATCGGATTAAGATTTTTTATTATTGCAAACCACCACAATATTATAACGAAAGAAAAATACATTCTCCACGTGATTTCATACTGATATGTATTCATCACACTGGCCGCGGTTCCTATTGACAAAAAATCACTTGGAACAATGGGACTTCCTCGGAAAAGAACCACATAGTAATTGGCTACAGTAAATACAAATGATACCCCTATTCCTATTATGACACTTATCATCAAACGCCTTGTAACAAAAAACAGTATGAAATATATAATACTATAAATCAAAAGATTTCCTATAAAATACTTTATTTCAATCAAAAGATTTCCACTGATTAACTCAACAAACATTACAGTTATCACTGCTGAGGCAGTCAAACATCCTACGAGCAATGCGGATTTCAGCCATTTTATATGCTTCTCGCTTAATCGTAGCAAAAATAAGAGCAGCATATAAGAAACACCAAAAATAAGCGCCAGTAAAACTGCTATTCCCTTTTTATATGATGCATGGAAATAAACATTTCCACATACCAGTAAAATATAGCATACTATATTCCAAATGATGAATGATATTTGTACTTGCTTTTGTTCCTTCATTCTATTTCTTACTTTCTAAAATCTCCGAAGTGTGTTTTCGGGCAGTACTTCTGAATTCCGCTCAAAACATTTCTTGACATCGTGCACATTCATCGGAATATACATACTTCCCACATCCAAATCTTTTTCTAAAGCTTTCGTGATTATTTGAATAGTCTCCTTTTCGCCTTCTCGCCTACTAATCTCTGACAATTTCCAAAATAATTTATTTGTATTAACTAACACCTGTTCATTGTCTGACATTTCTTCCAATTCCATCAGGTTTAATTTATGCTCTACTGCTTCCATCATCGTTCTCCTTATCATTTTTTATACAATCGCTAATATTAAATGGAAAGAAATACAAAAAATTCTTCATCATATCTCCAATCTGCTCATCAATTCTTAAATAGTCTAATAAATATAAAATATCTCTATCCTCCTCGCTATATACAGTTATACCTCCTGTAATCAAAGGTCGCTCTTTTTCAATCTTTTCAGTCTGTTTATTTTTCTCTACAAAATAATTTTTACTGAATTGTGGTATAAAGGTCATGAAGTCCGTCCATTTCCTCACACTTTCTCCTTCTTCTTCTGATTTTGTCTCGTTTTTCTTTAGACTTTCAGCACAACAATCTTGATTTACGGATGCTATCAATGGACGCTTTGCCACAAAGGTTGCTTCAAGTAGTTCACCCCAATCAAATGGTTCCATCACATAGTTTTTAAAATCAGTTCCTGCTATCGATAATTGGTAATATTTGTCATCTTTCCAATTCCAGTATCTAAAATGGACGCGTAGATCTGTATCTGGCTTAATATCAGCGATTGTGTTATAAACTGCTGTACAAATACTCTGTAAATAAGCAGTTAATATTCTATTTTGATTCTCCTCCAAGCAAGTAATTATATCATCTTCATATTCTATATCCCCAATAGCTTTAAACCAAAAATCATATAATTTGTTATTCTCTTTCCCGTCTTTCTTAAAATTGCTTTCATATTCATCTACTTTAAGTAGTTCCAATCTCTTATAAACAATTTGATTAATTCTTGCAAAGGCAAGTACATATTTATTCAGATTTCTAATTATATTATCTGTAATATAACATCCTTTTGGAGATCGTCCCAATGCCGTTCCTAAGTTAAAATATGATTGATTCCTGCAAATATTAATCGGCATTACTATTTTATTATATTCTTTATTTCTCTCTGCTGTATAAATTCTAAAATCAGGTTCAAAACAATAATCATCATTTGAACTTCTCACATACACATCTATAGAATTTACATCCAAATTAAATACATAACTTGAATATGTATGAGGATATGGATGGCCTTCGCTCCCTTCTGGCCATCCTATTCCCGATACCAGTGTAGTCAAAGAATGTCGGTTATTTTGCCAGTTAAAAACGTCTCTATTATGAATATGTCCACAAATATAAATATTTGCATTTAATCCATTATTGCTTAATAGCTCAGTCCGAACTAAGTCTTCTTCAAAACCATTAAGCCAATCTATTGGATGATGAGCTATTGCAATTGTCAACTCTATTTTTCCATTTACGTTATTTGTACACGCTTCATAACTTTCTTTGATCTTATCTAACTGGAACTTACCAATACGCAATTTTCTGATATCTTTATCTCCCAGACTACTCCATGCCGAATTGAATAATATAAAACATATATTTTTCCCATTAATCTCATCAACATATACACCGAATGTGTCCTTTAACCCTCTTTTTTTCCCTTCTTCACCATAAAAAATAGCATAGATCTCTTCTACCAGTTCTGTATACTCATCAAATCCCATCCTCAAATATTTCCAACCATTGGGATAGAAATTTTTACCGTTTTTATACATCTTTACCATTTTTTTATCTAATATATTCCTATTTTTATCATGATTTCCAGGAACAATATAAATATATTCTACTTTTCCATCTAAAACTTCTTTCAATTTAGTAAAGAACACTTTAACCCCCGACTTATAATCATAATTCCCTTTATGAATTAAGTCTCCCGTTACCACTACAACAATATGTTGTGAATGGCTCATCTCTGCCTTTATATCCTCTAACAAATTTTCTAATAATAGCGGCAGCTTTGCCCCTTTAAAGTTAATATGCAAATCTGATAAGTGCAAAATTGTAAAATCTATCATTCCCCAGTCCTTCTCCTATATAATATTTTAAATCGATTTTTTAATTCATACTCTTCCGTAACCTATAGCCTCATCAGAAATTTTTTAGGTCTCTTACTTTTCCGCAAAAACTAACAGATAATCTCCGCCATATCGTTCTATAGCCATTTCTTTAAAAGCCGTATCCATCGTTTCACTAATCCATTCCAATTGAATATCTCCTTTAGGCTTTTTATCTACCAGCCATGATACAAAATTTCCTAATCCATATTGCTGCTTTTTTATAATAGTTATATTTCTGAATCCTGCATTAGCAAATAAAATTTTCAGACTATCTTCAGAAAAAATCCATGGATGTTGAACATCAAACATAAACTCTTCAAACAGTTTACCTATTTCTTTTCGCAATAGTGGATAATCCGTTGGAGTTCCTAAAATGACCTTTCCCCCTTTTGCCAGCAACTCGTAGATCTCATCAACAAAAGATTGCGGTTCTTCCACATGTTCAATCACATCAAAACTTACTGCAATATCCACCGCCTCTCTATAGTCTTTTAGCGCATTTTGGCAATAATCATATGCCTCATGTCCTTTAGAAACTAACTCTTTTCTCTGCGTGCTGGATGGCTCAATTCCGATTGTTTTCTTAGCTACTCCTTTGAAATAATCCAGAAGCACCCCTCCTGCACTTCCAATATCCGCAATAACTTTTCCCCGGTATCCTTCTGTTCCCATTACCCTTATTTTATTAAGTGCCAGTTTATCACATATCTCGTAATGTACAGCAATCTCACTGCTTCCATTAACGGATTCTCTATATGTTGTTCCCTCATAATATTTTTGGGGCTCATATGTACGTATTTCATGCCAGCTTACCCCACAACGATTACAGCGGAATATTTGATAATCATCTTCTGTTAATGTTCCTACAGCCCCATTCCTTATCTTTCCTTCATACGTAATGGAAATATCGTCTCCATTACATATACTGCATTTACACATAGTTTTCTCCTTTGCTAAAATTTTCTCCCTATACAACCTAATAATCTATTTCACTATTGCTATACTGTAACCATCACCTATCGGCATTTTTTTCAACTGTACTGCATAGTTCTTTTCATAATCTTCTACAGCCTGTTTTACATTTGGATATGTTTCAGAGAAATAGTCATGAATGAGTATTATTCCCTCCTCTACCATCCGGGGATAAAAATAAACTAATCCCTCATATGTCGGTTTGTACAAATCCATATCTAAATTTACAAAAACAAAATTTTCTTCTATTCCTTCTGCAGTTTCAGGAAAATACCCTTTTCTGATAACACAATTTTCAGGAAAACTCATTTTACTCAACACAATATCTACGGATGTTTTGCTCAGTTGCTTTCCCTCTACATGAGATTTCTTTTTTTCAAAGCCAAACTCCCTCTCATCAAATCCTTCAAAGGTATCAAATAAATAACAGATTCTATCAGCAAATTCACGGTTAATTATCTTTGCAAATTCTCCCCTGTAAACTCCTGCTTCCGCCACAGCACCTATCAATTCATTTTTCTTAACTAATTCTGCAAAATTCTGAATAAACACTTCTCTGCTTTTTGTCGCTATCAGTGCATACTCTTTATTAATCTTCACTGATGAAACTCCTAATTCCATCAATTGAATAGTAATATCTTCCACTCCCATCAAGGAAGCTATAAAAATCATATCAAACTCTATTTTTTGTATGACAAAAGGCGACTCTATCCATTTATCTGCAAATCCATCTCCCCATCTGCTTTCGTCATTATCTGTAAAACAGATTACATCATAATCATTTTTAATCATACGATAAATTTGTAAGCCTGCTCCGCCTGCTCCAAAAATAATTGCTTTCTTCATTCTAACTTCCCTCACTACCACTCTTTAATAGTCGTTTTTCTCGCCATTAAATCCTGTTTACTAATCCGCTCATCTTCGTAATAAGAGTCACCTTTAATATGAGTAGTTGAAATTTCCTCAAATACAGCTCCTGTTTTAGACGAAAAAGCATGCATCTGCCCTCTAAAAACAGTCGCAATATCTCCAGCTTTCATTTGAATTGTTTTTCCATCAATTATGCACTCTAATTCACCAAACAAAACCTGAAATGTTTCTTCTTTTATTTTATGATAATGAAATGGATGTGACTGTCCCGGAAGGACAACTAATAATTTTTTACAATATTCTCTGTTAATTACACTGATAATTGTAGCGCCTGTCTGTCTAAATTTTCCGATTCCATAGTGGTGAGAAAGTTCAATCTCATATTCATCTCCAAGAGCAATGTTCGCCTCAAATAGTAATCCTTTAATATCATGTATCACACTTCTGGCAATATTAATATCTGTAACCGTTCTCCGTTCACAAATCGGTTCATTTGCTGAATAATCCCGCGTAGCTGCTACTTCCTCTGAAAATTCACTGCTGTTCATTTGTTGACATTCTGGTTTGAAAGGCATTGCAAAATAAACCTTATCAAGCGTTAAATATTCTCCCTGCTTAATATCCGTTTTGGCATATACCCCCCTCATTAATGACTGAAGAGACTGTATTTCTTCCTGACTGATATATCTTCCGCCAGAACTGGATTTTAATTCACACACCTTTTTTGCCCTGACAATAGAGCCAACCCACTTTTCTGCTTGCTGTGGGTTCATTGAATACTGATTCAATTTAATTGTTTCTGTCGGCAGTCCCACATGCCTTTCAAAAATCTGTGCTCCTTTTGCGACAGCTAACATTGGGATAACATCATCCTCGGGATCTTCATGGCCAGAATACCCAATTACTATATCTCTATATCTTTTTTTCATTCTGTCTATAAAATTTAACTGTATCATATCCTCTGATGCCGGATACTCTGCTACACAATGCATAAAACTAAACTCACATTTTCTATGGGTCAAAAAATTGTATATTTTATCAATATCGGAAATCGTCTTCCCACCTGTGGAAACAATTAATGGTTTTCCTGTCTGCGCCAATTTCTCCATTAAAGGCCAATCCATAGAACTGCAGCTGGCTACTTTAATTATCGGCAATCCCTGACTCATGCACCACTCTACCCCTGCCTCATCAAAAGGAGTACTGATTGGTATCATTTCTTCTTCCCGTATCTTTTCTACCAAAATATCAAACTCATTTTTACTCAATCTGGTAGACTCAAAACGTGATATATGCTTTTCTTCCTTGTTTCCTCTATAAGCTGGATGTATAAACGAATCCAGTTCTCTATATTGTAACTTCACCCCCCCCTCTTACATTATATTTCCGGCAAATTTTTGCCATCTCTTCTATAATCGCAATTCCATGTTCCACACTGCCCTGATGGCTGTTAGCCATCTCAAATATAATTAAGTTTGAAAAAATAGTATCCATTCCCACTCACTCCTATCTTTCGTCCAAAATATTATATAAGTCATCTATGCTCAGTAATTTATCATCAATATAAAAATCCGCCCCAGGTTTTCCAAATTTTAATTCATTGAATTTAACCCCCCACAGCTTCATTTGTTTTCTTGTCACATCTTCCCAATCTTTTCCCGTTTTAGAACCCCTTGCTGTAAACAGAATAATTCGATTATGTTTATCATATAATTTATTAATAACATTAATCATTTTAATATTAGGCTGGGACAAATCATACTGCAAGTCCTCTCTTAATTCTGCAATTACTCCATCAATATCAAAAACAAATGTATGATTTCCTTCTTCCAATTTCAATTTTAAATCAGCATGCTGAAATTCTTCTTCTGTATCAATATCATAGTTTCTTTTCATCATATACCCCATGATCTTAGTGCCAGTCATTGAATTCCTGTCTGTAATTACATTTGGCCTTATCACATCAATACAGGCATTTTGATAATAAATCTGAGGTAATGCCTGTCTGGGCATATTATAAGCTTCCGGAATATCATTTAAAATCGGATAAATCCTTCCATCCTCATCCATTTTCCACATCTTGTAGGCAATTTCCTTGGCCGGAGCAATACATCGAACAGAGTCGGCCCCTTTTTCTACCATTAATTCTATCATATTATCGATATCTTCTACATTTCTGATTGGATATGTAGGACGTAAATGAACCACAACATCTGGATGATACTGTTCTGCTTCTTCTAAATATGTTAATGCATGCTTAAAAACATCTATATCCAAACTGTCATCTTCAGCCAAATAACTTGGACGTATAAACGGAACTTCCGCACCATATTGCTTTGATATTTCAGCATACTCTTCACTATCTGTGCTGACAATCACTCTGTTTATAAGCCTGGACTGCAGCGCATGCTCAATCGTGTATGCTATCATCGGTTTATTGTTCAAAAGCCTTATATTCTTATCTTTTACTGATTTCGATCCACTTCTTGCCGGTATTATTGCCAATACCTCCATAATACCTTCCTCCTTTTCATCTTATAACATTTTCCAACTCTACCCTCTGAAAAGTTTCCAGCATTCCTCCTCTAGTTGCATTATAAACTTTAACACTATTCGCTTCACAATGGTACTTTACTGCATTCCACATATCATTTGAATCGTAAAGCCCTGACTTTTTAGGATTATTATAATCCATCCAACATTCCATTGATCTTTGAAATGCTTTTTCCTCATCACCTGATGGGTAAAAGTGCATTGGCCTATCTGAAAAAAAGTCCAAGACTTCTCTACCATCCTCCATCTTTTTCTTTTGGTAGCTATTATCAACTCCCAAAAGATAGATCTCCTTGATTCCCATAAAAACTGCAAATTGAATTGCATGAAACAATACGCTGCCAGCTTCGTATACGATTTTATCTGGTCTATTACTGAATTCTGGTATCATAGTATATCGGCTGACATGATGATACCAAATTACATTTTTTCTCAATTCTGGAGCAATTCCCTCTAAAAAATCTGAATCCAATAATACTTCCGAACTTGCCGTTGTCTCGCCCATTCTTTCATTTTGCTTTTCCAATAAAAGAGGATCGGATGCCATATAGTAAGTTGGTCTCCATTCTGTGTCCTTATAAATTTTAATTATTTTATTTACGCCAAATGATATCTCTTTTTTTATTTTGTTTAAGTCAGATGGGGTTAGTGACGGACCATTCCCTATAATAAAACATCTCTTTCCGCAATGCTTATCTTTCAGTGCCTCCAACCGCTGTTGGTTTCCCTCGCATTCTTTCTCTACATTGCCTAAAAGCAATTTGCTTATTCTATTATCATAAAAAAACTGCATGTGCCACATCAGCAACCTTCTATCTTCCAGATCGCTCTCTATATTTTCTATTTTCCTTTGTAAAATCTCTATCTTCTCTTCTAATATTCCTTTTTCTTCAGCGAAAATCTTCTCTCTATTCCTTGTTTCTAGTTCCAGCTTTTCTACCTGTTTTTTCAGTTCCTTTATCCCAAACATCTTTCCCCCATGCTTCTCTCAGTTTTTACGATTCAGTTTTTCCAGAAAATGAAATCCTTTCCAGTTTCTTATTTCCTCTAACTCTTTCTCTAATTTCTGGTTTTCTCTCTCTTGTTCATCTAAAAATTTTTTGCTATTTTCGTACTCTTCTTTTAGTTTCCCCTGTTGTATTTCCAGGTTCTCAACCCGCTGCTTATATACTGCCAGATCTTTATCTCCACTATTTTTCTGTTGTTCTAATTTTGCAACCCATTGTCTGTAAATCTCCAGATCTCTATCTCCATTTTCCTTTTGCTCTTCTAAGTTTCTTATCCAATCTGAATACTCTGCTTTTAATTCCTCTTGCTGTTTTTCTAATTTCTCGACCCATTGTCTATATATTTCCAAATCCTTTGCTTTGCTCTCATCATTTTTAATCAGTTTTCTGCTCCAGTCTCTATATAATGCAAAATCATCATATAACTCATGTACTGAGCGTCCATTCGTGCAATTTCTGCATAAAACATCCTGCTCCTGACCTGCCAGTCCTCTTCTAACCTTTTGTGCCTCTGCAGAATTCTGAATTTCTTCATAACTTTCCATTAACAAATTTCCCAATACGTGCTTCATTCCATAATCCATACAACATAAAAGGATTGTTCCATCTGGAAGAAGCACATTGTGATTTATATCATCCTCACAATTTACACAAACAATTTCTCCAATATTTTCCTTGCTTTCTACGTAATCGCTGTCCAGGTTTCCTGCTCGATCAATCAACTCTGTTATCAATTTTGAGTCTTTAGGAACTGCATTTATTATTTGGGGATGAATTTCCCCATGACAAGAATAGCCAGTAACTAAGTTACTGCCGTCTTTCTTATAGTTGATTACTTCTTGAAGCAATTGTATATAATTATCATCTATTACAATATGAGAATTACTTTTCGCATCTGGAATATGAAGTACAAACTCTTCTAATTCAAAATCTTTAATTCTTTCAAAGTCTTCTTTTTTCATTCCAATAAGAGTTGTGTATATCGCGACCGGATGCCCCGTTTGTACAGCATAACAGATCATATCTGTACATGCACTATTTAACCATGGCTCTGCCATTCCTGAAAAGTCAATTCTGGTTTGAACTGGTAACTTATCAATACAGGTTCTAAAATCTTCATACGTAAGCATACTTTTTCTTAAACTATTCTCTTTAAAATATTGTCCTAACAGCAACTTTTGTGGACAATATACACAATTAATTTTACATCCTATCTTCGTAGTTATTTCTAAACGCCCTGGTCTTTTCATAACTTATCATTTTTTCCTTTCTGACTGAAGATCATATTCCCTATCTAATTTCTATTTTCAATATTACATGAAGATAACTCAATCTCCTACGGTTCAGTTATCTTCATGTAGAAGTATAGACATTTTTGTGCTATTCACATTTTTCTTTAATATACTATATCCTTTAACTCCCTGTTCAGCTAGCATATATATATCATCTATCCCCTCATTCGCTCGCGCTCTTTCAGATATATATATAATTTGTTTTTCTGTGTTGTTGTTCTGGAAAAGATCTGGGACTATGGAAAAAGGTAAATCTTGTACACAAGTCTCAATAAAATAATATGGTTGATAGTCTGAGTATATATTATTAGTTGTGTCAACGATCTCCTTAATTTGTTCTATATTTTCCATGTTTCTTATTTGAGCAACTTTTGAAATAATTTGGTACTCAATATTATTATACATACACAAAATATTAATCACCAGTAAAACTGACATCCACCTGCTTTTTGGCACACTCACAGAAACGAAAAATATTATTGGTAAAAGGTACCAGCCTAAAAACCTAGCTTTACAGCATATGAGCATTAAAAATGCACTTGCAATATATGCACTAACTACTAATAAACGCCTTTCCTTATATGTAATACCTAAAAGAAAAATAAATATAAATGCCCATATTGAAATAATCGTACTTGTCAAGCCACTAGAATTAACCAAATCCCATTCTATATGAACTCTATTTAAAACTTCACTCAAATATCTGAGGGAAAATTCACTTGGAATCCCCCCTAACTCTGTTAAGTATTCCTTAGTATCAAGAATACATATCGGTGATGATATAATGCCTCCTATAATCATTCCTAATATTGCATACATCATATGCAGAGAAATCATTTTTACGGAGATATTCTTAATTTCTTGACTATTCCACTGTTCAAAAAGAATGTAACTTCCTATGAAAACACCAAAACATATGTAGTTAAGCTTTATTCCGGCTGAGATACCTAATAGAGTCCATCCTAGCAAAATACATTTTTTATCTAATATCTTCCTTTTACAAGACCGTAAAATTAGATACCCCCCCCAGACACCAATCGCATACCCTAAAATTTCCGGCCCGATTATTTTTCCAGTAAACCATGAAAGCGGTGCTGACAAATAAATAGCCACCGCAAAAAAAATGTTTTTTGGTTCTGAATCCCATAGTCTCATTACAGCAATTAGGCAAAATAGACAGGAAACTAAAGCAGCAATGCTGACAAATCTCATTATCTCAAAGTTATTTAATGCTTTCATAAAAATCCAATATATAGAACCATACCCCAAATAATTGGGGGTATGTAAGATTTGTTTTAATGAATTTATATGAACTTTGTCTCTAATAATGTAAAAAAAATTTTCTTCATCCGGAACCATTGCTTCAACATGGCTGCCACACCAAAACATAAACAGTGCATATACACATATTAATAGTCCTGTCAAAATAGAATAGACTTTTGCAGAATTTTTAATATTTCTAGTCAAATGCTGTCCTCTCTCCGCCATTCTCATTTTTATTCTTGATATACCCCTTCCCATCGCTCAATATTATAATGCTTTGTACAAATTGCATCAAATATTATCTTTTCTCTCTTTATCTGTTCTGCATAAGCATTGATTTTTTCCGGCTGGCCTTGAAGTTCTGGAGATACCAAACAAAGCTTATATCCCATATCCTTTATCTTTTTAAAAATGTCATGATTCAGCGGAAGACAAGTAAATGTATCCACCCATACCCAATCAACTTTTCCAGCCATGGCGGCAAGCGTATCAATGCCTTCGTATTCAGAAAAGCGAACGGCAATATTTCTTTCGCCCATATCGGACAAAAGCTTTATCATTGGAAATGTAGAATCTAAAAAGAAATACCGTTTTACGTCATAACCTCTTATTAATTCTAATATTTTATGTTCGATTCTCTCGCTTTTTACATTTAATATCATTGTGCCATGGTGATATTCCTTCAAATACTCTTCAAAATCTTCTCCTGGTTCAAAGGGATTGTGCTGAATGTAAATCCTGCCATTTAAATCATCTCGAAGATCAAGTTCTACCCCATACTGCCTTGGCAAAGACATGAGTTCTTCTTTTGTGTTAACCCGATGTGCAATATACTCCATTATGATATTCCTTCCTTTTTCAATTTTTTGCTAAAATCCAGAGTCCTTTTAATAAACTTCCATTTTGACTTCAACCCGTCATTCCAATGTGAAGTACCATGAATCCGTTCTGGAAACACTACATCAAATCTTTCTATCCGAAGTCCTTTTGTCCGAGCCATGTACAAGGCATATAAATCTAAAGAAAAGTCTTTTGGTGGATTCTTCCATGTTTCATAAAATTTTTTACTAAAGACATTTGGTTGGGCATTTATATCATATAATTTCACTTTCATATATAATGTTTCATAAATGCTCATTCCTGTAGTAAAAAACTGGTCAAAAAACGGACGGCCCTTGCGATTTCCCTTTACATAAAGGTTTTCAGGGTTTCCCTGCTTTTCAATAATATCCAATGCTTTTATCAGATCTGCCGGATCTGTCTGCATATCAGCATGCGTCCAGCCAATATAATCTCCCCGGCAATTTTTTAATCCCTGGACAATACCATATCCATATCCCTGATTGACTTCTACCCTTACTGTTCTTGCAAATGGATACTTGGGCAAAAGTTCCTTCAATACTTCTGGTGAAGAATCTGTTGAACCGTTATCTACTAAAACAACTTCAATATCGTCTCTCTTTATCACTTCCCTGAAACGTTCCAAAATAAGCGGGATGTTTTCCGCTTCATCGTAACATGGCACAACTATTGACAATTTCATCCTATTTCTCCTTTACAAATACAAAAAACTTCTGACCCAAAAAATTAAATATTGTGCTAACGCCTGTAGCACAAAGAAATGCAAGCATTGTCATTTCGGTAACGTGCAATACACCTTTATTTACTCCAGTATTCAAGCATGCTGATACCAAATACAATAAAATATATTTCCCAATTTCCTTTTTTGAAAATCCCTTGCTTTCAAATGTCCACAATTTATTAATAATAAATCCCACAATCGCTCCGCTCACATAAGATATACCTTTAGACAAAACGATATCCGTTCCCATAGTCAACAGTATTTTATATACTACGTAATCAACTATAACAGCGCTTCCACCACCGACAAGAAACTTGAGTGTTTCTTTCATACTAAAACTATTTAATGCCTCTCTCATAAAAAATCACCTTTTCCAATTCCTGAAAACTTTTTACTTCTGTAAAAACCGCTCCGCATGTTTTCTCGTCCCTTTTAACATTAAACCATATTGGCAATATTCCGGCATCTTTTGATCCTATAATATCTTTTTTGAAGTTATCACCTACATACACTAATTCCTGGGGGTGCATATGAAGCTTTTTTATAACCAACTCAAACATTCTTTTATCTGGCTTTTCTGCATCTGCTTCCTCACTCGTTACCAGCACATCAATATATTTCCATATTCCAAGTTTTTTTAATTTTCTATGCTGAATATGAGCAGTCAAATCCGTACAAACCGCAATTTTAATATTATCGCGTTTCAGATGTTCAAACATCTCCAGAACCCCAGGAAACAGTGTCATATGTTCCAGCATATACCCCCAGTACGTTTCATACATATCTAATGAATATTTAATTGGATTTATCTGAAGATATTCCGATGCCTTCTGAAAATAAATAATCCTGTTATGGCGTGAGGCACAGTCATGCATTGTACGTTTTGTTTCCTGCTTTCCCCATTGAAACGCTTCTTTAAATTCATCCAAAGAAATCTCCAAAATTTGGGCAAACTTTTGGTAAACCACCTCCATAGCCTGCTGATTTATTGTTTCATAATCATATAAAGTATCATCTAAGTCAAATATAACTGCTTTTATCACGTTTCAATCTCTCCCAATATTTTGTCACTGATTATGAGCAAGAAAAACAGCATTAAAATCCCATCCTTTGCATTATTGTTTTCAAAATTCTCCCTAGTCAGTTCATCCAAATGAGGAATTGTTTTTCTAGCAATTTCTTCTACTGGCAAAACAAACTCTTCTAATTTATCAGCTTCTATATCCACCGTTTGCTTCTGTAAATCTTCTGAGTACTCCCACCTTATCTGTATGCCATATTTCATTATCTCAGTAACTAATGGTTCTACATTAATGGCTGCACTAAATGTAAGCATAATACTCATATTAACTGTGTGATTTTCAGCCATACAGCTTTTAAGGTTTTTATCATAATACCGTATTATAAGATCTGCATAGTTCTTTTGCGGGTATATATATTTAACAGCATCAGGAAGCCTGGCTTCTATTTGCTGAATAATTTTTTCTTTTGTATACCCTCTATGTGCAGTATCCCGTTCAATTTTCCAAAAACGTCTAAGTGTCTCATCCACATCCATATATATTTTCAAATCCAAATTTTTTCTTGTCTGAGGAAGATACAAAGGATGTAAGCCGCACAACATAATATATCGCTTAGGAACAATTCTTCTGGCAACTGTAAATTTCCCAGTGTCATGATCGTATTCAACTCTTTTTACGGTAGCTCCCTTCCTGAGAATCGCAAGATCCTCTGCCTGCCGGTAAAGATAATTGGCCTTGGGATTCAAATGTGTGTATTCATTCCACTCCTTGTCTCCTCTTTCCCATTTATGATCGCCATCGCCTTCAATAAAAAGCAACTGATTATGCCCTAAACACTTTTCAACAACGTTAATAAAGGTACTTTTTCCTGCTCCACTATCGCCTGCAACTCCGATTGTAAAAGGATGTCCCTTTCGTTTAAAAAGAGCGCTTTCTGCGATTGCTATTCGATACATAGAAACTGTAATATAAATTAACGTACCTGCCATTAATGTAAATATAATATTTTTTAAAACATAATTATCTATTTTTACCCACTCTAAGCTCTGTTCGATAAAATATAAATCTACCTCTGCCCTTTTGTGAAAGAAAATGAAATATACCAGGTATAAAACATTTAAAGCAACATAGATTGTAATATTGCGATACTTATCTTCATTTATAGTTATAAAAAACATTGTTATAAAAGGCACAATCCACACATACCATCCAGGCATGGGTGGGACTAATACCAGAAATACAGACAAGGTCACTCCAAGAATTGCAAGAAGCAAATCTTTGTTTACCATACTAAGCCCATATGTAATTAAATAAATCAATAATATAGCTAATATAGGCAAGTACATTTCTACTGATACAAATTTAAATGAAACCTGTGTTAATATACTCTGTTCCGGGTTAAGCAGCACCATGTTCAGAAATCCTTCTGATAGGAAAGGCAGAAATCCAGCGAGAGTTACTCCTAATACACTACCAAAATAAATAAATGTCTTCTTCCAACCATCACGTTTCTTCAAATATAGAAAAATAATCGGAAGCACCGCCATTATATGGAGTTTGGAAAGCATTGCACATGAAAGGAAAAAAACACTATACCAATAGTTTTTTTCTCCTTTCGCAAGCAAAAAATAAACAGCACCGAGTAAAAAAACTGTTGGTATCAAATCTAACTGCCCATGCATATATATTGCATATATTATAATTGGTGAAGAATAATAAAATACTGCTGCATATCTTCTTTTCTCAGGAAACATCTTTACCAGAAAATATAATCCGAGAAAATCTATCAAAAGAATGGGAAGTTTAAATATAAAGTTCATCAGTATCGGCGAAGTAATCCCAAGACCTGATACCACCACCCCTGCAATGCTCTCTATCAGCAGCATAACTATTGGATATGGAAATGCATTCGTAATTCCATTTTCCCAAAAATATTGATATGGATTTCCAGTATTTCCTGATACAAACTCTAATACAAATGGGATAAACAGTTGTCTTTGGTAATCAGACGAAAACAAACCCATAAGTATCAGCTTCATAATAGTAATTCCTATAATAACTATAGAAAATCTGCTTAATTTTATTCTTTTCCTTTGTCCGTCCATATCATCACTTTCCCGGAATAAATCCTTTGCTATTTACAAACTCTTTCCAATAATGAATTGTCTCCATATATGTTTCATAATCTGCTGGTGTTCCCCAGCCAATATACCGTTCAATCTCGAATACTCTTGCGTCAAGCCCTAACTCTAATGCGTGCTTTATCACCTGATCAACATAAAATTCATTATTAACCCTGTCATTTTCTTCAATCATCTTCTCAGCAGCATTTACAAAATCTGAGCCATGACGGAACCAAAATGTTGCCACAACTGCGTGATCTTCCATAGGATTATCCGAAATTGCTTTCTTTATAGATGTACCTGTGATCTTACCATTTTTGTCAACTCTCATCCAACCATATGCATCCGGCTTGATTAAAACTGCATCATTATGCCTATAGGTAAATACAATTACATCACACTCTCTTGATAATTGAAGAAATTTTTCCTGATCTATGACCATTCCATTGTCACAACCTGCAATCAATAATGAATCATCATTATTGATTCTGTCTTTTGCTAACAGACACGTGCAAGCCTGTCCTTCTGTCAGTTTTTCTACAGTAACAAAAGACGCCTTTGGATAGTATTGTTTAATCACCTGTTCAACACCATCTGTCTTATGGAACGTTCTGTCTATATAAGTAACATTTCCACCGTCTGCTTCCACTCCGGGTAAATCTCTTGTGGCACATACCACCATCGGATATTCTTTTCCGTCATGTCTATCAACTGTCATAATTGCCGGTTTATGAATCTTGTATCCTGCGTCTGCAAAGCGCTGTCCTGCCCCTGCCATTGGAATAATAATTTTCATTATACAAACCTCCTTGCACATTCTGTCCAGAACAAATAATCACGCAAATCCTCTGGTGTCCCCCATTGGCAAAATTTCTCAACGTTTACAGGAGCCCAAACCTTTCTTCCATCTGCAACCATAAAATTATATGGTAAACTTGCATAGTACTCCCCATTCAGCATCTGACCGCTATCAACCAACTTCTGGCAATATTCTTTTAACAATGCTCCTGTTTTAAAATAATAGACCCCTGGTGAATGTTTCGCTTTTGTTTTATCTTCTTCAAAAGAATATTTTTCTCTGATTTCCACAAGATCATCATTCTCATCTGTTAAGCAGGATGCATAAAAATTTTTTGCAATCAAAAGATGGGGATGAAATCCTGTATAACATGGGATACACCCGTCGCAGCCACGCACTTTAACATCTTCTGCAAATTTATCCCAATTCCATGTCATATAAAAATCACAGTAATTAATAATACAAGGGACATTGTCATCAATTTTCTCACTTGCCCGCAGTACATCGTAAACCGGTCCCTTTTTCACCCAATCTTTAATTGCGAAAATTTCTGCAGTAGGTGCTATTTCCATCAATTTCTTCCGCATCCAGGGAATAGAGTCAAGATGCTCCTGCCTGCATACAAAAAGAATATCTTTTTCCCCTGGATACATTCCATCTATAATCCACTGAATAATAGGTTTCCCCTGTACTTCTATAAATGGTTTTAGTTTTTCATATCCGGCTGCAACAAACCTTGAGCCAAATCCTGTCATTGGAATAATAATTTTCATCTGTTCTACCTCTCTCTTTTATTTCATATTACGCCTATATTTCTCCACTTCCCAGTCCAGTAGAAAATTCTGTTCCTGATCCGATAAATAGTTTATTTCATATTCCTTATTTACAAGGGCAACCTGTGCATTAAAACTTAGAACACTTTGTATTTCAAGTGCCTTCTTTACAGATTGAGCAATAATATAAAGATTATTACAATATTCTATCACTACCGGATTCCCATAAATTTTCTTAAATTCTTCCGTTTCCCTTACAATATCATTTTGTAAAGAGAGCATCTGCTTTCCCAAAAAAACTACGCAGTCTGGACAAAACGCCGTTTTCCATACACCGTTCATCCTGCGATATGCATCCAATACATTGATATCATTCACTGTCCAAATAATATTTTCTGGAAAAAGTTCTGTTAGTTCCATCACTGCATGATACTTTGCAAATCCAACTCCGATCCGTTCTTCGATCTGCTTTACAATATCTTCCATCAATGAGACTACCTCATCTCCTGTTTCGGCGCTAACCACTACTCCATGATTTTGAAGAAATACAACATTAGACATCTTTCCATTTTTCTTAACTGCATCAAAATACACTTTTGCCAATTCTACTCCAGGGGTCGCATATGGCACTAAAATCGCCTCTGGAAACATCTCTTTCAAAATGTCCATTCCATCTTTTCTCGCAGCCAATGCGTTTACTACAATAGAATGTGTATGTAACGTATATCTGCCTGACATCGCATGTAAAAATGTTTCAATAGACGCTCTTGGTCCTTCAATAAATGCCTGGCTGAGAATTTGCTTTGCATCCTCTTCCGTCATGGTTCTCAAATTGGGACAGTTCATAAATGCTTCTGAAATAATCTTTGGGTTCACGATTGCATATCCCTTATCTTCATTTATTTCACTCAATTGAAAACCGGATGCCTTTATTACCATTCTGTCTTCCGACAGCTTGTAAGAGGAATTCCCGCCTCCTGCCTGAACAAGATCCTCTCTCATGCCTGCATACTTTGACATTTTTATAAAATCTTTCATAAGCTCCCTCTACCTCCCAAACTTTATCTATATTCCATGGTAAGTATCAATGATGCGCTACTCTAGTTTGTATCATAAATAAGGATTTCTCCTCCATTTCCTCCTTCACCCCAAGCCTTTGCATATTCCGTTGCTGACTTGGGCGACATTTCATTTCTATATATTTCTTTCCAACTATTATAAGATAATGTTTCTATTTCAAAATTATTTTTTATATCCTCTCTAATTTTCTCAATAGAATCCTCTGAAATGGGCCCACTACCAACAAACATGATTCTTAAATTCTCATCCTCTTGATTCTCTACAAAGTAACTATATTCAGCAAGTGGTACATCTCTTCCTTTATTTTCATATCCGGGAAACTCCATTAGATTTATAGCAAAAAAGTAACCATGACCACATATAATATCTGGTTCATACTCCTCTACCAATTGTTGAATAGTTTCCTCATTCAATACCATCTTTCTTTTATTAAATTCATTTGGGAAATCCAAAAGAAAAATCAGCATAATAATAGCAATAAATACTACAACCAATCGATCCTGAATACGCTTATTTACACCTCTCTCAAAAATCCATCTAACTCCTTCACAAATAAATAACACCATAAAAGGAATCAGTACCATTGTATGCCTTGATGGGCTTAACGTCAATTTCCCCAAAATAATCATCACAAAATTTATAAATAAAGATACATCAATGAATACTTTTAATCTATAGTTCTCTTTCCTCTGTAAAGATATAAAGCCTATTAAGCTTAGCGCTATAAAAAATATTGTTAATATGGATGTTAAAAGATTTTCTTTATTCGTAACAAAAAAATTAGCATAGAGCGAATAAATATTGCTTAAAAAAAAGTTAATTGAATACTTTAAAAGTCCGCCGAAGCCTGAATTAGAATATGTAAATAAATAACAGTTATCCGGCCCAACATTCCAATTTGTTCCTCTACTTAATAGACCTAAATTAGTAATTTTAAAAAGTAAAGGTAAAGTTAGAAACAAACTTCCAACGCTCGCCAACAAATACTTTAATAGCAATTTATATTTTCTTTTATATAAGCACTCAAAAAAAGCAGCAACATAAAAAGCAAATACAAATACAAACATTTGATATTGTCCATAACATAAAACTGCCATTATGAAACTTAATCCAACAAACTGATAATGCTTTGTCATTTCATGATCATTTACAGAAAAAAGCAAAATAACAGTTATAAAAAAAACACCTATACTATATGGCTCTGCCTGAGCTGAATAAATAATATTTTGCCAAGAAAACGCTATCAATGTTGAGGCAAATACCGCTAAATATCTACTTTCCCTCCCCATATTTCTATGTTCATTAAATTTTCTTATCAAAAAATATATTCCAATGATACTAAAAATTCCGCAAAGAGCAGATGGCAATCTTCCCAGAAAAACATTAAGAGCATAGGAATTTTGAGGCGATAAAAACGCAATCGTAAATAGTATTTGCAAAGGCGCATATGTCCACCCGTCATTCCAAAGGAAGTTTAGTCCGTCATTATTATGCCAGAAATATGATACAGCAATACCAATATCATCGTAATGAACAAAATGAAAATATGCCATTAATAAACGCACTAAAGAACCTAATATTACCACTAAAATCATCAATATCTTTTCTCGGTTATTTTCCTTCATAAAATGTTCTCCCATTTCAGTAAAATCCAAGCTTGTAGATTCCTTATTAATTAAGATACGCTACTAACAATCCTTTCTTATTTAAAAATCTTAATAAACAGTTATTTTTTCATAATTTTGAATATGCCATTACTTAAGCAATAAGAATCAATGAAAAATTCTATTTCCAAAAATCGCCTCTAGTTCCTGAAATTTTCTCTGCTCCCACAGTCAATACCATCATTAAAACTCATGAATAAAAGAAAACTTCTTGTTTTATTCTAACACCAGCATAGCTGAAGAACTATACTTTTCATTTAGTGATACCTGTACATCCAAACTTTAGAAATCTATCCTTTACTATAAAGTTCAATTTATCTATTATAAATTTTATTAGGGCAGGAATCGCAATCCCTGCTATTAGATAAAATAACCATAAATTTTTATAGCTATAAGGTAATTTCCCCAACTCAATAAACGTTCCCTGTTTCAATATAACTGTATATACATAATCGACTATCTTAAAGGACACCATATGGAAAACCATAATTTCAAAAGATATTTGTCCTACATGACCAAAAAGTCTCGAAACCATCGGTAATAGTCCAATTCCCTTTGCAACTATCAAACAAAGAAAAATACCTGAAAAGCTACTTAAATAAAATTTTAAAGGACTTCCTATCATATTGGCTGATATGTCTATAAACTGATTCTCTATACCTACCAGCCAGATTAATATACCTATACTGACTAATCCCCCTATGATAATTATTACAGGTTTGGGATTGGGTTTATACGAAAAATACGCTTTCTTTAATAAAAATCCTGCCCCCATCACTGGTTGTAGCAAAAGGGCTAAATGTCCATACGCTGCTAAAGAGTAATTTCGTGTACACAGCCAAGTACCAATCCCACCTGCTGCTATCAAAAAAAGCATTCTCATCACCAACTTACTCGTTGTATCCTGTGTATAAGCACTTGTTATAAAAATAATATAGGCAAATAATCCACTTGTTACAATCAATAATGGTACGAACCAGGCTGACGCACCAATAGGGGCGTGTTGGAAAAAAAGAGTATTTAATATTCCTCTTACTATTTCTCCAATACCTTTTTTAGGTACTTCTCCATATATCCCCATAGAAATAAACACATTAGTAAATGCTACTAAAATAGATTGATAAACAACAAATTTAGGTAAAAAATCTCCTATTTTTTTACCTAAATATTCAAATGGTCTATCTTGATATTTCTTATCTGAAAATAAATAACCAGAAACAAAAAAGAAAAGCATCATATGGTACGCATATACCCATTTTACAGAAAAAAAGCATGAATGTCCCAATACAATTGACACTATTCCAATTCCTTTAACAATATCCCAATACCTACTACGCTCTTTCATATTCTCCTATTCCCTGCTAAATACATTTATTCCCCCAAAAAATGTATTTCATTTTATGAACCATAGAATCCATCCATTTATGCTTTCTGCACATTGCAAATAGACAATACGAATCTTTTAATAAAGAAAGTTCATATTTATAACCGATGTTAATGGGTAATTCCATATTTAAAAAATATTTTTCATTTGTATCCCGAATCAACTTCTTCACACGTTGTGTACGAATTTTATAGATGTAACACTTATATATCCGATCCAACAAAATATTAAAATATAAATTTTCCATATCCTGCTGAACTTCCACCAATCCCTTCTCATAAAAAAAATCCACCCTGCTTTGTAAGGCATCTATAACATCCAAATTTTTCTCACGAAAACTGGCGGTTATACTATCCTCTCTGGTTCTGTCATAATTGTATTTAGAAAGGTCAACATAAACCAGTCTTCTTGCATTATAAAATGCAAGATGGGTTGTGTACTCATCTTCATGCAATTTTCCAACTGGGAAACGCACATCCTGGAGCACTCGTTTTTTATACAATTTATTGCAAGCAATCGATTTAAAATATTTCCATTGAATCTCACATCGTAATGCAAATATATTATCACCTGTAATATATTCGCCTGTATTTTCTGTCTCTTCCTCTATTCTGTCTCGATAAATACAACGCCAGCTGCACTCTGCAATATCCGCTCTGTATTTTTGAATGGCATCATACAAGAGCTGTATCATATCGCTGTCTATCCAGTCATCGCTGTCTATAAATGCAACATACTCTCCCATTGCAGCATCTAGTCCGTAATTACGTGCGTCTGATAACCCCCCATTTTTTTTATGTATCACTCGTATCCGCTCATCTTTCCTAGACCACTCATCACACATATCACCTGATTTATCTGGAGAACCATCATCAACCAAAATAACTTCCAAATCAGTAAACGTTTGAGCCACTATTGACTGGACACACCGATCCAGATATCTCTCAACTTTATATACTGGAACAATTATACTTACCACAGGCATTTATCATACTACCTCCATATCTTTCGACGTATTTTTCCAATAACTCTCTTTATTGTAATAATCAATCCATACTTTTTCACAGATACAAATGTATAAGGTATCCAGCGAAACCCTCCCGGACCAACTTCAATAACCTTATATCGAATATGGCTTAACCTATCTTCATCAACCTTTGTCTCACTAGTTACCGCCTCATAAATTTTTTCATATTCTCCTGCTTTCACTAACTCTGTGAAGATTTTCTGCTTTTCATTTCCATTTAAATTTGCATGAAAAACTGCCTCAACAGCATCTCTAAAATTAAAATATTCAGCGACCTCACATTCTCTTTCTAAAAAGCTTTTTTTATTTTCTGGATTATCTTGATTTTGAATACAATAAAAAATGTGACTTGCATAATATAAATCTAAACAATTTACATTTTCGCCCTCATATATTTGATTATCTACCATAAATTTTTTTGCAGCTATGTACAACTTTGTCTGGTTCTCAAACAAATCTGGTTTATATTTTGCTTCCAATGACTCTGCATTTTGCATAATATAATTATATAGTTTTTCTTCTGTTTCCATTATGCCATTACAGTACTGTAAATATTGTAAATTGAACAAAAAATCTTCGCCGTAATTTACCCCTTGTTCAAATTTAATATTATGTTTCTTGATTATATCTAAGCAAAATAACTTATTCCATGGTGCAAACATTGTTGATCTGCAAACAATCATATATCCTAATGCATTAAGAAATCTGTTTCTATCCAGAGCATGTACCAATTCCGCTATTTGCCTATTGTGCATAGGTATCTGCGCTTCCTGAAAAGAACTTACTGTCCTAAAACTGCATATGACAAGTTCTACCTTCCACCGTTCTGCAATTGCTGTCATTCTGCTAACCCATGTCTTCTCTGGTAAATCATCAGAATCTGCAAACATGAGGTAACGTCCCTTTGCCTTTTCTATCCCTGCATTGCGCGCTGAACTGACACCTCCGTTTTTTTTATGGATTACCTGAATTCTGGAATCAGTTCCAGCTAATCTATCACATATTACAGGTGAATCATCTGTAGATCCATCATCTACCAAAATAATCTCAATATTCGCATAGTCCTGTCTTTGTAATGCATGAACACATGATAAAATGTATCTTTCTGCATTATATACAGGTACTACAATGCTTACTAAAGGCTCCATTTCTCTCCCCTACTATATTCTGATCTAAAGTTTTTGTAATCTATTTACTCCGCTCCAAAAACAACATGTTAGCATATACCATCTATGCTTTAATAGCATTACTGATATCTGCTTAAATAGCCTTTCTTTTTTTCCATCCTTCTGTCCATAATTTCTTACTGCCTCATTCTCCCAAAAATCCGGAAACAGTTGATTTACTTTATTCATATAAATCTTTAACAAATGTTGTCTCTTTGCAAATTTTTGCTCCCGAATTGGGTATAATGCCAATGCCAAAATCTGGTGTGCATATAAAGAATTTTTAATAATCTCCTGTTTCTCTTTTTTCAAATTCTGCGCCTGGTCTACACATAGTTTAGCAGTCTCAAGCAATGCAAAACGCCGCTCATTGAACTCACCGTTTTGAATAGAACCGCTGCGTTGATAGTAATTATAATACGGTTTATTAATCGCCACAATTTTCTCTGCATATCCCAGGACGATCGGAGTTACTGCAATATCTTCGTTGTTAATTCCTGTTGGAAATCTCATTCCTGTAAATAACCCTCTCCGAATAATTTTATTACAGGAACTCGCCATCATCGGCATATCAATTACCTCTTCATACACGGTAGCTCTGGGAGCGTTGATGCATGACCATATCCGCTCTGAGCCATCATCATATACTAATTTAATATCGCATACTGCTGCATCCGCTGATTCAGTCAATAATTTCCCCATCATATCCTCATACATTTCCGGTTCTACAAAATCATCTGAATCAATAAATGAAATAAATTCTCCCTTTGCGTGTTCCAAGCCAAAGTTCTTTACATCAGAAAGTCCTCCATTAGGCTTATCAAATGCTTTAATATACTGTGGATACTGTTCTTTATAATTGGCTATCACAACCTTCGATCGGTCGGTTGAGCCATCATTAATAAGCAAAATTTCCACATCAAAGTCAAGTTTCTGAATAGCTGCCAAAACAGAATCCAGACACTTTCCTAGAAGTTTCTCTGTATTATATACTGGAATGATAATCGACAGCCTGGTATCCCTGCAATCCAAGCTGTGCTCTTTTCCTTGCCCGTCTCTCATAAATCTTTTCCTTCGTTTCATCCGTTATATCAAAATAATTCATAGCAAAATTTTGTAAAGATACTATTTCATCAAATTCTCTCTCCGGATGTGTTGTTAATGTCACGCTTTTGCTTTGCATCCTGTGATAATTCAAAGAATCTTTACAATAAGCAATTTTTCCAAATCTCAAGATGCACATATATGTATACCAGTCGCCTGCCAACCGATAAACCTTTGCTTTTTCAAGAATATCATAATAGGACCCTTTTCTGAAAACAGCACTAGATGCATTAGCGAGTGTATTATTGACACACATTGTCTCTGCTACCTCTTTTTGACCGTCATTTATATAGTCTTTATTCCACTTTCCTGTCTGATAAATATCAATCCATTCCCGCAAATCTTTCATTAACAACTGATTCTGTTCATTCATTGTCAACGACTCACAGTAAGAGATAACCACCTCTTTATCATCAAATGCCTTCATAACTGTCTCAAGAAAATGAATATTGCAGCTATCATCTGCCTCTGCTATCCATACATAATCTCCACTCGCAGATGCAAACGCTTTCTGCCATTGTGCAAACACATTCCCTGAATTAACCTCATTTTTAATCAATCTGATTGGAATCCCTGTCTGATTATTTCGGATTCTCTCTTCAATCAAACTGACGCTCTGATCTGTAGAACAATCGTCTAAAATAATTAATTCGCTAACCGGATACGTCTGAAATAAAATAGAATCAATTCGTTCATTTAAAAATCTCTCATAATTGTAATTGGGGATTACAGCAGAAACTTTTTTTACATGTTTCACCTTATCTGTCGTCCCATTCTTGTTTTCTTTATAGATATTGATTTTAGGGGCTGTTAATGCCCGATATCGCCTTCTTAATCCATAATAACATCTTAAAATAAACCTTCTCATACTCCCCATGTCCTTCTGTATTCTTCACAAATTTCTTTTGCTTCTCCGACCCTTTTAACTTTATGGTCTTCCAGCCATACTGCCCGGTTGCACAGAGTTTCTACCTGCTTTAAGGTATGAGTCACAAACAATACAGTTGTTCCTCCACTCATTAACTCCATCATACGGTTCAAACTTTTTGCCTGAAATGCAGCATCCCCTACTGATAAAATTTCATCTACAATTAATATCTCCGGCTTTACAACCGTAGCGATGGAAAAGGCAAGTCTTGCCATCATACCTGAAGAATAATTTCTGATGGGCATATGAATAAAGTCCCCTAACTCAGAAAACTCCACAATTTCATCAAATTTACTATCCAGAAATTCTTTTGTATATCCCAGTATCGCGCCATTCAAGTAAATATTTTCTCTTCCGTTTAATTCCATATCAAATCCCGAACCGAGTTCAAGCATTGGAACTATTTTTCCACTCACGCTAACTTTTCCTTGCGTAGGTTGAAGTACACCTGCAATGATTTTCAGCAATGTACTCTTTCCTGCTCCATTCTTTCCAATAATTCCTACTACCTCTCCCCGTTCCACACAAAAACTGACATCATCTAATGCTGTAAACTTTTTATATTCTAACTTTCCTTTTAACAATGCTACAACTGTTTCCTTCAAGCTGACTATTTTATCATTTGCCATATTGAACTGCATTGTTACATGTTCTACATTTACCATAATTCCAATCCTCTTTATATATAAAGAACAAACCGATTTTGATATTTCTTAAATACTGCTGCCCCAACGACTAATGTTCCAAATGCAAATAGCAGACAATATAGATATTCTTCAGGCGCAGGCGATACCCCTTCCATTAAGATAATTCGAGTAAATTTGATAAAATGATACATCGGATTATATGTCTGGATAAAACGAAATTGTTCTGAAATAATATCCTCCGGATAAAATAAAGGAGTTGCATACGTCCATGCTAAAGTCACAACCCCCCATAGATACTGAGTGTCTCTAAAAAACACTTCTGCTGTACTTAATATAAAACTCATACCAATACAGAAAATCAGTAAACAAAATAGTGGAAAAGGAAGCAAAACAATTGCTTTTGTAATTTCCTGTCCTGTCAACAAAACGACCAGAAGAAGCGGAATTAGTGAAATAAATAAGTTAATTGAGCTAGATACTACTTTTGTCACTGGATAAATATATTTTGGCACATACACTTTTGTAATTAGAGAGGCATTTGCAAGAATTGCAGTTAATCCCTGTCCTACGCCTTCTGTAAAAAAGCTAAACAATACAATACCAGACAATAAATAAATAGGAAAGTTTTCAATGTCCGACTTGAATAGCTGTGAGAATACAATGTATTGTACCAGCATTGTCAGCAGTGGATTTAAAAAACTCCAGAGATATCCTAATACAGAACGTTTATATTTTGTTTTAAAGTCCCTGGATACTAACTGTTTTATCAAAAAACCATATCTCTGCCATACTCCCTGCAGCACCACCATCATAGTATATTTTCCACGAGACGCAGCATACCAGGAATAAACATAATACGCTCCTATCAGCACAGCGATAGAAGCTACAATAAACCAGTAATATTCCCCAAACAGATATCTTGATACATAAACGGTCTGAAATGCCAGCATACCTGCTGCTTCTGAACCATTTTGATACAAAAACATTCCGTCCCTGTTTTGTGCCGAATTACGGTAAATTGACACTCCCTGGCCTGGCTGAGAATCCGCCGTAATAACCAATGTCAAAACAGACTCTGATACATTTTCTACCACCGGATTCATCTGCCATGCAAACTCTTCATCCTGCTCAATTTCAGCAGCATTTATCTCAGTCTGTCGCAATACTTCTCCACTTTCTTTGTCCTTCAGCTGCAAAGAAATAATCCCGGAATTCTCTCTCATATAATTTGTAAACTTCAAATTAATCTGTTCTAATTGTTTTTGTGTACAAAGGAACTCCTGTTCTACCACTATTCCTTCATTTAATTCGCCTACAATCCCGTCCGGAGTCACTTCCGGCGACACTGTACGTTTTACTTGAATCTGTTCTCCTGCAACAAAATAAAAAACTGCTGCCACTAAAAAAAACACAATATATACGATTGATAAGCTTTTCACTTTTTCTTTTATATTAACCATAGCTGCCTCTCTTTGCACTATCTAAATCCTCTGATTATTTCAGTGCTCTTTCATATAAACTTTCTTCATAATTTGAAGTACTTTATCCCGTCCAAAATTTTGAACTGCGCTTCTATTATATTGTCCGCACTGCTCCCGCTTTTCCTTATCATTCAGCAGTTTCTCAATTACTTCAGCATAATCATTACTATTATACCCTTTTACAAGTTTGCCACCCAAATTGTCTACAATCAGATCCCTATTTCCCCTAATATCAGAACACACCACTGCCTTTCCACTTGCCATTGCCTCCATAACCGCAACAGACAAACCTTCCCGCAGCGATGGAAATACAAATACGTCTGCTATCTGGTAAATCTCAAGTACATCTTTCCGGTAGCCCAGAAACCGTATCTGCTGTTCTATATGCAGTTTCTTTGCCAGTTCACGCAGATTCTGCTCCTCTTTTCCATGGCCACAAAATACTGCTGTCACTTTATCATCATGGAACTTTTGAACTGCCTCAATTAACAGCCGGTGATTTTTATTTTTGGTCATCTCTCCCACAAGCAGAAGCACTTTTTGATCTTGTGCAAGCCCCAGTTCTTTTCTCTTTTTCTCACAGTCCACAGCAACATCCTGTATTCGTTTCACATCAATCCCGACCCCGGGAATCAGGACTATTTTTTTAGCATAAAACTTCTTCTTTGCACGTTCATAGTCTTCCTGGTTTATGCAGATCTGGACATCTGTGTATCTGGAAAGTATTTTTTCTACCGGATAGTAGCACAGCCAGTTCAGGATCGGAGCCCCTTTATAAAAATGAAATCCATGGGCTGTATAAATCACAGGCTTTGTCCCTGTGCGGTGAGCGGCAATCCTTGCCAGCGCCCCTCCCATAGGTGTATGGCAATGTACAAGGTCAAAATGCTCCTCTTCCATTACCTTTTTTAGCTGCCTGTAGGCTGCAATATTTTTCAGTGTAAACGGGCTGCGTTCAAAATCCACCTGATGCCTGATAATTCCGGTCCCGTCCAATCTGCTGTTGTCATCCCCATAGGAAGGCATGTTATAGTTTGAAGCATAATGCACTTCATACCCCATATCCTGTAAAATACGGACATTATTCATCTCAAACTGCGGAACAAATCCGCTGACCGTTGTCACCAACAGAGCCTTTTTCACTGTTGTACTCCCTCTGTACTTTCCTTTAAAAACAAGATCTTAGGTGTCATAAAAATCAATTTTAAATCCAAAAAAACAGAATAGTTCCGAATATAAGTCAGATCCAGCTTCAATTTGTCATAGGGTGTTGTATTGTATTTTCCATACACCTGAGCATATCCGGTAAGCCCTGCTTTAACCTTCATTCTGCATGGAAATTCCGGTATCTCTGCCGTAAACTCTTCTACCAGTTCCGGTCTTTCCGGCCTGGGCCCTACCAGCGACATATCCCCCTTAAAAATATTATAAATCTGGGGCAGTTCATCCAGTCTCGTCCTCCTTAAGATACGGCCAACCGGCAAGATCCTTGCATCCCCTTCTGCTGCCAGCCTGGGGATACCATCTTTTTCTGCATTTTGAACCATAGTACGAAACTTATAGATCTGAAAGGGCTTTCCGTCTTTTGTAAGCCTGGTCTGCGTATAAAATACAGGCCCCCCATCTGTCAGTTTGATGCTAATTCCTATAATAAGGAAAAAGGGCAGGGAAATTAAAATCCCTATAGAGGAACCAATGATGTCAATCAATCTCTTTACAAATAACTGCTCGATGGATAAGCCAATGTTTCTGGATAAAAGCAACGGCGAATCAAATAAATTCAATTCATCAGAAGACTTCAGCAAAATATCCGATATTTTGGGTACACTATAGGAACGGATGGAATTCTGAAAGCAGTACTTCAGAATCATATTGCGTTCATGTGACGGCATATCTCCAATAATTACTCCGTCAGACTTTTGAATATCCGGGATCAGGCGCTCCATTCCCCGCCTGTAATTTACCGTTTTCTCAATAATATATTTATCATCTCTGGCATCGATTTTCTCTCTCAGATGATAGTCGGAGCGATCTCCGGTAATTAAAAGCATCCTTCTTGGCGGAAACAGACTGCTGTAAATCCACTGAAATGCGGTTGTCCAGACGATTGCAATCAGCGCCTGGGCAATCAGCAGCCCTACAAACGGCAGCGGAGACATAAATGCCTTATTCAAAACCGCTGTCTGCAGATACGTAATTCCATTTGTAAAAAAGGTGGCTAACATCTGGGAATAGATCAGATTTCCTTTGCGCAGATAACCGACTTTAAACCCGCCGTATAGCTGCATGAAAAAAGCAAGCAGCACCATGTAGATAAATATAACCATCCAGTTTCCTTTACGGAAAAACGGATATAAAATCACTTTATTATAGTACCCTATCCATAAAAAGCTGTATAATGACACCAGTAAGGATATCTGGACAAAGGAAAACAGCAGTTTTACCAGTCTCTTGTATTTTTCATTCTGTCTCATCTTTTTCAACTCTTTCAACTGTTCTTCACATCTTTAGAAATCTACTGTAGTATAACACAAAAAGACATGGAAGTACAATCTCAAGGTTGATGAAAATATTAGCAATTCTTTAAGAAATTATGAAAAAAAGCCACATTATTCCTGTTTTCTGCATATCGCCATAACACATCCCCACAGAGTCCACATAATTACTGCTGAGATTGGGATATTGATATTTACAAAAGCCTGCGTCCAATAACAGAGCAGAGCAAATAAAATCGCCATGGCAAGGGGACTCTTCTTCTGTACTTTCCATACTCTTTTTATGGTAGCAAATACTGCAGATACATACAGGATAAGTCCTGCTGCCCCCACAGTTACCAAATACTGGATATACTCATTGTGAGGGCTGTCATAGATCTCTCCAAATAACCGTATCGCCTCAGGACGGTATTTCTGAAACGTTAAGATTCCGAATGTATCAGGGCCAAATCCTACCAGCTTGCGATACCATGGGAATTTCTGGTAACTCTCCATCGCTGCTCTCCAGATAAATCCCCGGTTTGTCCCCCATCTGTCGTCAAACACTACATAGCTTTGAATCGGGCCATATTTTTCTGCATTCCCGGCCACATTGCAGTCATAGAGTATATATATAACCAAAATGACCACTGCAGCAATCAATGCTATCCACCCTCTTCTCCACCATGGAGATACTTCTTCTTTTTTATTTTTTCGGTCTGCCCACATAGCTACACCAAGAATGAACCAAAGCGCTGCGGCAATCAGAGGCAGGATCTTCAGTTCGGCAATCGGGGCAATCACTCCCCACAGTCCGCTTGCCTGGGGTACTATCTCCGAAATAAAATGAATCCCCCAAATAACAGTAAAAAGGGATGCTGCTGAAATCCCATATCCTTTAATCCCCCACCGATACTGAAACAGATATAAAGGAGACAAACCAAACAGTGCCAGTATAGAAAGATAGGCATTATCACTGTGCCCCATAATCAGAGCAGACAAACATATAATGAATGTGGCATAATAATATAGTTTCTTGCCCAAATGCTTCTCCGCTATAAAAAGGATCATTGCCACTGCAGTAAACATTGCTGCAACTACTGTGTAAATATTGATATTTCCAATGGTTGAAGTAAACATCAACAACTGGTCCGGAACCATATTTTCCTTAAAACCCAGTATATCCATCTGGAAATAATCAGTAATTCCAAATAAGCAGACCAGATTTCCGACAAATAAAAAAGCATCTATCAGCCGGACTTTCACATCGCCGCATCTTCCTATCAGTAAAAAGCAAACCACATAGAGGATTGTTAAAAAAAGTCCAGTCAGTCTGCCTTCATTGCCCCAGAAAGATTCATAAAAGTAATCCGACTGAAACGTAGAAATCGCAGCAATCAGAAGATACCCCAGCATCAATTTTTCAGGAACAGATACTCTCTTCCATCTGTCAGTCAGTGCTGCTGTTTTTTTCTCTTCCAAGGCAGCGCTGCTGCTCTTTTGCTTATAGAAGCAAACCATTCCATACACTGCTGCCATTACAATCAGAACAATCGAACACCCTACATAAAAATAATATTTCACATAAAGAATATCTGCATAATAATGAACATATACTAATGGAAACAAGCACAAAATGATATATAAATAGCCTGTTATAAATTTTTCTAATACTTTATTGGACATTCTCATCTCACCTTCATTTTATTCTCAGCACATCTGTATTTTGGAATTACTATACCATGCCCACTAAACTCGGCAAAACCTCGCCAAGTGGGCAGGTATATATTCTCACTAGGCTCGTGAAATACCTCGCCAAGTGTTCATATTATACCACATTACACCTTGCAATGTTAAGGTTTTTCGCCCTTTTTCCACTCCCACAGGATCATTATCATGGTCCCACCGGAAAAAAGTGTAACCATTTGCGCCCTATAGGTAAAAAATCCATGTATATAGGAGTGATTCGCCAGCACAAAGTACCACACATATGGCATACAGGCAATTAATGCAAGGGGCAATAATCGGATAGCCTGTTTTCTAAATTTCCACACCATAGCAATAAAGCAAATCAATGTGATGGATAAAATTGGAAATAGTATCTTAATGCCATCTGTTCCCATCAGAAAAAAGAGATTTTTTCCGATAGCCATGATTCTGTTTACCGGATACTCCTGATTTCCTTCTACTCGAAAAAAGATTGCCTGAAATGCATCTGCAAAAACATTGGTTTGTAAAAATATGGTTGCAAAAAACCATTTTAAAACCCATGTCAGTCCATATCCCAACACCCAAAAGCACGAATTTTTTAATACCTCTGCTGCATTGCTTTTCCATGAATTCTTCTCATTTCTCATTCTAATCAAAATACAGATCGTCAGCGGGACGCCCAGAGTAATAATCGGTGCAGTAAGAAAGTCCATAAAATTTACAATCGATCCGGCAATTGTAAATGGAACCGCCAACTGCAATTTAGCTGATAGAATCTTATCTCTTTTCATCAACAGCCAAATACAGAACAGCATCATGATATAAAAGCACGAAGAAAATTGAAGACTTACCGGGACAACAAGAAACCGTACTAAAATAGTCGATGCTGCGAATACCATGGCTACGCCCCATCCTTCATGCTTTAGCAGCAAACCAAACAGCAAAAACAGTAATAGGGCAGATATACTATACCCTAAAAAGCGAATTTCAAAATAATCAAATACCAGAAGCAATGGACGCAAAACTGCCAAATAACCATGCCAATATCTGGCATATCCTGGATTCATCGCAGATATCAATACGTTTTCTGATTCTGGCATTGTCTTTTCGAGCATAATGCGATCTGTCACATTATCCAATCTGGCGTTGGCGCTCTCAAAGAACATTTTGGGATACTCTCCTTCCTGGCTGAGATAGGCCAATGCGTCATCTCTATGGCTTTGTATTGCTTTGTCTGGTATCAAAAACACCAGCATAAGCAGCATCACATACACACATACTGCGCAAAAAACATACTTTATACATTTTAAACAAGTCCTCATCCTTCCATTTTCTCCCTATTAATCTGCAGCAGGCGAAATTCAAACATCTGCCGGTCTTTTTCCACAATGGTCGATAAAATCAGACCTGAAAAAAACGATATAATTGCAGCCAATGCTGTAAAACCACTCATAATCAGTGTTGGAAAATTAGGAACCAATCCTGTTTCCAGATATGTTATAAAAACGGGCACAAAGAAGAGCACTGCAAGGAACGCCAAAATGCATGCAATACTGCCAAAACATGCGAACGGTCTGTAATTCTTATATAGCCTTGCAATCATGCACAGTACCTTTGTCCCATCAGTAAATGTATTTAATTTGGAATGGCTTCCCTCAGGTCTGTCCCGATATGTAATTACAATATTTTCAATACTCATATTATGTTCGACCGTATGGATAGTCATCTCTGTCTCAATTTCAAATCCCTGAGAACGTACCGGAAAGCTTTTCACAAACTGATAAGACATTGCCCGAAGCCCTGTCATAATGTCTTTCACATCAGTTTTAAATAATGAATTGATTATTCTTCTTACAAATGTATTTCCAAAATTGTGAAAAGCCCGCTTATTTTCCTGAAAATAGGTGGATGTCAGCCTGTCCCCTATAACCATGTCCACATTTCTCTCCAAAACGGCTTTGGCCATCTCCGGCCCATTCTCTGCCGGATACGTGTCATCTCCATCTACCAAAATATAACAATGAGCATCAATCTCCCGAAACATGCGGCGTATTACATTTCCTTTGCCCTGTTTTGGCTCATATCCAATCACTGCACCCTCTTGTTTCGCCAATGTAACCGTATGATCGGAAGAATTATTATCATACACGTAAATCTTTGCTTCCGGCAGTGTTTCTTTCCAATCTGTTATTACTTTCTTTATCGTCTTTTCTTCATTATAGCAGGGAATTAATACTGCAATTTTATCCATATTACTCCGTACTCCCTTATTTATCTTCTTTTTTTACTATTATATATGATTTCACCTAAAAAAACTACAGCTATCCGATAGATTGCCTGAAATCGCCATTTCTTACTTCCGATAATTTCCCTTATAAGAAGTATAATTGCCTCGTAATGCAAAAAAAGGATTTCTAGAAGAGATTCAAAAAGAAAAAAGGAGAGTGCATTTATTATGAGAAAGCAGACAAAATTAGTTGCTGTATTATCTGCAGCAGCACTGTTCGCTATCGGTGCATCCATGACCTCCTTTGCTGCAACCGCACACTGGGAGCAGGAAGGTGAAGATTGGGTATACTTAGATAAGGACGGCGATAAGGTAACCGATACCTGGAAGAAGAGTGGTTCCAACTGGTTCTACTTAGACAGCGACGGATACATGGCAAAGGACACCATCATTATTTCTGGTTCTGATGATGACAAGTATTATGTAGACGCTAACGGTGCGAAAGTTACCAACACCTGGGTATCTGTAGACAATGCAGATGACAATGAGTGTGCAGATCAGGAAGATGTTTCTACCATCTGGTACTTCTTCGGTTCTAACGGTGAAGCTAAGAGAGGCGAGGATGGCAAGAAGGTATTTACTAACATTCCTTACGGCCAGAACATGGATAAGAAGGGCACCTTTGCATTTGACGAAGATGGCCACATGTTAAGCGGATGGCAGGATATTACCTTAACCAATGGTACTTATAGATACTACTTCGGTGATGAGAACGAAGGTTGGGCATATCTGGGATGGCAGTACTTAGAGAAGCCAGAAGATGATGACTTTGAAGAGGCTAATCCATTTGAGGATGAGGCATGGTTCTGGTTTGGTACCAACGGCCGTGCAGCAAGAAATGCTACCAAGCACATCAATGGTCAGTACTACACCTTTGATGAGACTGGTGCAATGGATGACAGATGGGTACAGGGTACTCCTGGTATTTCCAAGGGAACTGCTCAGATCGCATCTGATGCAGACGCATTCTATACCGAGGATATCGGACATAGAAGAACTGGTTGGTTCTACACCTATGATCCAGACGATGTAGATGAAGAAGGCGATGAGTACTGGTTCTACCTGAACAATAAGGGTGAAGCATTCAACGATCGTGCAAAAGACACCAAGAAGTTAGATTCTAAGGGTGGTGTAGTAAAAGATTACAATGCAGATGCTACTAAGGTATTAGATCCTACCAGCGTTGCAGAAGACGTAGCAGCTAAGGTTATCAAGAATAAGACTTTCTTATTCGATGAGAACGGCCGTATGGTTACTGGTTTAAGAGAAATCACTGGTGACTCCGTATTACGTGAAGGCGGTAAGGACTTAGAGGCTGGTGTATACTACTTCAGCACTGAGGATGGTTCTGGTGAAGGTCAGATGATGACTGGTAAGCAGACTATCGATGACGAAGGCGATAAGTACACCTACTACTTCCAGAAGAGTGGTAAGGCTTATACTGACCGTTTAGTAAAGGGCAGCGTATATGGCCATGACGGTGTTCGTCTTGAAGCAGAAGATGGCAGCAAGTATGAATTAGTTACTGTTGAATACGATATTTTAGATGAGGCTGGCAAGAAGGTTGTAATTCCTGCAGGTACTCAGATTATCGTAAACGCTTCTGGTACTGTTAAGAAGAGCGCTACTACTGTAGATGTAGACGGTGTTAAGTACAGCGTAAAAGATTATGCTGCAACTGAGAAGGCAGATCAGGACTAATTCGTTAAGAATTTATAGTTTCAATTGTTAAATCAAAAGCTGTTGTTTGGGCAGGCTCTCCTGCCTAGACAGCAGCTTTTTTGTGCAAGGCATCTGGAAAAGCTGCCATTGGCAGGTTTTCTCGCTATGTCTGATTCTACGAAAAAAAGAGCACGTGCCAGGAGAAATTTCTCCTGACAAGTGCCCTTTTTAATTATTCAGATAATGCACGCATTCCTGTATTAAGTAAAATTACTCAGCTATAGGACTTGCAACGTAATCAACAACTTTGTAGTTAACGCCATCAATCTCGATCTTGGAAGCGCTTCTCTTAACAGTACCGTTGCTGTTAACAATTACCTGACTTCCGGCTGGAATAACTGACTTACCATTTTCATCCGTAATTGCTTCAACAGGGATTAACTCATACTTGCTGCCATCTTCTGCTTCAAGACGTCTGCCGTCAGCACCATAAACAGCGCCCTTGATTAAGGTATTCTTGTAAGCTCTACCGCTCTTATCGAAGTAGTAGGTGTACTTATCGCCTTCATCATCAACGGTAACTTTACCGGTTGCCATAGTGCCTTCCTGGCTGCCGTCATCAGTACTGAAGTAGTAAATACCTTCAATCAGAGCTTTACCACCAACTCTGTTGACATGACGCACGACACCCTTATCATCTGCTACGCCAGTACCGCCAGTAATCTCAACTAAGCCGGTAACCATACGGCCCTTATCATCAAATAAGAAGGTATTATTCTTGATAACCTTAGCTGCTACATTTTCCGCTACAGTTCCATCGCTGAACATATCATCGTCGAATACAGAGGTTGCAGTTGCACCAGAGTAATCTTTACTTACAGCATATTCGCCCTTAGTCTTATCCCAGGTACGAACAACGGTATCCTTAGCATCATCATTGAATGCTTCACCCTTGTTGCTTAAGTAGTACCAGTACTGCTCATACTCGTTGTCATCATCAGTAG
>CAUWCT010000047.1:0-48985 GCA_963557065.1 uncultured Lachnospiraceae bacterium | reverse complement strand
ATCCGGGACATTTTCATTTATGGTATATTAGGACATTATCATAAATGGCTTATACTGGAAGAATAAACCAGCAGAAATTTCTTGACAAATTCATCTGGTATGCTACAATTAGGAAATCATATAGAAATACTAGGAAATAGGAGGCGGCAATATGGCAGGCATAAAGAGAAGTGCATTAGAACTGATTGGGAACACTCCCTTATTGGAACCGGTAAACTATGAGAGAAAGTATGGCCTTACAGCCAGTCTCTTTTTGAAATTGGAATCCTTTAATCCGGCAGGCAGTATTAAGGACAGAGCTGCTTTATTTATGATTGAGGATGCGGAAGAAAAGGGGATTTTAAAGCCGGGCGCAACGATTATTGAGCCGACTTCCGGAAATACCGGCATCGGTCTTGCAAGCATTGCGTCAATGAAAGGATATCAGGTGATTTTGACCATGCCGGAAACCATGAGCGTGGAGCGCCGGATGCTTCTTCTGGCATATGGGGCAAAGCTGGTTTTGACAGAAGGAGCAAAGGGAATGGCAGGAGCTCTGGAGAAAGCAGAAGAACTGAAAAAAGAGATTCCAGGATCTGTGATTTTGGGACAGTTTGTAAATCCTGCCAATGCAAAGGCGCACAAGATGACCACGGGGCCGGAGATTTGGGAAGCCCTGGAGGGAAAAGTGGATATATTTGTAGCAGGAGTTGGAACCGGTGGCACCATTACCGGAGTTGGAGAGTATTTAAAATCCCAAAATCCGGATGTAAAAGTGGTAGCGGTGGAGCCGGATAAGTCCCCGCTTTTATCAGGAGGAAAGGCATCAGGGCATGGAATCCAGGGAATCGGAACTAACTTTATTCCGGAGATTTTAAACACCGGCATTTACGATGAAGTGGTCCGGGTTACAGAAGAACAGGCTTATGAGGTAGCCAGAAATCTGGCAAGAACAGAGGGATTTTTAGTGGGAATCAGTTCAGGAGCCGCCCTTTTTGCAGCATCCCGGATAGCAAAATCTCCGGAAAATACAGGGAAAAATATTGCAGTAATACTGCCGGATACAGGGGATCGCTATCTGTCCACTCCACTGTTTTCGGAGGATAGTAAAGAATAAGAACAAGGACTGCCGTTTCGGATAAAACGGTGGTCCTTAATTTATTATAAAAATGTATCGCCAGGGGTAGTGGATATGGTATAATGAGCCTTGCAGAGCCCTGCGTGTACGCAGAGGGCTCTATAAGGCGAAAAACTCACGGAGACGGTAGTCGACGTGGTATAATATGAACACTTGACGAGGTAGTTTACGAGTCTAGTGAGAATATATACCTGCCCACTTAGCGAGGTTTTGTCGAGTTTAGTGGGCATGGTATAATTAGAACACTATTTCGCTACGAAAGGCAGGAAACTATTTATGAGAGAGATAACTCAGCAGCAGATCCTATCTATGGCGCCAAACTCATCAGCGGTAAACAATGCAAGAAAGATTTCCGGCAGCAATGGGTTTGTGTCCCGTTCCTGTTCCCAGGATGATACCTTTTATATGGGGGAATGCAAAGGAAGCGGAAAATCCAACTATATTGTTTCTGCTGATTTTGCAGAAGAAGGAAAGCCGGTGTTCCGATGTACCTGTCCAAGCCGTCAGTTTCCATGCAAGCACAGTCTGGCGCTTCTGTTTGAGATGGAAGCCAAAAAAGAATTTGCCATCTGCGAAATTCCGGAATCCATTCTGGAAAAGAGGGCCAAAAAAGAGGCCAGAGATTTGAAAAAAGCAGAGGGAGAGGGGCAGCCGCCAAAAGAGAAAAAAATCAACAAATCCGCCCGCACCAAGAAGATCAAGCGCCAGCTGGAGGGCCTTGCAATGCTTGAGAAAATGGTAAGCGATCTGTTAAATGGCGGCCTGGGAGCTATGGGAGGAGTTTCTTTAAAAACCTATCGGGATTTGGCAAAGCAGCTGGGAGATTATTATCTTCCGGGTCCCTTAAATTTGATGAATGAACTGATTTTGGAGATTGGGGAATACCAGAAGGATGCAGACAGCAGACATTATGAAAATGCAGTGGGGATTTTGATACGGCTCAGGTCCCTGACCAAAAAGGCAAATGTTTACCTTCAGGAAAAACTGGACAGCGGCAATCTGGAGGATGATGACAGTATTTTGTATGAAGAACTTGGGGGCATTTGGACGCTGGAGCGTTTAAATCAGTTGGGACTGGCAAAAGAAAACGCGCGGCTGGTACAGCTTTCGTTTGAAACCTACTATGATGAGGCGAGGAAAGAATGGATCGATCTGGGATATTTTGCAGACGCAGACAGCGGCGAGGTACATACAGCCTGTAATTACCGCCCGGTAAAAGCGTTAAAATATATCAAAGAAGAAGATTCCATGTTTGATATGGTGCAGGTTCCGCTGCTCACCTACTATCCGGGAGATATCAATAAGAGAATACGCTGGGAGAAATGTACGCTGGTTCCCGCCGACCGGGCAGTCAGGAAAAGTGTGATGCAGAAAGCACATACAGATTTGACGGCAGTAATTAAATTGGTTAAAAATCAGATAAAAAATACTCTTTCCAATGATTTTGCAGCAGTCATGGTAAGTTTCAGGAAAATAGGAATTCTGAAAAATCAGGAAGGAGACTGTTGTGTTTTGGAAGATCATGCCGGAAACCGGATCGTACTGCGGGACAGAAAAGGCCATGAAGAGACAGTAAACGCCATGCTTTCCCTCGGGGCTTCTGCTCTTTTTGAAGAACAGGTACTTTTTGGCGCTATGTATTACGATTTTACCGATCACCAGATTTGTATGCAGCCATACAGTATTGTGACAGAAAACGGGATTGTACGGCTTTTGTATTAATGATTTTATAAGTGAATAAACACACGCAGGGGGTAGCACAATGAATTTGCAGCCATTTTACGAATTAAGAGACCGTCTTCACATTGCAGCAAACGCAGGCGTAAATTTGATTATGGAAGATTTCAGGCTCCAGCGGGCCGCGGCAGCAGTGGAACCATTTGCTAAAGCATCACCGGTTTTTGGAAAAATTGATCAGATGTTAAAAAAGATGCTGAGTCCGGATTGTACAGACCGCGCTCTGATGCTTTTGGACATCCTGGCGTTTCTGGATGCCGTCCTGGTTACCCAGGGAACCAATCAGGTGCCTGGAGAACTGGAGAGGATTCCATGCACTGCCGGGGATGAGGACTTTTTTGCGCATTATAAAAATATACCGGCAAGTATTTTGCGTCCTTTAAAACAGGCAATGACAGGGACTGGAGGCGGACGTTACAGCATCATAGAAGAAATGCACAAGAATTATCCGGAAGTATTTGATGATTACAGAGTTCAGAAATTGATGGTAAAGGGACTGGGAGATTCCTATTCAGAACTGGCCAGCCTGTATGCAGACTGGCTGTCTGAAAAGGGAGAGAAGGTTCTTCCTTTACTGAAAGAAGGGTTTGATCCTGCCGGAAAACGGGAAATGGTACACAGAGTACATATTATTGCAAAACTGGCAGGCGAAAAGGAAAATGAGTTTTATGTAAGCCAGCTGCCGGAAAGCAAAAAAGAAGTCAGAGAGGCATTAATCGAGGCTCTTCGGTTTAGCCCGTCCAATACGCCGCTTTTACAGGAACTGCTCAAAACAGAAAAGGGCAGGACAAAGGCAGCCACTCAATGGGCTTTAGGATATATGGATACAGAAGAGAGTCGTACATACTGGCAGAAGACAGAGGCAAATCCGTTGATTTTGGGAGATTCTCCTTATAGATGGGCTGCAGATTTGCAGGCAGAAAGACTCCTCAAACTGGCAGAAAAGGTGGCGGATGGCAGCACAGATGTGATAAAGGATTCGGACGAAGAGAAAATTTCAGCCTATTTGCAGGCGCTTAGAGGAAAAAGAATTACAGATTTTGAGGTATGGATTGAAAAACTGGCGGCGATTGCCTGCAAATTTAAACACATGAAGTCAGAAAAAGGGATCACTTCATTTCAGCAGGGAGATCGTAAGCTGGAACAGGACGGATTTGCGGAGGCATTGTCAAACTATCTGACAGATACTTTGTTTTTATTGCAAGAGGAAGTGAATGAAACAGGAGCAGACTGTGAACCATGGAAATATATGAGTATGGCAGCAGGCCAGGCAAAACAGCTTGAAAAAGAATATGGCGTTTTGTATAGGGAAGCAGGGTTTGCCGCCGCTTTTTTGACAGAACCAAAGGAACAGGTATTTCGGGAGTATGGCAGCTGCCTGCAGGATAAAGGAGTTTTTCTCCTGCTCTCTCACCTGCAGTACAGCAGAGATGAGAATACATATCTGTATGAATACAGAAGAGAGGCTTCATGGAAGGGAGAGTACCGAAGCAATATCCTGATACGGACGGGAAAGGAACTAAGCCTGGACTGGTATCCGGCTATTTTTAAGAAGCAAAAGGGAGATTCTCATGGAGACTGGGATCGGATCATACGCGCCCTGTTCCGTCTGGACACAGAAGAACTGCGAAAATGGTATGGATATTATTTTTATCTGAGATTATGCAAGATACGCTGGTATGGATCGGATCTGGAACTTTTAAAAAAATGCGGATGGAAAGATTTTAAGGGAATCTTGAAAAAAAGGATTCTGATGCAGGATATGTACTGGATTCACAATATTACAGAAGATATGGGACTTAGCAGGGAAGAGATTATTGAGGAAATGAAAGAAGCAAAGGCGCAGATGAGTTCTTCACAGGCATCTTTGTCCGCTCGTATTGACGGATGGATCGAACAACTGAACAATGGGGCATCCATCAGTGAACTGGTATAGTTTAGCAGAGAAAATTTTATAGAAAAGGAGAGACACCATGGCAAGAAAAGAGAGTGTGCTGCGTCTGCCGGCAGAGCAGCTGTTTCAGGATGAGATTGACGCTTTGATTCAGGCAGAGAAAGATCCGGTCCCTACGGGATGGAAGATGTCGCCCAGATCGGTCCTTAAATATATTGTTGGAGGAAAAGTGGGAACCACTGAGATTACGCCGAAATACATTGGACACCAGCGTCTGGTGGAGATAGCGATTTCCACGCTGGTAACCGATCGGGCGCTGCTTTTGATCGGAGAACCGGGGACTGCAAAATCCTGGCTGTCGGAGCATCTGACCGCAGCAATTAACGGAGATTCCACAAAAGTAATTCAGGGGACTGCCGGGACAACAGAAGAGCAGATTCGATATTCCTGGAATTATGCCATGCTTATCGCCAATGGGCCGACGCTGGAGGCTATGATTAAAAGTCCGGTGTATGGCGCAATGGAGACGGGAAGCATTGCACGAATAGAAGAGATTTCAAGGTGTGCCTCGGAAGTGCAGGATGCGTTGATTTCCATTTTGTCAGAAAAACGGATTTCGGTTCCGGAACTTGGGATAGAGGTTCCGGCTAAAAAGGGATTTTCCATAATTGCTACAGCCAATACCAGGGATAAAGGCGTAAATGAAATGTCAGCAGCTCTCAAACGCCGGTTTAATATTGTGGTGCTTCCGTCTCCGGAAAATCTGGAAGCCGAAATGGAAATTGTCCGCTCCAGAGTTTCACAGCTTTCTTCCAGCCTGGATCTGAATGCAGCGCTTCCGGAGGAGGAAGTGATTGTGAAAGTATGTACCATTTTCAGAGAATTGAGAAATGGGGCAACACTGGATGGAAAACAGAAATTAAAATCCACAAGCGGAGTGCTTTCTACAGCAGAGGCGATTTCTCTGCTTGCCAACAGCATGGCTCTTGCAGGAAGTTTTGGAAGCGGAGTTATCACAGATTATGATCTGGCTGCAGGATTGCAGGGAGCTATTATCAAAGATGAGGGAAAGGATGCCGCAAGCTGGGAAGAATATCTGGAAAATATTATGAAAAAGCGGGGGTCCCGTTGGAGCGGACTGTACAAGGAATGTAAGGAGTTGTTGCGCTGATGGAGAAAAAACCATATATATTTGGAGTGCGTCATCTGTCACCGGCAGGAGCATACCATCTGCGCAGTTTTCTGGATGAGAGAAAACCAGATAGAATTTTGGTAGAAGGGCCTTCAGATTTTACAGTTCTGGCTGGGGATCTGACGGATTCGGGTGTCAGTCCGCCAGTTGCTGTGATGGCATATACGGCGCAGGCGCCTATCCGCTCCATTCTGTATCCCTTTGCAGTGTATTCGCCGGAGTATCAGGCATTTATGTGGGCAAAAGAGCATGGGTGTGAATGCCGGTTTATGGATCTGCCATCCGGGGTATTCCTTGCGCTGCAGGCATTGCGGGAACAGAGAGAACAGGAGGAACAAAAGCTGCTGGAGACTGTCATTTCAAAGAAAAGAGAGAGCATATATGAGCAGCTGGATCGGGTGAGCGGGGAAGATGACCATGAGACATTCTGGGAACATGTGCTGGAGAGGTCAGAAACGCCTGTTTCTTATAGCAGAGGGGCAAGGGAATTTGGCAGGCAGATTCGGGAATGGACACAAAAACAGCAGATAAAAGAAGACGTCAGTTTCCGGGAACAGGCAGAAACAGTGATTCGGGAATCCTATATGAAACGTCAGATTGAGGACGCCATAAAAGAAGGGATTCATCCCAGGCAGATTGTGGCAGTGACAGGAGCCTATCATGTACAGGGACTTTTGGAAGATGCAGAGGCGATGAGCGATGGAGAGATTCAGGCTCTCCCGATGCTGGAATCCAGGAAAACTTTAATGCCCTATTCGTACTTTCGCCTGTCTTCCCGCTCCGGTTACGGAGCAGGAAACAAGGCGCCCGCCTATTATGAACTGCTTTGGCAGTCTCTGGAACAGAAAAGCCCGGAATATACAACCCATGCATATCTTTCCCGGCTTGCTGCCTTTCAGAGAAAGCAGGGAAATCCTGTATCATCCGCAGAGGTAATAGAGGCAGTACGGCTGGCAGGAACACTGGCAGAGCTCCATGGATATCACATCCCGGCATTAAGGGATCTGCGGGATGCAGCAGTGACCTGTATGGGACATGGACAGTTTTCAGAGATTGGGACAGCAGTCGCAGATACGGAAATCGGGACAAAGATCGGCTCTCTTCCTGAGGGGGTCAGCCAGACGTCTGTACAAAGCGATTTTAACCAGAATCTGGAGAGACTGCGCCTTACAAAATATAAAACAGTGACAGCAGAAGAACTGCAGTTGGATTTGAGAGAAAAATTAACAGTAAAATCAGAAAAGGCAGCTTTTTTGGATCTGGAACGCTCTTTTTTCCTGCACAGACTGCGGGTTTTGGGAATTCCTTTTGCAGCCATACAGAAGGTTTCTCAGGAAAAAGCAACCTGGGCAGAGAAATGGGTTCTGCGCTGGAGTCCGGAAGCGGAAATACAGATTGTGGAAACCGTACTAAAAGGAGATACGATTGCGCAGGCAGCTTCCTTTGAATTGCAGGAACGGATAGAGAAAGACAAGACCATTGCAGCAGCGGCGCTGGTAATTGAGGAAGCGTTTTTCTGCGGTATGCCTGCTTCAGTGCGCTATGCAACGGAGATGCTTCAGGAAATGGCAGTGGACGCAGCTTCTGTTCAGGATCTTGCAAAGACTGCAGAAAGCCTTTCTGTTGCTGTACAATATGGAAGTATCCGCCGTTTAGACACAGCGCCGCTTCTTCCGCTGCTGTCCCAGTTGTTTTTGCGCGCATGCCTGATCTTTCCGGATAGCTGTGTCTGCGATGACGCAGCGTCCAAAAGCGTATCCAGAGCAATGGAACGCATCAATGATGTGGCGCTGCACCATGATTTTCTGGATGAAGACAGATGGATACAGGTTCTTTTGGTGATTGCAAAAAGGGATGATCTGAATACCAAACTGTCAGGTTTTGCGGCTGCCATTCTTTTAGAAAGAGGAAAGATGGACAGCGAAGAACTGGGGCGCGAGGTGGAGCGGAGACTTTCCAGGGGAATTCCGGCAGAACTGGGAGCAGGATGGTTTGAAGGACTGGCATTTAAAAACCATTATGCGCTGATTGCCCGCATGACGCTTTGGGAAAAATTAAGCGATTACCTGGATACGCTGGATGAAGAAGAATTTAAAAGAGCGCTGGTCTTTTTAAGAAGAGCATTTGCAGATTTTTCATCAGCAGAGAAGAACGACATTGCGGAAAATCTGGGCGAGATCTGGCAGGTAAATCCCTCACAGGTCAGCGAAGTTTTAAATCAGACATGGACAGATGCCATGGAGGAGGAACTGTCAGAAAGCCTGGGAGACTTTGATTTTGACGATATTTAAAAGGAGGGAAAACAGCAGATGGATCAGAAAGATACAATGGAGCGAATCAGGCGGTGGCGTTTGATTTTAGGGGCACAGAGCCAGGGACGTTTTTCCTCCATGAGCCAGGAGTGGGGGCTGACAGAAGAACAGATGTTAATGGATCAGGCGCTGGCAGCAATTTACAATCACACTTCGGAGGGAGGATTTGGAGGTCCTTCGTCTGGAAGCAAAGGGGGAAGCGGTCCTTCCAATCCTCAGATTACCAAATGGCTGGGGGATGTACGTACTTTGTTTGACAGGGATCTGGTCAAAATCGTGCAGGCAGACGCCATGGAACGATGTGGATTAAAACAGCTTTTGTTAGAGCCGGAACTTTTGGAACATTTGGAACCGGATGTCAGTCTGGCAAGCACACTTTTGCTGCTGAAAGACCAGATCCCCAAACGATCCAAAGAAAGTGTCCGGGAATTTATTCAAAAAATTGTAGAGGAGATTAATAAACGGCTGGAGACAGATATCCGCCGCGCGGTTACAGCAGCAGTTAATAAAAGGCAGCATTCTCCCATTCCCTCTGCCAGCGCCCTTGACTTTTCATATACCATAAAAAGAGGACTGAAAAACTATAATCCCGATTTAAAGAAAATCATCCCGGATCACTTTTACTTTTTTGACCGGACGTCCACAACTGCCGCCAATAAGTATACTATTATTTTGGATATTGATCAGAGCGGTTCCATGGGTGTGTCGGTGATTTATTCTTCGATCATCAGCTGTATTTTGGCAAGTATGGCGTCTGTCAGGACCAGAGTAGTAGCATTTGATACAAACATTGTGGATTTGACAGAGAAATGCGAGGACCCTGTGGATTTACTGTTTGGATTTCAGCTTGGAGGAGGAACCGATATTAACAAATCCGTTGCCTACTGCCAGCAGTTTATCGAAAATCCTAAAAAAACGCTGTTTTTCCTGATTACCGATCTGGAAGAGGGAGGAAACCGTGCGGCTCTTCTCAGACGGCTTCAGGAAATGAAAGAGTCCAAAGTTACAGTGGTATGCCTGCTGGCGATTGCAGACGGAGGAAAACCATATTACGATGCGCAGATGGCAGAGAGGGTGGCAGGACTTGGGATTCCATGTTTTGCATGCAGTCCGGAAAAATTGCCGGAACTTTTGGAACGCTCTTTAAAAGGACAGGATTTACAGAAGAACTCTTTTATGGACACCAAGGAGGTAATATAGAAAATGAAAAATCAAGGACACTCGCAATCCTCTGGCAAGAGCCAGTTCTTTGCTCATGAAACCGGCGAAAATGCCGCCGGTTTCAAATTGCACTCAGAATTTCAGCCCACCGGCGACCAGCCCCAGGCTATTGAGGCCCTGGTAGAGGGCTTCAAAGACGGCAATCAATTCGAGACGTTACTGGGGGTTACAGGTTCCGGCAAGACCTTTACCATGGCCAACGTCATCCAGCAGTTACAAAAGCCCACCCTTATCATTGCCCACAATAAAACCCTGGCCGCCCAGCTCTACGGCGAGTTCAAGGAGTTCTTTCCGGAGAATGCGGTGGAGTATTTTGTAAGTTACTATGATTATTATCAGCCGGAGGCATATGTTCCTTCTACAGACACATACATTGAAAAGGACTCTGCCATCAATGATGAAATAGACAAACTGCGCCATTCTGCTACAGCGGCATTGTCTGAGAGAAAAGATGTGATTATCGTAGCGTCCGTATCCTGCATATATGGACTGGGAAGCCCCATAGATTATAAGGAAATGGTGATTTCCCTGCGTCCCGGCATGGAAAAGGACAGAGACGAGGTCATTCATAAGCTGATTGACATCCAGTACGCCCGAAATGATATGGACTTTAAGAGAGGGACATTCCGGGTAAGGGGGGATACTCTGGAAATTTACCCGGCCTATTCAGGAAATGAGGCATACCGGATAGAGTTTTTCGGCGATGAAGTAGACCGGATTACGGAAATTGACACAGTTACCGGAGAGATCAAGGCGCAGCTGGGCCATGTGGCAATATTTCCCGCTTCCCACTATGTAGTCCCAAAAGACAAGATGCTTCTTGCTACAGAAAACATTTTAGCGGAAATGAAAGAGCAGGTCACTTTTTTTAAGAGTGAAGATAAACTGCTGGAGGCTCAGAGGATTTCTGAGAGAACCAACTTTGACGTGGAAATGATGCGGGAGACGGGATTTTGTTCCGGTATTGAAAATTATTCACGCCACTTAACGGGAACCGCGCCGGGAGAACCGCCATGGACCCTAATCGACTATTTCCCGGATGATTTTCTGATTATTGTGGATGAGTCACATATCACCCTTCCACAGGTTCGGGGCATGTATGCGGGAGATCAGTCCAGAAAACGGACTCTGGTAGACTATGGGTTCCGCCTGCCGTCTGCCCTGGATAACCGTCCCTTGAATTTTACAGAGTTTGAGAGTAAAATTAACCAGATGATGTTTGTCTCCGCGACTCCTTCGGTCTATGAAAGCGAGCACGAACTGATGCGGGTAGAGCAGATTATCCGGCCTACGGGCCTGCTGGACCCGGAAATTTTTGTGCGGCCGGTAGAAGGTCAGATCGATGATTTGATTTCAGAGGTTAACAAAGAAGTAGAAAAACATCATAAGGTGCTGATTACCACGCTGACGAAGCGAATGGCGGAGGACTTAACCGATTACATGAGGGAAGTAGGAATCCGCGTCAAATACCTGCACTCTGACATTGATACCCTGGAGCGGGCGGAGATTATCCGGGATATGCGTCTGGATGTCTTTGATGTTTTAGTGGGAATCAATCTGCTCAGAGAAGGACTTGATATTCCGGAGATTACACTGGTAGCGATTCTGGATGCAGATAAAGAGGGATTTTTACGATCCGAGACCTCTCTTATCCAGACCATCGGACGCGCTGCAAGAAACAGCGAAGGCCATGTCATCATGTATGCAGATACGATTACGGATTCCATGAGAAATGCCATAGAGGAAACCGGCAGACGCCGGAAGATTCAGCAAAAATACAATGAAGAACATGGCATCACCCCTACTACGATTAAGAAAGCAGTAAGGGATCTGATTGCCATTTCCAAAGCGGCTGCAGAATCTGAAAAGGATTTCAGGAAAGAACCGGAATCTATGGATGAAAAGGAATTAAACCAGCTGGTAAAAGAACTGACAAAGAAAATGCATCAGGCAGCAGCGGAACTGAATTTTGAAGAGGCGGCCAGACTGCGGGATCGGATGATTGAAGTGAAAAAAACTCTTTTAGATTTGGAATAATGGAGAACAAACATGAAATTGTGTCAGTGCCAGGCAGGAAGACGGTATGTTATAACGGATATAAGGCTTTCTGAGCCCTTAAAAAGACGTCTGGAGGCATTGGGGATCAAAAGGAATGCCAGGGTGTTGGTGCAGAGCCGAAAACACAGCGGAACTTTGATAATCAGGGTAGGAGAATCCAGATGGGCATTAGGGCGCCTGATAGGAGAGGGGATAGAGACAGCGGAATGAGAGACTCCCTTACAGTGGGATTTGCAGGAAATCCAAATTGCGGAAAGACAACCTTGTTTAATGCATTTACCGGAGCAAAATTAAAAACAGCCAACTGGCCGGGCGTTACTGTAGAACGGATGGAAGGCAGGTTTGACTGGAAGGGACAAGAGATTAAACTAATTGATTTGCCGGGGATTTACAGCCTGGATTCTTATACAATAGAAGAGCGTACTGCAAAACAATTTTTAGACGGGGGCCAGGCAGATGTGATTATCAATGTTATGGACGCTTCTTTGCTGGAACGGAGCCTGTATCTGAGTCTTCAGTTATTAAAGCAGAACCGGCCGGTGGTGCTGGCGCTGAATATGATGGATGAGGTTCAAAATAAGGGAATGAACATTGATATGAAAAAGCTGTCAAAGATGCTGGGAGACATTCCGGTTGTCCCGATTTCTGCCAGAAACCGTCAGGGGCTGGACGTACTGATAGAAACGGCAGCAGAGGCAGCCGCAGTCCGGATGCCGGCAGGCTGTGGGGCCGGATTTGGCAGCAGAAAACATGGGTATCCGCCTATTGAGAAAATCGCAGAAGAATGTCTGCTGTTTAAAAACGCTCAAACATCTTTTACAGATAAACTGGACAGATATCTGGTTCACCCGGTTTTGGGAATCCCGATTTTTCTGACGGTCATGGCAGTTCTGTTTTGGCTTACATTTACTGTAGGAAATGGAGTAAAGGACTGGTTTCAGACAGGTCTTAATCAGTTTACGGATCTTACAAGGACTGTTTTGCAGGATATTCATACAGCAGACTGGGCAATATCCCTGATTACAGACGGAATCATTGCCGGAGTGGGAGGGGTGTTAAGTTTTCTTCCCAATCTTGCAGTCCTGTTTTTGGCAATGGCAGTGCTGGAAGACAGCGGATATATGGCCAGAGTCGCCTATATTATGAATGAGATCATGGGTGCGGCGGGATTGTCCGGAAAATCATTTCTTCCGCTGCTGTTGGGTTTTGGCTGCAGTGTACCGGCAGTTATGGCTGCCAGAACCCTTTCAAGTGAAGAAGATAAAAAGAAAACGATTTTTATGATTCCATTTATGTCATGTTCTGCAAAACTGCCCATTTACATACTGTTTGGAGAAGTCTTTTTTCCTGAAAACCGTCTGGCGGCAGCCTATTGCCTGTATCTGGCAGGGCTTTTGACAGCAGTGTTTCTTTCCATGACTCTGCACAGAGGTGAGAAGACAGCAGAAACGGATCTTCTGATTGAACTGCCGGAATACAGGATTCCCACTCTGCGGTCAGTGGCTGTCTATGGATGGGAAAAGACAAGAGATTACTTAAGCAAAGCAGGAACAACGATTTTTCTTGCCTCGGTGATTCTCTGGGGATTGTTAAATCTGGGACCGGCCGGGCTGACAGCAGAAGTATCCCATAGTTTTGCAGCGAAAATCGGAACATGTTTAGAACCGGTTCTTGCTCCATGCGGACTGGGACACTGGCAGATTGCAGTTGCACTGCTGTCCGGATTATCTGCCAAAGAAGTAGTCGTATCCAGTCTGGCGGTTTTGTTTCATATCAGCAATATTAATTCCCCGGCAGGGAAGATACAGCTGTCTATGGCATTAGAAGAAATCGGTTTTGGAATACAGAATGTATACGCGATGCTGGCATTCTGCCTGTTCTATACACCATGCATCGCAGCGCTTGCCGTAATCAGGCGGGAGACAGGGTCTGCAAAATGGACATTGAGGCTGGCTGCGTTTCAGATGGCCGCCGCCTGGACGGCTGCAGTATTTATTTACCAGATAGGAAGTTTATTATGACACAAGAACACAATCCAACAGCACAATTAGAATATGATAAATTATTGGTAGAGACAGCCGTTGAGGCAGGTGAAATTATGCTGGTCAGCGGTGCGGAAATATATCGGGTAGAAGACACAGTGGGACGGATTCTTTCCATGGACACAAAACGGCAGGCGGAAAATGTGGCCCTTGGCACCAGCCTGATTGTGACACTGGACAGACCGGGTAAGGAGAGCCTGACCATAATGCGCCGGATTCGCAACCGCTCTACCAACTTAAACCGGGTGTGCCGGGTAAATGAAGTTTCCCGCAGGCTTTGTGCGAAGGCAATGGGACTTTCAGAGGCCAGGGATACATTAAAAACGATTAAAACAGAAAACCAGTATGGGGATTTCACAAAGGCAGTAGGATACATTGGCGTGTCAGCCTTTTTTGCGCTGCTTTTAGGGGGAACCTGGAAAGAAGGACTGGGAGCGGGAATCGCAGGGATTTTTCTGGCGATTGTGTGCCTGCTTACTGCGAAGGTTCGCCTGAACGATTTTTGTATGAATGCTCTGGGAGCCTTTGCAGTGGGATTTGCTTCACTGGCAGTGGAGAACTGGGTGATTCCGGGAATGGACGGCAATGCAGTCATTACTGGTGCAATCATGCCTCTTGTGCCCGGTGTAACGTTTACGACTGCGATTAGAGATATATTAAACGGCGATTATTCTTCCGGAACCAGCCGTATGATGGAAGCCCTTGTGGTAGCACTGTCTGTAGCAGTGGGGATTGGTACAGCCATGACCATATTTGGAAAAATGACGGGAGGAGCGGGAGTATGACAGTTCAGACAGTGGTACAGACTATCTCGGCATTTTTGGCAGTTGTGTGTTTCGGCCTGCTTTTGGAAATGCCGAAGAGATATTTGGTTGATGCCGGAGTGGTAGGCGGGGCTGGCTGGCTGGTTTATCTGCTGGCAGTTCAGTGGAGCGGCTCCAATATTTTAGCAGCGTTTGCATCTACCCTGGTAGTGGCCCTTATCAGCCATATATTTGCCAGATGGTTTAAGGCTCCGGTTACGGTATTTTTAGTGGCCGGGATTCTTCCGGCAGTTCCGGGGGCATCCATTTATCGGTGCGTATTTTACCTGATTCGCAGCGGCAGAAGCCTGGCCACCTATTATCTTGTGGAAACTCTGCAGATAGCAGGCGCAATCGCAGTAGCGATTTTTATTATGGATTCTATTTTCCGACTGATTCAGGACCATGAGACACGATGGAAACGCAGTCATCCCTGCGGGAGTAGCGGTAAATCTGATTGGACAGGCGATCCTCCACAGAAACCTCAGACTGATTGATTTCCAGGACCATATTGCTTAACAGTTCGTAATCGGTATCCGGGCTGTCAGCAGTCAGCAGGACTTCGTGGATGCTGGAAGGCAGAATTAAAAGATCTGTATTCTGGCGGTCTGCGAAGTCCTTTAATACACCGGGGTATCGCATACAGGCGGCTCCATACAAATTGTTTTGGCTGGTAAGTACATAAAAGGGAAGCTCGCAGACTGGTTTTTCTGATTCGGAAACCGGAGATTCAGGAGAAATATTCTCAAGCATTTCATTTAAGCTTTTAATAGATGGGAGAAACAGACGGGGCGTATTTTTTTCGGCGCATTGTTCCAGACGGGAGATGGAAACTCCCCAGATTGTTAAGTGAGAATTTCGGATAAGAGCAGTCATCTGCCGGGTATTGGCATCATCTGTAAGATAAATGCAGAACACCACAGCTAAGTCCAGATAGGGAAGAGAAGGAATGGTTTTCAAAAGTTCCTGATTTGAATGGGCATTGATGAGCCGAAAAATGATTTTGTCTTCCAGATTGGAAAAATCCTGAAAAAAGCGGATGTCCAGGTTGGAAAAAGACCCTCTGTTTTTATAGGCATCCAGAATCCGGTCATAGATTTCTGCAAGACTGTGCCCGTTTTGGTAAGCCTCATAATAGGAATTTAAGTAGATGGTGGGAGCAACCGGTTCGTCAGGCGTTCGGATGCAGATGCCGTCCAGCACCAGGCCGTTGTTTTTGCGTACCTGCTCCAGATGGACAGTGCAGCGGTCTGAAAGGACATGCTGAATGTGAGATGTGATTTGGTTGAGAAATGTTTCGTATACCATAGACAGTATACCTCCTTAGATATATTTGCAGAAGCTGCGAACGCAGTTCTGACATGCGAAAAAACGTAACAGTTCAGCCATGTATCTTCTTGCCCGCCTGTTGCTGAAAAACAATATAAAAAGCCTGGAACTGCAGTGGGAAAAGGAAAACAGGTAAGAATTTAACAGAAATAGAAAGAATCATAAGATAAAAAGAATGCGTCTGATAGGAATCGAACCTACGCACACGGCTCCGGAGGCCATTGCTCTATCCACTGAGCTACAGACGCATCTCCTATATCATACTATATTTTTGCCAGTTCTGCAAGTCCTAATTTTATTGCTTTTTTAATTTAAGTTTGCTAAAATAATTCCAGGGTGTAACAGTTCTGAATCGTTACATTTCAAGCAGCAAAAGATAGCGGAGGAATTAATTTTGAGAAGAAGAGATAATAAGTATGGTTATTCATCATTTACAGAAGACGATCTGAGAAAATACTTAAAATGGCTTACCATCCCGGGTGTGATAATTCTTCTGGTACTGGCAGTCATATTAGCAAAAAATCTGGCGGGAAAAGACAGGATGGATGGGGAACCGTCTTCTGTCCAGGCAGAACTGCCTTCAGAAGAAAACTCTGCAGCTTCCGGGGAAAATTCAGGAGAAACCGGGGAGATACAGCCGCAGGAAGAGGGAGGAGAAACCTTTGCAAAAGACCAGATACCGGAAGTTAACGAACTGATTAACAGCTATTTTACAGCAAAGCAGAATGCAGATGTTGAGACGGTATACCGCCTGTTTGGGCGCGCTGATATGGAGGGAGCAGAGGCACTGGAGAGTCAGTACCGCTATACATCCCGCTATACGGACGGTTATGAAAACATTGTCTGTTATACAAAGCCGGGGACGGCAGAGGGAAGTTATCTGGTATATGTCAGCTATGATCTGAGATTTAAGAATGTGGAAACCCTGGCTCCTGGTCTGTTCCGCGCATATGTGATTCCCGGTGAGGAGGGAACACTTCAGCTTGCAGACAGCAGCAGGCAGGGGGAAGAGGTGCTGAAAGAATTTGAAGAAGCCGAAAAGACGGATGAACTGATTCTTTTGAGAACCGAAATTTACGCCAGGTTAAGGCAGGCATTGGAGACCGATCCGGATTTGGCTGGCGTGTATGGAGTTTTGCAGAAAAATCCGGTTGTGGGAGAAACCCAGGAAAGTAAGGACAGCGCTGTTTCCATCGTCTCTCCGGAAGGAGCGAAAGCGGAGACAGAAGCCATCCAGATTGAGATTGAAGGCAGCAGCGGGACGGAATCAGCAGGCGGCGAGGCCGGCACAGCAGCCAGCGAGACGGAAACATCAGTCAGCGAGGCCGATACAGCAGCCAGCGAATCTGAAACAGCAGCTGAAGAAACACAAGGGGAGTAAAACATGGATGTAAAAGATTTTTATTTTGATTTGCCTCAGGAACTGATTGCACAGGACCCATTGGAGGATCGCTCTGCTTCCAGGCTTTTAGTATTGAATAAGACCACAGGAGAGGTAACGCACAGACATTTTCGGGATATTAAGGAATACTTAAAGCCGGGAGACTGTCTGGTAATCAATGACACGAAAGTAATTCCGGCCAGATTGTTTGGAATCAAGCAAGACACCGGCGCAAAGATAGAAGTGCTTTTATTAAAGAGGCGGGAAAATGATATATGGGAGACTCTGGTAAAGCCGGGAAAAAAGGCGAAACCGGGGACAAAGCTGGAGTTTGGAGACGGACGATTAACTGCTACTGTGACAGATGTGGTAGAGGAAGGAAACCGGCTGATTCAGTTCCACTACGAAGGGATTTTTGAAGAAATCTTAGACGAACTGGGACAGATGCCTCTCCCTCCTTATATTACCCACCAGCTTCAGGATAAAAACCGGTATCAGACTGTTTATGCAAAGCACGAAGGTTCTGCAGCAGCGCCGACGGCCGGCCTGCATTTTACAAAGGAACTTCTGAAAGAAATTGAAGAGATGGGAGTAACGATCGCCCATGTTACCCTTCATGTAGGACTGGGGACATTTCGTCCGGTGAAAGTGGACAATGTGCTGGAGCACCACATGCATTCTGAATTTTACATGGTGGAGGAATCCGAAGCCAAAAAGGTCAATGACGCAAAGGCGGCAGGGGGACGGGTCATCTGTGTTGGGACTACAAGCTGCCGTACCATTGAATCTGCGGCAGGAGAGGATGGAATCTTAAAAGCAGGAAGCGGCTGGACGGATATTTTTATCTATCCGGGCTACCGGTTTAAGATTTTAGATTGTCTTATCACCAATTTCCATTTGCCGGAGTCCACTCTGGTTATGCTGGTTTCTGCACTGGCAGGAAGAGAACACGTATTAGCAGCCTATCAGCAGGCCATTGAAGAGAGATACCGGTTCTTTTCCTTTGGGGATGCGATGTTTATAACCGATTCGGACAGATAAGGGACAGAAAGAGAAGGAATCTTCATGCAGGAGATGCGTTTAAATAAATATTTAAGTGAAATGGGCGTCTGCTCCAGAAGAGAAGCGGATCGTCTGGTGGAAGAAGGAAAAATTCTGGTAGATGGAAAACCGGCGTATGTGGGGCAGAAAGTGACAAAAGGCCAGGAAATTATCTGCTGTGGAGAGCGGGTGGAGCAAAAAGATCCTCCTGTTCTGCTGGCAGTCAATAAGCCGAAAGGGATTGTCTGCACCACATCTAAAAAGGATCGGGCAGAAAATATTGTAGAATTTTTAAACTACCCTTGCCGGATCTATCCGGTGGGCCGCCTGGACAAAGATTCAGAAGGGCTGCTTTTGATGACCAATCAGGGGGATCTGGTCAACAAAATCATGCGGGCAGGAAATTACCATGAAAAAGAGTATGAGGTTGTGGTGGATAAACCGGTTACCAGAGAATTTTTAAATAAGATGGCTTCGGGAGTTGCCATACTGGACACCATTACCAGGCCATGCACGGTACAAAAGTTAGACAAAAATAAATTTTCCATTATTTTAACCCAGGGACTGAACCGCCAGATTAGAAGGATGTGCGAGGCGCTGGGTTATCATGTCCTGGAGTTAAAAAGAATCCGTATTATGAATCTGGAACTGGGAAACTTACAAACAGGGGAGTACCGCAGCATAACGCCGAAAGAGGAAAAAACACTCCGGGCGCTTTTAGAAAACTCCCGCAGCGGGCCTGCCATCCCAAATTCGTAACACTTCAGCCATGTATCTTCTTGCCGCCTGCGGCGGACAAGAAACTTGCAGGCAAAAATTTCCAAAATCAGGAAAAAGAAAGGATAAAGCTTCATAATGGATAAAAATCAGGCAATAGCAAGAATGAAAGAACTGACTGCGGTTTTAGGGGAAGCGGGAAAGGCGTATTATCAGGAAAGCCGCGAGATTATGAGCAATTTTGAATATGACAGGCTTTATGATGAGTTATTGGATTTGGAAAAGCAGACCGACACCATTTTATCCTCCAGTCCTACCCAGAAAGTAGGGTACCAGGTGATTTCCGAACTCCCCAAAGAAGCCCATGAGTCTCCTATGCTTTCTTTAGACAAAACCAAGGACGTGGAAGCATTAAAGGACTGGCTGGGAGAACAAAACGGGCTTTTGTCCTGGAAGATGGATGGACTTACTATCGTCCTTACCTATGAAAATGGAACGCTTGTAAAAGCCGTTACCAGGGGAAATGGAGAAATCGGGGAAGTGATTACCAATAATGCCAGGGTATTTTTAAATGTTCCGGTTGCCATTCCCTTTAAAGGAAGGCTGGTGCTGCGGGGAGAGGCCGTTATCCGCTATTCGGACTTTAACCGGATAAATGAGGAGATCCCGGAGGCAGAAGCCAGATACAAAAATCCCAGAAACTTGTGCAGCGGTTCTGTCCGCCAGTTAAACAGCCAGATAACCGCCCGGCGGAATGTCCGCTTTATGGCATTTGCCCTGGTAAGTGCAGAAAATGTAGATTTTTCCAACTCCAGAAAGAGTCAGTTTGAGTGGCTGTCTTCCCAGGGATTTGACGTGGTAGAGTACCGGGAAGTAACCAGAGAAACTCTTGCTCAGACAGTAGAATGGTTTGCCGGAAAAATCGGAGAACATGATATTCCTTCTGATGGACTGGTACTTTTATATGATGATATTGCTTACGGAGAATCCCTTGGCCGCACTGCCAAATTCCCCCGCAATTCCATTGCCTTTAAATGGGCGGACGAGATTCGGGAAACCACGTTAAGCTATATTGAGTGGAGCCCGTCCCGCACCGGACTAATCAATCCGGTAGCAGTATTTGAGCCGGTGGAACTGGAGGGGACGACGGTGAGCAGGGCCAGTGTCCACAACCTAAGCATCCTGGAATCCCTGGCTCTGGGAGAGGGGGATACCATTACGGTGTATAAAGCCAATATGATTATTCCTCAGATTGGGGATAATTTAACCCGCAGCGGCGTCAGCCATATTCCAAAGACCTGTCCGGTCTGCGGCGGTCCTACCCAGATCCGAAAAACCAATGATGTAAAATCTTTATACTGCACCAATCCGGACTGTCAGGCCAAGAGGATTAAGAGCTTTACCCTTTTGGTCAGCAGAGATGCCCTAAATATTGACGGCTTTTCTGAGGCTACCCTGGAAAAATTTATCGGCGCAGGTTTTATCCATGAATATGCAGATATTTTCCACCTGGACCAGCACGAAGATGCCATTGTGGAAATGGAAGGGTTTGGAAAGCGTTCCTATGATAATCTCCAGGAATCCATAAAAAAGGCCAGACAGACTACGCTTCCAAGAGTTATTTACGGACTTGGCATTGCAGGCATCGGCCTTGCCAACGCCAAGGTACTGTGCCGCCAGTTTGGATACGATTTTAACGCCATGCGCCAGGGGGATCTGGAGGCGCTGACCGCAGCAGACGGAATTGGAGGCGTTTTGGCCCAGGCATGGATTGACTATTTTCAGGATAAAAAGAAAAATGAGGCAGTGGATCATCTGCTGAAAGAACTGACGATTGAAAAGGATCAGGAGATAAACGAGGGAGGAAAGGTGGCAGGATTGACCTTTGTCATCACCGGTACCTTAAATCATTTTGAAAATCGGAAAAAACTGCAGGAAGTCATTGAGGCAGAGGGAGGAAAAGCGTCAGGGTCCGTTACATCCAAAACCGCTTATCTGATTAACAATGATACTGCTTCCAATTCTTCCAAAAATAAAAAAGCGAAAGAACTGGGAATTCCCATTATTTCCGAGGAAGAATTTTTAAACATGCTGGAGGAAGAAACTCATGCCCATTAAGATACAAAACGAGTTGCCGGCCCGCGCGGTACTGGAATCTGAAAATATATTTATGATGGATGAAACCAGGGCAGTCAGCCAGGATATCCGTCCTCTGGAGATTTTAATCTTAAATCTTATGCCGCTGAAAGAGGAGACGGAAACTCAGCTTCTGCGGGCTTTGTCCAATACGCCGCTTCAGATTGAATGTACGTTTTTAATGATTTCCAGCCATGTGTCCAAACACACTTCGGCCAGCCATTTAAATAAATTTTATATAACATTTGACGCCATTCAGAAAAAACATTATGACGGTATGATTATTACAGGAGCGCCCCTGGAGCATTTAAAGTATGAGGAAGTCAATTACTGGCCGGAACTGACCAGAATTATGGAGTGGAGCAAAACTCATGTTACGTCCACCATGCACATCTGCTGGGGAGCGCAGGCAGGACTTTACTATCACTATGGCATTCCCAAATATGAGCGGAAAACCAAGCTTTCCGGTGTGTACAGCCATATGGTTCTGGATCGGAAAATTCCTCTGGTCAGAAGTTTCAACGACTACTTTTATGCGCCCCATTCCCGCTATACGGAGGTAAAAGAAGAGGACATCCGAAAGGAAAAAGAACTGGTGATAGCAGCCAAATCAGAGGAAGCAGGTATTTTTCTGGTGATGAACCGGGATGGAAGCCAGATTTTTGTCCAGGGACACCCGGAATATGACCGGATGACTTTAAACAATGAGTATCACAGAGATTTGAAAAAAGGGTTAAACCCATCCCTTCCGGTCAATTACTATGTGGATAACGATCCTTTTTCAGTGCCGCCTCTGATGTGGAGAAGCACTGCCAACATGCTTTATACCAACTGGCTCAATTATTATGTGTATCAGACAACGCCTTATGTGCTGGAGGTTGATGAGTCTCTATGAAGATTGTAATAGCCATGGATTCCTTTAAAGGGAGTTTAACTTCCATGGAGGCAGGATATGCGGCGGCCAGGGGAATTTGCCGCGCAGACCATGAAGCCAGGATAGTGGTCCGCCCTTTAGCAGACGGCGGTGAGGGAACCGTATCTGCTTTGATAGAAGGAATGGGCGGAATACTTCAGACAATAACCGTAACAGGCCCTCTTGGAAAGCCAGTCGAGTGCAGTTATGGAATCATTGGAGAAACCGGTACAGCAGTATTGGAAATGTCGGCTGCCGCCGGGCTTACCCTGATTCCGGAACATGAGAGAAATCCGTTAAAGACCACTACATATGGCGTGGGTGAGATGATAAAAGATGCTGTTTTAAAGGGCTGCCGCCGGTTTCTGGTGGGAATTGGAGGCAGCGGGACCAATGACGGCGGAGCGGGAATGCTTCAGGCGCTGGGATATGACCTGCTAAACAGAGATGGACAGCCAATTCCCTTTGGGGCAGAAGGATTAAACGAACTTTGCCGCATCAGCGCCTGCCATGTGATGCCGGAACTTGCAGAGTGTCAGTTTCTGGTAGCCTGTGATGTAACCAATCCTCTGTGCGGCCCAACGGGATGCAGCGCAGTTTACGGTCCTCAAAAAGGAGCGGACAGAGAGCAGATTGCCAGGATGGATCAATGGCTGTTCCATTACGGAAAACTGGCAAAACAGCAGTTTCCCCACACGGATTTAAACTATCCGGGCGCCGGAGCAGCCGGAGGCATGGGATTTGCCTTTCTCACCTTTACCAATGCCAAATTAAAACCCGGCATAGAGATTGTTTTAAAAGAGACCAATCTGGAAAAGTATTTAAAAGATGCAGACCTGCTGATTACCGGAGAAGGGCAGCTGGATGGTCAGACCGCTATGGGGAAAGCGCCGGCGGGCGCGGCAAAACTGGCGAAAAAGTATAAAGTTCCGGTGGCAGCCTTTGGAGGAACTGTCGCAAAGGATGGGACAAAATGCAATGAGCAGGGGATAGACGCACTGTTTCCGATTGTCCGCGGCCCGATTTCACTGACAGAAGCCATGGACCCTGATACAGCAAAGAAAAATCTTTCTGATACGGCTGAGCAGGTATTCCGCCTGGTAAAATGTTTTGCAAAAAGCTTGTAAGTTGTCTCACTTTTCCAGTATAATGGATAGCAGAAAAACAGAGTAGGGGGTACCATTATGGCTGATGAATTTTATACTCCGCTGCAGGAATATGAAAAGGCAAGAAAAATTGCACAGAAACAGTACAGAGCCAGCGTATCAGCAGGGCAGTATCCATACCTTCCGTCACTGGATGATATGCTGCCTTATGAAGATATTGTATCAGAAAGTTATCTGGGACTTGTAGAGATTCCGCTGGATCAGATTGCGGGAACCAAGACGGCAGGCCGCCAGAATGCGTTTTCTAATGGATTTCTGCCGCTTTTTCCTCCAAAATCAGAGTTTGGAAGTAAGTGGATCAATCTGTATCAGTCCCAGTTAGATGAGGGAATCCGTGATCCCATAAAAGCCTATGAATTTATGAATAAATTTTATGTTCAGGAAGGAAATAAGCGGGTCAGTGTTTTAAAATATGTAGGGGCGGTCAGCATTCATGGATATGTGACCAGAATTGTGCCGAAACGCAGCGATTCCCTGGAAAATAAAATTTATTATGAATTTCTGGAATTTTATAAAATTACGGGAATCAATGAGATCTGGTTTTCAAAAGAGGGAAGTTTTAAAAGGTTTTTAAAAGCAACCGGATTTGGAATCGATATTCCCTGGGCGCAGGAAGAGCGGGTTCGGGCAAAAGCCGCTTATGCCAGATTCCGGTCGATTTTTGAGGAAAAAGGCGGAAAAGCCCTTCCTATCACCCCGGCGGATGCCATGTTAGTGTATCTGGAAACCTTTGGAATGCACCATTTAGAACGGGTTTCAGATGATGATTTACGGGAAGAACTGGGACGGTTCTGGGAGGAAATCCATCTGTCCTATCAGGACAATGCGGTTAATCTGGTAGAAGAGCCGGAAAAGGAAAACAGCAAAGGGACAGCAAAACTCTGGGATTTTCTGATTCCTTCTTCAGCACCGTCTAATTTAAAAATCGCTTTTATTAATGCGAAAAATCCGGAGACTTCCAACTGGACCTACAGCCATGAACTGGGGCGTCTTTCTGTAGAGCAGGCGCTTTCCGGAAAAGTTACCACCACTCACATTGACAATGCCAATACCAGCGAAGAGGCTATGCAGGCTATTGAACTGGCAATTTCAGCAGGGAATACGGTTATTTTTACCACCACTCCCCAGATGGCGACGGTCAGCCTGAAAGCAGCAGTGCTTCACCCGGATGTCAAGATTTTAAACTGTTCGGTCAACGCGTCTCACAAGGCCATCCGCACCTATTATGGCCGGATGTATGAGGCCAAGTTTTTGATAGGCGCTATCGCCGCCAGTCTGTCAGAAAGCGACGAACTGGGGTATCTGGCAGATTATCCGATTTACGGCATGATGGCCAATATTAACGCATTTGCATTGGGGGCCAGAATGATCAACCCCAGGGCAAAAGTATACCTGGAGTGGTCTACCATAAAAGGCCATGATGCGGAAAAAGCCCTGGCGGACAAGGGCATCCGGATGATATCCGGAAAGGACAGCATTACTCCGATTGAAGAAAACAGACTCTTCGGCTTATATCGGAAATACGAAGACGAGGTGGAAAACCTGGCGGCTCCTATCTGGAACTGGGGAAAATACTATGAAAAGATTCTGCGGCAGATCTTAAATGGAGGATGGACAGCAGGGGAAGCCAAAAAGGATCAGGCGTTAAACTATTACTGGGGCATGTCGGCAGATGTTATAGATGTAGCCTACAGCACCAGAACTCCGGAGGGCACCAAGCATCTGGTTTCTCTTTTAAAGCGCGCTATATGCAGAAATGATTTTTATCCCTTTGAGGGAATTGTCACTGCCCAGGACGGCGCCATTATGTGCTCCAAAGGAGAAGTCCTGACTCCGGCAGAAATTGTCTCTATGGACTGGCTGACGGACAATGTGGTGGGACGGATTCCGGAACCAAAAGAACTGACCAAAGAAGCCAGAGCAGTTGTACAGATTCATGGGAAAAAAAGAACCGGCAAAAAATAGGACAAAGGGGTAACATAAGATGCGGATATTAGTTGTTTCAGATGAAGAGTCCAAATCTCTTTGGGATTACTATGATGAGAGCAAATTAAAAGGAATTGATTTAATCCTTTCCTGCGGAGACGTCTCCCCTAAGTACCTGTCCTTTCTGGTAACATTTGCCCATGCCCCTCTTTTGTATGTATATGGAAACCATGACTCAGAAGAGCCGGAGGGCTGTATCTGTATTGAAGACCAGATTTATACGTATAAGGGACTTCGGATACTGGGATTAGGCGGTTCCATGCGCTACAGGCCGGGGCCCCACCAGTACAGCGAGTCGCAGATGAAGTGGCGGATTTCACTTTTGTGGTGGCAGCTTAAAAGGAATAAGGGATTTGATATTCTCCTGACCCATGCTCCGGCTAAAAATCTGGGAGATGGGGATGATCTGTGTCATACCGGATTTCAGTGCTTTTTAGAACTGATGGAGAAATATAAACCTAAATATTTTATTCATGGCCATATGCATTTAAATTACGGAGGCAGGGCAAAGCGCCTGCAGCAGTATCAGGACACCATTGTCATCAATGGATATGAGGCATATGTGATTGATGTGGACGTTTAAAAGCATGGAGAAAAGGAAGAAATTTAAGTGAGCGAGAAGAGATTAGACCAGGAAATGATGGACCGGATTTACAGCCGCATACAGGGCAGTGAAAAATTGCTCATAGGAATCGGGGGAGAATGGAGGCAGAATCCGGATAAAAATCAGATAGAGAAGATTGTAAGCCGCCCGGATGTGACAAAAGGTTATGGGGATCTTTTGGAACTGATAAGGGGGAAAGACTATTTTATCGTCACTACTGTGACAGATGCAAAGATATGGGAACAGCCTTTTGACAAAAATCGGATTGTAGCTCCATGCGGAAACATTACCTGGAGACAGTGCGAACAAGGGTGTACAAAAGACATCTGGGAAGAAGGGGAAGTACCGGACGGGCTCTGTCCTCACTGCGGCGGCAGGCTGATTCCCAATACAGTGGAAAGCGGCTGCTACATTGAAGAAGGATACCTTCCCCAGTGGAAAGCCTATACAGAATGGCTGGCAGGGACATTAAATAAAAATCTGACGGTTCTGGAACTGGGGGAAGGGTTTCTGACGCCAACCGTCATCCGCTGGCCCTTTGAGAAAACAGTATTTTTCAATAAACAGGCATGGCTTTTCAGAGTCCATCAGGAGTTTTTTCAGATCAGTGAAGAATTGAAAGAAAAAGCAGAAGGGATAAAAGGGGATTCGGTTTTGTTTGTAAGCCGGCTGGCTGCGCACTGAAGAAAGGAATAGGTTTATGTTGTCCACGCATACTATTGTAAAGCAGCAAAAAGATCCCGGCAATCGGCATAAGGAGGATACATAAGATGGCGGCAATTAACAATGACTGGCTGAAACCGTTAAGCGGGGAGTTCAAAAAAGACTACTACCGAAAACTCTATCAGACGGTCAGGCACGAATACGAGACAAGACAGATATTTCCGGAACCGGATGATATTTTCAATGCATTTGCATTTACTCCATTATCAAAAGTAAAAGTGGTGATATTGGGGCAGGACCCTTATCACAATTACGGTCAGGCTCATGGTCTGTGCTTTTCCGTAAAACCGGATGTGGCCATTCCCCCGTCTTTAGTCAATATTTATCAGGAACTTCATGACGACTGCGGATGCTACATTCCCGACAACGGATATTTGAAAAAATGGGCCGATCAGGGAGTTATGCTTTTAAACACAGTTCTTACGGTTCGGGCGCATGCAGCCAATTCTCACAGAGGAATCGGCTGGGAGGAATTTACAGATGCAGCAATCCGGGTTCTCAATGAACAGCAGCGTCCCATAGTATTTATCCTGTGGGGGCGTCCGGCTCAGATGAAAAAGGCAATGTTAAATAATCCAAAACATCTGATTTTAGAATCTTCCCATCCCAGTCCCCTTTCCGCGTCCAGAGGCTTTTTTGGAAGCCGGCCTTTTAGCAGGACCAATGAATATCTGGCAGAGCATGGATTGGAGCCGATTGACTGGCAGATTGAGAATGTGAGAGGATAGGAGAAGGATATGGAAATTTTTGAAGTGTTAAAAGTGTTGGTTCTGGGAATTGTGGAGGGATTTACAGAGTGGCTGCCAATCAGCAGTACCGGTCATATGATTCTGGTAGAAGAGATCATTCCGCTTCATTTAAGCGAAGATTTCAAAAATGTATTTATGGTAGTGGTTCAGCTGGGGGCGATTCTTGCAGTTGTTGTGCTGTATTTTCACAAATTAAATCCGTTTTCGCCGAGAAAAAAGCGCTCTCAGAAACAGGAGACGTTATCGCTGTGGGCAAAAATCATCATTGCCTGCCTTCCGGCAGCGATTGTAGGGCTTCCTTTTGACGATATACTGGACGCATATTTGATGAATTCTTATGTGGTTGCTTCCATGCTGATTTTATACGGTATTCTGTTTATCGTACTGGAAAATCATAATGCAAATACTACGTTTCCGATTCAGAAAACCAGTCAGATCACGTATCAGACGGCTCTGTTTATAGGATTGTTTCAGCTTTTGTCTCTGATTCCGGGTACATCCCGCTCTGGCGCTACGATTTTAGGCGCCATGATTTTAGGATGCTCCAGAGGCGCAGCGGCAGAGTTTTCATTTTTCCTGGGAATTCCGGTTATGTTTGGAGCCAGCCTTTTAAAAATCGTCAAATTCGGCCGCATGTTTACCGGCCCTGAGATTGGGTATCTCCTGATTGGTATGATAACCTCGTTTGTAGTATCTGTTTTGTCTATTAAATTCCTGCTAAGTTATGTGCGGAAAAATGACTTTAAATTCTTCGGATATTACCGGATTGTACTGGGCGTAATCGTATTTGCCTATTTTGGAATCTCAGGGCTGATGGCGTAAAAACGTCAGCCCTGAAACGTTATGCAGTATGCCATATCTGGCGTGAAAGCCCTGTTTTGCGGCGCCCTCTTTACAAGGACTCTGCAATATCGTAAATCAAACGCTCTGAATCGTCCCATCCAAGGCATGGATCGGTGATGGATTTGCCGTAGCAGCCATCGCCGATTTTCTGGCTTCCGGATTCTATATAACTTTCAATCATTAATCCCTTGACCATTGTTTTAATATCTTCACTGTGACGGCGGCTGTGAAGGACTTCTTTGGAAATCCGAATCTGCTCCAGATACTTTTTGCCGGAATTGGAATGATTGGCATCCACGATACAGGCAGGATTGGCCAGATTCCGTTTGGCATAGAGCTGGTGAAGCAGACTTAAGTCCTCGTAATGATAATTTGGAATATTCTGCCCATGTTTATTGACAGCGCCTCTTAAAATTGTGTGCGCCAGAGGATTGCCGGAAGACTGAACTTCCCAGCCGCGGTAGATGTAGTCATGGCTGTGCTGAGCAGCCACAACGGAATTAAGCATAACGGATAAGTCGCCGCTGGTAGGATTTTTCATGCCTACAGGCACATCGCAGGCGCTGGCCACCAGACGGTGGAACTGGTTTTCCACAGAACGGGCGCCTACTGCAATGTAGGACATCATGTCATTTAAATAGCGCAGATTTTCCGGATACAGCATTTCATCTGCTGTGGAAAGCCCGGTTTCCCGCAGAACCCGCATATGAAGGCTGCGTATGGCGATTAAACCTTCATAGATATCGGGCTTGTCCTCCGGATTGGGCTGATGGACCATGCCTTTGTATCCCTCACCGGTAGTGCGGGGCTTATTGGTGTAGATACGGGGAATAATGATGATTTTTTCCGCAACTTTTTCCTGTACCTTAGCCAGGCGGCAGGCATAATCGCAGACAGAATCTTCATTGTCTGCAGAACATGGGCCGATAATCAGCAGAAATTTATCGCTTTCTCCGGTAAAGACTTTTTTAATCTCCTCATCCCTCTTTTGCTTGATGGCAGCCAGTTCCAAAGAAAGCGGGTATTGCTCGCGGATTTCAGATGGGTCCGGAAGCTTTTGAACAAATTTGAATCCCATGGTAAATACCTCCATATAGTTTAATGTAGTGCAGTGCTGATTTATAAGGCTAAATTATAGTATAAAAATTTCAAATAGGCAAGTAAAATGTATACATGACAGAGGGGGAGCCGTTACAGTGATTTAAAAAGTCCTTGACAAAAGAAGTTTCTTTTCCTATAATACCAGTAATTTCAACACCAACAGGCAATGAAGGGAACAAGTACCTGTCTGCACAAGCACACAGAAAGCAGCCGGCTGATGAGAGGCGCGTGGAAAGCAGATGGCGAATACATCCCGGAGCTTCACACCGAACAGGAGAGCGGACACGAGAGTCTGAGACCGCGGTTTTCCAAGTAGGCTGCGACGGATTGGGCGCACGTTACAGCGCCGGGGTATTTTTTAAATCACCAGTAGACCTGTGCACACTGGTATGATTGGAATGTACCTGTTGAGATCATACAGCGTGAGCGTATGGTAAATGAAGGTGGTAACACGAGAGCATGTCTCGTCCTTTTTAGGACGGGGCTTTTTTAATTTGATAGGAATTTCCTATCAAATTAAAAAACGCTCCGCGAGGTTGCGCACTCCGCGTTTAAGGAAGATGGTTGCTTACGCAACCGCGCTCCGGCGCGAGAGTTCGTCTTGACGAACTCTTTTTTCATATAATTTATAATTAGGAAATCAAGAAAGGAATTAAAAAATGGGAGTTTATGAAGAATTAGTTGCCAGGGGATTGATTGCTCAGGTAACCAACGAAGAAGAGATTAAAAAAATGGTAAATGAAGGAAAAGCCACTTTTTATATTGGCTTTGACCCTACAGCTGACAGCCTTCATGTAGGCCACTTTATGGCATTGTGTCTGATGAAGCGTCTGCAGATGGCAGGAAACAAGCCCATTGCCTTAATCGGAGGCGGTACAGGCATGATCGGCGATCCTTCCGGCAGATCTGACATGCGTCAGATGATGACAACAGAAACTATTCAGCACAACTGCGACTGCTTTAAAAAGCAGATGAGCCGGTTTATTGATTTTTCAGAGGGAAAGGCATTAATGGTCAACAATGCAGAATGGCTGTTAAAGCTAAACTATGTAGAACTGCTCCGCGAGGTAGGCGCATGCTTTTCCGTAAACAACATGCTCCGCGCAGAATGCTATAAGCAGCGTATGGAAAAAGGACTGAGTTTTTTGGAGTTTAACTACATGATCATGCAGAGTTATGACTTCTATATGCTGTATCAGAATTATGGATGCAATATGCAGTTCGGCGGTGATGACCAGTGGAGCAATATGCTGGGCGGTACAGAGTTGATTCGCCGCAAGTTAGGTAAGGATGCCCATGCCATGACCATTACCCTTCTTTTAAACTCAGAGGGCAAGAAAATGGGCAAGACCCAGTCCGGCGCCGTATGGCTGGATCCTGATAAGACCAGTCCGTTTGAGTTTTACCAGTATTGGAGAAATATTGCAGATGCAGACGTGTTAAAATGCCTGCGGATGCTGACCTTCCTTCCATTAGAGCAGATTGACGAAATGGATAAATGGGAAGGAAGCCAGTTAAATGAGGCAAAGGAAATCCTGGCTTATGAACTGACAGAGCTGGTTCATGGAGAAGAAGAAGCTGTAAAAGCAAAGGAGGCGTCCCGCGCCCTGTTTACCAGCGGAAGTGCTGCCAATATGCCTTCTTTCCAGCTGTCAGAAGAAGACTTTACAGAGGACGCGATTGATATTTTAAGCCTGGTGCATAAATCCGGTCTGTGCAGTTCCAGATCCGACGCCAGAAGAAATGTAGAGCAGGGCGGTGTTTCTGTAGACGGCGAGCAGGTAAAGGACACCAGAAAAACCTATACAAAAGAAGAACTTTCCGGTGAGGGAGTGATTCTTAAACGGGGAAAGAAGAATTTTATGAGAGTGTTTGTATAAAATAGTTTCTGCCAACAGCTTTTCGGATGCCTGGAGGCAAAAAAGCAGCCGCATAAATGGATTTCATTTATGCGGCTGCGCCTGATATACGTCTGATGAAGAACAAAGAAAATTAGTGAAGAGCGCCTGAAGAATCAGGAGTAAAGGACATGGACGTTGTCAGCATTTTGCCGTCTGAAAGCATATAATAGGTCTTTCCCTCTACCTGAATAAAACCGGTTGCCATAACACCATTTTCCGGATTTAAGTAATACCAGTCACCGTCTAAATTCAGCCAGCCTTTATGAATCTGTCCTTCGGAATTATAGTAGTACCAGTTTCCGTCCTGATTAGACCAGCCAAGAGGCTGAACACCATCTGGATTTTCGCTGGAATCGGAAGGTTCAGAGTGATCGGATGGGTTGGAGTTAAAACGCATCACTCTATTTGCAGTATTGGACCCGCTTTCCGTCCAGATTATGCAGGCGCTGCCGGGAGTCAGACTATCTACATAAATCATCTGTCTGGTTAAATATGGAATGACAGAGCAGTTTGCCGGAATCTCATATACCTGGCCGTCAGTAGCAGTCAAAGTAGCAGAGCCGTCTTCATGCATATCCAGAGTTTTCACAATCACATAAGACGGAACCTTATAATCTGCCGGAACATTGACCAGAACAATATCTGCATTGGACATCGGTGGAAGACTTAATGTCATGGCAGGACTTACATATGCGTAAACAGTGGATCCCGCTTTAATATCCTCATAAGCTACCGGCATACCGGAAACAGCATCTAAAATCAGGGCATTCCCGGTGGTTACAACAATATCATTGATGGTTTCCGTATTGGAGTTGGTCAGATGCAGCCGGCCGTTTTCTAATTTTTCTGCACTTCCGTATACATAGACGGGAGCATTTAAAAGTGTACTTTCTGCAGCAGAGCCAGTCTCTGCCAGGGCAGTCATGGCGCCTCCGGATAAAAGAACAGATGCGGTGCTGAGTGCCAGTAAAAAACGTTTCATATTTTTCATGGAAATCCCTCCTGTTATGCTGCCAGACGCTTCTTGTCCGCTGCAAGCGGGCAAGAAGATGCATGGCTGAACTGTTACCATTTCTTTGTTTGATAGCTATATGGTAACATAAAGGGAAGAAAATTCCAATAAAACTTCTATGAAGGTTTTCTGACAATTTTCTGACTAAAAAAACAGGTGCTCTATTAAAATTTTAAATCCCATAACCATTAAGATAATGCCTCCGGCCAGCTCTGCTTTTGATTTGTAGCGGATGCCGAATACATTGCCGATTCGGACACCGATGACAGATAAAATAAAAGTAGTGATTCCGATAAAACTGACAGCCGGAATGATTTGTACATTTAAAAAAGCAAAGGTAACGCCGATAGCCAGTGCATCAATACTGGTTGCAATGGCCAACAGGATCATATTGCCAGGAGCTACGGAACAGTCTAATTCTGTCTCTTCCTTGCTGAAGGATTCCCTGGCCATATGAAATCCGATGATGCCTAACAGGATAAAGGCAATCCAGTGGTCATAGCGGGTAATGACTGTGCGGAACTGGTATCCCAGAAAATACCCAAAGGCGGGCATAAGGGCCTGAAATCCTCCAAACCACAGACCGATAATGACTGCGTGTTTCCAGCGCATACAGGGCATGGACAGTCCCTTGCAGACCGATACGGCAAAGGCATCCATAGACAGCCCCAGGGCGATTAAAAACAGTTCAAATAAAGACATGGAAAATCCTCCTGCAGATTAACGTTTTTTGTGTTTTTTCTTCTTTTTCTTTCCGGAAGGAAAAGCGTCAGAAATCGGCCGTTTTACAGACTCTTCCGACTGGTTCCGGTTGAGCCGGATATCTTCCAGATATTCAAAAAGTTCTGCATCTACATGATCAAAGAGCCAGTTTTTCCGGGAGGGAGTCCGCTCTAAGTGGACTGTTTTGATTTCGGAACTGGTTTCCCGGATTTCCTTTTTTAAATCGCGGGCAGACAGCCGCATGGCTCCTTTTCCCAGGATAATAACCTGCTCCAGTTTATCAGAAGTAGCCACTGCTACGCTGTACTTCCGGTCCATCTGCTGGGTAACTTTTTCAATATACTGATCGGCAGTTTCCGCTTCTTTGGTAAAAACTACGTGAATGTTGTGGTACTGGATTACAGTACCGGGATTGTTTTTTACCTTGTAGCCGTCAAATACCACAATGACATTGCACTTTTTGTACCCCTGATAATTGCAGAGAGTATCCTGTAAGGAGGTTCTGGCTGCATCCAGATTGACAGCAGCCAGTTCTTTTAACTCCGGCCATGCATGAATAATATTGTAACCGTCTACCAATAGATATTCACAGGTCATAAAAACTCCTTACTATTCGCTTAACGGTTTGATTTTCAGCCGATAAATGCGGATAAATAAAATGGTGCTGAACAGGACAGATAAAAGCTCAGCCAGAGGGAAGGAGAGCCAGACTGCATTTAGCCCAAATACAGAAGCAAACAGGTAAGCTAAGGGAAGAATCCCCAAAAGCTGACGGATGACGGAAACAATCAGGCTGTATACACCATTTCCCAAAGCCTGAAATACAGAACTGACAATAATGCAGTAGCCTGCAAACAGGAAACTCAGACTGATCGTCTTAAGAGCGGGGATTCCTATTTCCAGCATGTGTTCCGATGCTTTAAACATAAGGAGCAGTTCTCTTGGGAAAACCTGGAACAAAAACAGACCAATGAGCATAATGGAGACAGCGCTGATAACAGACAATTTGATAGTGTGAATGATTCGATGTTTCTTTTGAGCGCCGTAATTGTAGGCGATAATCGGGATCATGCCATTGTTTAAGCCGAAAATCGGCATGAAGATAAAACTCTGCAGTTTAAAGTATATGCCCAGCACAGAAACAGCAGTTTCGGAAAAGGCGATCAGGATGCGATTCATGCCCAGAAGCATGACAGAACTGATGGACTGCATAATCATACTGGGAACTCCCACATCATAAATGGTGCGGATTGTATGCCCATGGGGGCGAAATCCCTTAAAGGACAGCTCAATATCTGTATTTTTTTTCTTATTAAACAGGTACGCCATGATCATTGCAATAATCTGGCCGATAACAGTTGCAAGAGCAGCGCCCTGAATGCCCATTTTTGGCGCTCCAAAAAGGCCAAAAATTAAAATCGGGTCTAAAATAATGTTGATAATGGCACCGGCGCCTTGGGAATACATGTTGTAGATAGTACGGCCTGTAGACTGCAAAAGACGTTCAAACATCATTTCTCCGAAAATGCCGAATCCAAGGACGGTACAGATGGTTAAGTAATCAATACCCATTTCAATAATTTCCGGATTGCTGGTCTGAACGGAGAAATATATGCGGGAGAAAAACAGTCCCAGAAAAGCAAATGCCAGATAGCTTAAAAGAGCCAGAAAGACCCCGTTTACCGCAGTCAGATCCGCGGCTTCCCGACGGCCTTCTCCAAGAGAACGGGACAAAAGCGCATTGACGCCGACGCAGGTTCCGGCAGATACTGCAATCATCAGATTCTGAATCGGAAACGCCAGAGAAACAGCGGTCAGAGCAGCTTCGCTGATCTGGGCAACAAAAATACTGTCAATGATGTTATAAAGAGCCTGTACAAGCATGGAAATCATCATTGGCAGGGACATGGTAAACAATAGCCTGGAAACAGGCATAGTCCCCATTTTATTTTCTGTTTGTGACATGGAAAAACCCCTTTCTAAATAGTTAGCGTGCTAATTATTGTATCGCCTGAGGGATATTCTGTCAAGATTTGTTGATAGGGGTAGTATATTTGAAAAATTTGTGCTATTATATTCACAATTACGCCAAATCCTTATATTAAGGAAGGCATTCCCAACACCCCACATCAAGTAACTGCAAGGAGGAAAACTGATGAAGCCGTATGCTGAATTGACAAAAGAAGAGCTGATGGACTTAAGGAAGTCTTTAAAGAGTCAGTACCGGGAGTACCAGGGAAAAGATTTAAAACTGGATATGTCCAGAGGAAAGCCATGTGTAGAGCAGCTGGATCTGTCTATGGGCATGATGGACGTGTTAAACAGCAGCTCAGATCTGACCTGCGATGACGGCACAGACTGCCGCAATTACGGAGTTCTGGACGGAATCCGCGAAGCCAAGGAATTGCTGGCTGATATGATGGAGGTAAATCCGGACAATCTCATTATTTATGGCAATTCCAGTTTAAATGTTATGTATGACACCATTGCCCGTTCTATGACTCATGGCGTTATGGGAAGCACCCCATGGGCAAAACTGGACAAGGTAAAATTCCTGTGTCCGGTTCCCGGATATGACCGCCATTTTGCGATTACTGAGTATTTTGGGATTGAGATGATTAACGTTCCCATGACGTCCACAGGGCCGGATATGGATCTGGTAGAGCGGCTGGTAGCAGAAGATGAGGCTGTCAAAGGAATCTGGTGTGTGCCCAAATATTCCAATCCCCAGGGAATTTCCTATTCAGATGAAACCGTCCGCCGGTTTGCCCGTTTAAAGCCGGCAGCCAGAGATTTCCGCATTTACTGGGATAACGCATATGGAGTTCACCATTTATATGATCACGATCAGGACCATTTGATTGAGATTCTGGCAGAGTGTAAAAGAGCCGGAAATCCTGACCTGGTGTATAAGTTTTCTTCTACTTCCAAGATTAGTTTTCCGGGTTCCGGTATGGCGGCGTTAGCCACTTCTTTAAATAACCTGGCAGACATCCGCCATCAGTTAAAGAACCAGACCATTGGCCACGACAAGGTGAATCAGCTTCGCCATGTCCGCTTTTTCGGAGACATTCATGGCATGGTAGAGCATATGAGACGCCATGCAGACATTCTCCGCCCCAAGTTTGAACTGGTGGAAGAAACTCTGGAACGGGAACTGGGAGGTCTGGGCATTGGAGAGTGGACCTGTCCAAAGGGCGGTTATTTTATTTCTTTTGAGGCCATGGACGGCTGTGCAAAAGAAATTGTGGCAAAGTGTAAGAAGGCAGGCGTTACTATGACCGGAGCCGGAGCCGCCTTCCCATACGGAAAGGACCCAAAAGACAGCAATATCCGGATCGCCCCTACCTATCCACCGTTAAACGATTTGGAGATTGCCATGGATCTGTTTTCTCTGTGCGTCAAACTGGTCAGTGTAGAGAAACTTCTGGCAGATTGGAAAGATAAATAAAGAAACAAAGGATTAGGGGCGCTGCCGGATTGGTCCGGTGCGTCCCTAAGTTTTGGAGACAGGCAGGAGAATTAATTGAAAAAAGACGGAAAAAGAAGAGGCTGGCAAAGTTTTTTTATGCCGGCAGTTGTGCTTGCGGCAGCAGTTTTATTTATTTACAGTTTTCTGGGAGGCGCAAAAAAGAAGACAGAACCCATAACTTTGTCTGCCTTTGCGTTTGATACATTTATTACGATTACCCTGTACGATACAGAGGATACCGCCATTCTGGATCACTGCAGAGAATTGTGCAGCTATTATGAAAATCTGCTCAGCAAAACCATAGAAGGAAGCGATATTTACCGGATTAATCACCGGAAACCGGAGGAGACCAGGATAGAAATTTCTAAGGAAACAGCCGATCTGATTGAAAAAGGGCTGTATTACAGCAGACTGTCAGATGGTGCTTTTGATATTACCATCGCTCCCCTGTCAGATTTATGGGATTTTACAGGCGGAGAGAAAACGGTTCCGACAGAAGATTCCATTCGTGAAGCAGTGAAAAAGGTGGGATATGAAAGAGTCCGGGTGTCAGGCAGTGCAGTCGAACTGGCAGACAGCCAGGTGCAGCTTGATCTGGGAGCCATTGCAAAAGGGTATATTGCTGATAAAATTAAAGAATATTTAAAAGCCCGGGGCGTGGAGAGTGCAGTGATTAATCTGGGAGGCAATGTGCTTTGTCTGGGAGAGCAGACAGGAGGAGAGCCGTTTCGGATTGGTCTCAGAGAGCCCTTTGGCGGACGATATGAACAGGCGGCAGTATTAGAGATTCGGGATCAGTCAGTGGTATCTTCCGGGGTCTACGAGCGCAATTTCGTCAGGGACGGAGTGAATTACCACCATATTTTAAACCCGAAAGACGGGTATCCGTATCAGAATGGACTGACGGATGTGACCATTGTTTCTCCTTTTTCTGTGGACGGTGACGCCTTAAGTACCACCTGTTTTTCTCTGGGGCTTGAAAAAGGGATGGAATTGATTGATTCTATAGAAGGGGCCGAGGCATTTTTCATCACAGAAGACGGCAGGATTCACTGCTCAAAAGGGGCAGAGGATCTGCTTGCAAAGTAGGGGAACTAAAGGTAGAATAGAAAAATGAATAGTATGAAAGAAGGATAAAGGGAGAGAATAGCAAGATGGAAACCTTATGGAAAAAAGCGTTCAACTATGAGACGATTTCCTATATTGTATGCGGTGTACTGACTACTCTGGTGGACTGGGTGGTATATGCCGTCATGTGCGAATCAGGCATTGACTATAAGATTGCCCAGGCAGTGTCTTGGGTAGCTGCAGTGGCATTTGCCTATGTGGTAAATAAATTGATTGTATTCCGCAATTTTAACTTCAGACCTTCCTATCTGTGGAAAGAATTTTCGGCTTTTGTGGCCTGCCGGGGAGTGTCCGGCGTTTTAACCTGGATTATGATGGTGGTTATGGTGGGATGGCTGAAATGGAATAACTATGTGGCAAAATTGATTGTATCAGTGGTCAACCTGGTTATGAACTATGTATTCAGCAAACTCTGGATTTTTAAAGAAACCAGAAAAAAAGGGGATTAGACATGGAGCATGAAGAGGTAGAGCGGATTTCCAGAGAATTGGAGGAATTGCTGGATATGCAGGATGGAGAGAAAAAAAGCCTTCCGGCGGCAGAAGCCCTGGAAAGCGCTCAGAGAGAGTACAGCCGCCTTATGAAAGGGGAAGACTCCTATGAAGAAACAGAGTTTGTACAGACAGAAGAACCGTTTTTAGAAGAGGAGGAATACGTACAGGAATTTGAAAATCAAACGGACTGTGAAGAGGATGAAGAGGAGATAACGATCCGAAATTTTATCCGGCCAGGAGATGGACTGGTAGCCGCCTTTCTCGTCCCGGTTCTGATTATGCTGATTATTTTCCTTCAGAGAGGGATTTTTCCATTTGGAGAAGAAAGTTTTTTACGAACAGATCTGTATCACCAGTATGCGCCTTTCTTTTCTGAATTTCAATACAAGCTGACCCATGGAGGAAGTCTGCTTTACAGCTGGGACGTGGGAATGGGCGTAAATTTCTCAGCCCTTTATGCCTATTATCTGGCAAGCCCCTTAAACTGGCTGCTGATATTCTGCCCCAAAAATCTGATTATTGAGTTTATGACCTATTCGATTGTATTAAAAATCGGACTGGCCGGACTTTCCATGGCCTGGTATCTGCGCAGGCACTGTAAAACCAGGGATTTTGGCGTGGCGTTTTTTGGGATTTTCTATGCGCTTTCCGGTTATATGGCAGCGTATAGCTGGAACATCATGTGGCTGGATTGCATCGTTTTGTTCCCTGTTATTATGCTGGGACTGGAACGTCTGGTAAAAGAGCAGAAGGGATTTCTTTACTGCATTGCCCTGGGAATGTCCATCCTTTCCAATTATTACATTTCCATTATGATCTGCATTTTTATGGTCATTTATTTTGGAGCACTTTTGATTCTGGAAGGATTTCAGGGATGGAAACGGTTGTTTCAGGCGGTTTGGCAGTTTACTGCCTATTCTCTGCTTGCAGGAGGCCTGGCGGCCGCAGTGCTGCTTCCGGAGATTTTTGCTCTGCAGGCAACGGCTTCCGGAGAGTTTAATTTTCCTAAAACAATAAGTTCCTATTTCTCCATATTTGATATGATTGCCCGCCATATCGGCAATGTAGAGACAGAAATCGGACTGGATCACTGGCCCAACATTTACTGCGGCATAGCAGTATTTCTGCTGTTTTTGCTGTATTTGGGATGCAAAAAAATCAGTGCCAGGGAAAAGGCGGTTTATTCGGGAATGCTTCTCATGTTTTATGCAAGCTTTTCCGTAAATGTATTAAATTTTATCTGGCATGGGTTCCACTATCCCAACAGCCTGCCCTGCCGCCAGTCCTTTATCTATATCTTTTTAATGCTGGTAATTTGCTACCGGGCGTATATGTATTTAAAAGAAACGCCGAAAAGCCATATATCCATGGCATTTTTTGTATCAGCAGGCTTTGTGATACTGGCAGAAAAAATGGTGACAGAAGACCATTTCCATTTTGCAGTGTTTTATGCAGCTCTGATTTTCCTGGCAGCTTATGCAGGTCTGATGCACCTTTACAGGAATCAGCGGGTTAGCCGCAATACTCTGGTTTTGATGACGCTGGGACTTGTGTCTGTTGAGGCGGCAGTAAATATGACAATTACTTCCGTTACCACCACAAGCCGGACCAGTTATGTCAAAGACAACGAAGAAGTTCGGGATCTGGTCATGGATTTGCTGCCCAACGACAGTTTTTTCAGAGTGGAAAAGGTGACAAGAAAGACGAAAAATGACGGCGCATGGATGAATTTTCCTTCCGTATCCCTGTTTTCTTCCACAGCCAATGCGGACGTATCAGCATTTTTCAAAAAAATCGGGTGTGAGAGTTCTACCAATGCCTACAGCATTACAGGGAGTACGCCGTTAGTGGATGCGCTGTTTGGCGTCAAATATGCGCTGTACTCAGAAAAGCCGGAATATGAAACCCACATGACCTATGTGGCAGAGTCAGGGGAAACCTATCTGTATGAAAATACCTATACGCTGCCTCTGGGATTTGTAGTAGAAAAGGGACTGGAAGATTACTGGCAGCTTGATATGGCAAATCCGGCAGATGTGCAGAATGATTTGTGCATGGCAGTAGGGGCAAGTCCGGTGCTGATCGAGACTTACGGAGAAGTATTTGGAAATCAGTACGAGTTTACTCCGGAAGAATCCGGTGAGTATTATGCGTTTGTGATGAACCGGAAGCTGAAAGATGTGACCGTCACCATTGGAGAGGATTCCAAAACCTTTGAAAATACAGACAGAGGATACCTCCTGGAACTGGGGTATCTGGAAGCCGGGCAGAGGGTGTCCATGACCTGCGACAGCAGTCAGATTATGGATGTGCGGACGTATCGGTTTGATGAAACCGGACTGGCAGAAGCCTGCGATATTTTAAATCGGATGCCATGGCGGCTGACCAGGTGGAATGACACAGAGCTGGAAGGAGAAGTCACTGCCGGTCAACCGGGAATTTTGTTTACTTCCATTCCTTATGATAAGGGTTGGGAGATTCAGGTAGACGGAAAGCCGGCAGAAGGGCGAAAACTGTTTGATACCTTTTTAGGAGTGGATTTGGCAGAAGGCCATCACACAATTACCATGAATTATCAGCCCCAGGGATTAAAAGAGGGAATCCTGATTACCGCAGGCAGTGTGATCATTCTGGTATTTGCCGGTATTCTGGGGATTTTAAGAAGGCGAAAAGATGCAGAGTTTACAGAAAAAATGCCGGAAGAAGAACTGCCAAAAGAAATCATGACAGAAGAACCTGAGGCGGAAGAAACGAAGGCAGAAGAAAAACTGCCGGAAACAGCAGAAGCCAGTGAAAGAGAATCAGAAACAAAAGAAAAAGAGGAGTGACAGCTATTATGAAATTATGGGGCGGACGTTTTACCAAGGAGACCAACCAGTTGGTACACAATTTTAATGAATCCCTGTCCTTTGATCAGAAATTTTACCGTCAGGACATTGAGGGCAGCATGGCTCATGTGGCCATGCTGGCGAAGCAGGGAATTATTTCCCAGGAGGATAAAAAGCAGATTACAGATGGTCTTTCCGGTATTTTGGAGGACTTGGAAAGCGGCAGACTGGAGATTGAGCCGGGAGCGGAAGATATCCACTCTTTTGTGGAGGAAACGCTGACGAAGAGAATCGGCGAGGCGGGGAAACGTCTTCATACCGGCAGAAGCCGCAATGACCAGGTGGCTTTGGACATGAAACTGTATACCAGGGATGAGATTAAAGAAATAGACAGCCTTTTAAAAGAACTGCTGCAGGAACTTCTGGTGATTATGGAGGAAAATCTGGATACGTTTATGCCTGGTTTTACCCATTTACAGAAGGCCCAGCCCATTACCCTGGCTCATCATATGGGTGCTTATTTTGAAATGTTTACCAGAGATCGGGGGAGACTTTCCGACATCTATGAGAGAATGAACTACTGCCCACTGGGATCAGGTGCTCTGGCAGGAACCACATATCCTCTGGACCGGGAATATACGGCAGAACTGTTGGGGTTTTACGGACCTACTTTAAACTCCATGGATTCAGTGGCAGACAGGGACTATCTGATTGAACTGCTGTCCGCCCTGTCTGTGATTTCCATGCACTTAAGCCGGTTCTGCGAAGAGATTATTATCTGGAATACCAATGAATACCAGTTTGTGGAGATTGATGATTCCTACAGCACCGGAAGCAGCATTATGCCTCAGAAGAAAAATCCGGATATTGCAGAACTGATTCGGGGAAAGACCGGACGTGTATATGGAGCGCTGGTGTCACTTTTAACTACCATGAAGGGGATTCCCTTAGCTTACAATAAGGATATGCAGGAAGATAAAGAACTGGCGTTTGATGCAATGGATACGGTAAAAGGATGTCTGGCTTTGTTTACAGGTATGATTTCCACCATGACATTTCGCAAAGATGTGATGGAAGCCAGTGCGAAAAACGGATTTACCAATGCTACAGATGCTGCCGATTATCTGGTGGGAAAGGGAGTTCCTTTCCGGGATGCTCATGGAATCGTAGGCCAGCTGGTGCTGTTCTGTATTGACAAAAAAATCTCGTTGGATGAGATGACCATGGAAGAATACAAGGCAATCAGCCCGGTATTTGAGGAAGATATTTATGAGGCAATCAGCATGAAAAACTGTGTAGAAAAAAGAGTAACCATTGGAGCGCCGGGACGCAAGGCTATGGAACAGGTAATCCGGCTGTATAAAGAGCAGTTAAGTCAAGATTAATTGTTGCAATTACAACAATTAAAATGGAAATCAAACGAAATGGACGATTTTATTTATGTATTAAAGCGGTCTCCTTTGTTTTACGGGATTAGGGAGGAAGAGATCCCGACCATGCTGCAGTGTCTGGCGGCAGATCGGCAGCAGTTTCAGACTGGAGAACTAATTTGCCGGATGGGGCAGGCAGCTACAGACTTTGCCATGATTTTAACAGGTAGAGGACAGGTAATCCGGCAGGATTTCTGGGGAGGAGAAGAGCGGTTTGAAATTTTGGAACCAGGCAGTCTGTTCGGACCGGAGTTTGCCTGCGCTCAGGCCACCATCCTTCCGGTGGGTCTGGTGGCTTTGGAAGACTGCGAAGTGGTATTTATGGAGTACAAACGGATGATCAATGTGTGCAGCCTGGCCTGCGGTTTCCATAACCGCCTGCTGCAGAACATGCTTCGGATTCTGGCAGATCAGAATATTCACATGGAACGAAATATCCGTCACATGGCAAAAAAGACCACAAGAGAAAAGCTATTGTCTTATTTGTCAGAGGAAGGGGTAAAAAACGGCAGTCCCTCTTTTGAAATTCCACTTAGCCGTCAGGAACTGGCAGACTATTTGTCAGTGGATCGAAGTGCCATGTCCAGTGAACTGGGGAAACTTCAAAAAGAAGGGTGGCTGGAAGCAAAGAGGAATCGGTTTGTGCTGAAAACGTCGGTTATCTCCCCTTCTTTACCCCATACCGAAAAATGACAACAAAGGCAGTGAGCAGAATCATACAGAGTCCGGAGATAAAAAACCAGACGTTTACGCCTGCTCTTTCTGCCAGGGGACTGGAAAAAAGCAATCCAACGGGCATTGTGACAGAAGAAATCAACGTAAGCATGGAAAATGCCCGCCCCATCTTTTGGGGCTCGACCTGTTCCTGTATATAGGCAGTGAGGGGGATCATGTGGACATTCCCTGAAGCGCCCAGGCAGGCACAGGCGGCAGCAAAGAAAAACCAGCCGGTATAAGACGACGGGATGATACCGCAGATGAGTGACGCAGCTCCCATTCCAAACAGGCCGATATAGGAAATCCTGATTTTGTGTTCCACTTTCAAAACACTGGAAAACAGGAGGGAGGATACCATCATGCCGATTGCAAAGGATAACTCCACTGCGCTGCCGTACATGGCTGACAGATGGAAATAATCGCTGGTCATCAATGGATAAAAGGAAGAAAGGGGTGCATAAAAAAACATGCAGAGCGCTTCTGCCAAAACAATATAAAATAGTTTTTTGTCTTCTTTGAATATCTGGAACCCATCTCTGATTTCGGCAGCAAAATGCTGCTTCTTTTTTTCTGTTTTTTCAAGTTTCGGGATTTTTACAACTGCTAAGGCAATACTTGCCAAAATAGCCCCTGCTACATCGCTCATTAAAACAACAGACATTGGGAAAGCGGCATATAGAACCGCACCGATTACAGGTCCAAGGATGAAGGAACCGGAATTTAAAAGCTGCATCCACCCATTTGTTTTTACTAACTGATCCTTTGGAACCAGCTGGGGGATAATGGACTGTATGGCCGGCTGCTGAAAGGTGCTGCCGATTCCCCGAAGACCTAACATCACCAGTACACTCCATACAGGCAGGTCAAAAAAGAACAGCAGTATCGCATAAATCAATGCGGCTGTCCCCATAGTCAGATCTGAAAAAATGGAGATAAACTTTCGGTTATAACGGTCTGCAACAACGCCTGCCAAGGGGCTTAACAGCGTGATGGGAAGATAGGCGACAAGCCCGGACATTCCCAGTATGAAAGGGGAAGAAGTCTGCTCGGCAAGCCACCAGATTAGTGCAAACTGAACCCCATAGCTGCCCAGCAGTGAGACGGCCTGCCCCAGAGCGACGATGATAAATTGCGATTTCCATGTTTCTGTTTTTTTCATTTTAAAGTATCCTCATGTTTTTGTGTTGTATTATATCCGATTTCGTACATATGTCAATCTCTTTTTAGGGTTCATAGAAACCGCAGGAGGGGAATAGATTAATCAAAAGCCATGGAGGAGGGCATATGAACTACGGATTGGCACTGTCTGGAGGGGGAGCAAAAGGAGCAGTCCATGCAGGAGTATTAAAGGCGCTGGAGGAGAAGGGACTCCTGCCGGATGCAGTAGCAGGAACCAGTTCCGGGAGTATTGTGGCCGGATGTTTTGCGGCAGGCATGGGCATCTCTTCTCTAACCGAGGAAGTACGCTATTTATGCAAAAACGGCAGGCGTTATTTAGATCCGGATTATATGGGAATGATTCGTCTGATTCCTCAGCTTATAAAGGGAGAGTCTGTCAGTTTAAAGGGATTTCTGAAAGGAGAGAAACTGTCTGCCCACTTGTGCCGGATTACAAAAGGGACTAAAATTGAAGAGGCAGTCAGAGGAATTCTGATTCCGGCAGTGGATTTATATTCTGGAAGAACAGTGGTGTATACGAATTTGGACAGGGTGTCCGGCAGATGGAAAACAGGGAATAAAGTAGCCGGGGAAGAAATTATCTGGGGAAAAACAGGACTTTTGTGCGCTGCCATGATGGCCAGCAGCAGTTTCCCGGCAGTATTTCGGCCGAGAAGTCTGGATGGCAGAATGCTGACAGACGGTGGAGTTACCTACAATCTTCCAGTTGATTTGCTGGCAGCGGCAGGAGTGGACGTGATAATAGGCGTCGATGTGGGGGGAGAATTGGAAATGACAGACAAAAGTTCTGTTTTAGATGTGGTATTCCGCTCATTTTCCATCCGGGGCGAAAGCCTGGAGCGGTGCCATGCCCAGAAAGATGTGCTGATACTGCGGCCCAGACTGAAAGGAAACGTGGGTCTTTTGGAATTTTCGGCTATGGAAGAGGCTATGGAGACAGGCTATGAGTATACCATGTCTAAGATTCCGACAATCCGAAAGAAAATATCTGAAAAAAATATTGAACCATTTTAGAAAAGTATGTCTCTATAGGATAGGTGCACCAAACAGGAAGGAGGAAATGGGGATGGAAGACATCGAACTGGTTTTGCGCATGCAGAAAGAAGATTTAGAAGCCCTGGAAGAACTGATGCGAAGAAACCAGAGGGATCTGTTGAAACTGGCATACCTGATTTCCGGAAATTATGCGGACAGTGAAGACATTGTCCAGGAAACGTTTGTTCAGGCCTATTTAAAGAGAAATACCATAAAAGAGCCGGAGTATTTTAAAACCTGGCTGATCCGGATGATGACCAGAATTGCCTGGCGTTATTTAAAGAAAAAGAACCGGGAACGTCCGGCCGGAGATACCATGGAAGAGTGGGAGCCAAATGCCAGGGAGTCTGCTGACTCTGTTCTGAAGATAGTGGAGCGCAAAGAAGAATCCGAAGAACTGTATCAGGCGGTTTTAAGACTGCCTGTAAAACAGAGAACCATGGTAATTTTGTATTATTTTGAAGACATGAGTGTCAAGGAGATTGCAAAATTATCCGGTTGTCTGGAGGGAACAGTAAAATCCAGGCTTTATGGGGCAAGAAAACGGCTAAAAGAAGAACTTTACAGTTCAGGATTAGAAGGGAGGGTACTGCTGTGAATGGCAAATGGCCGGTTGAGGAAAGAGAAAGAAATATGTGGGAACAGGACATGGACGGTCGGATAAGGGATGCCCTAAGTGCGCAGATAAGACCTTTTGATTATGAAAGCAAGGAAGATTTAGGGCGGGAACAGGCTTTAAGAAACCGGGTAACAGCACAGATTAAGGAGAAAAGGAACATGAAGCATTTGGGATGGAAGTTTAAAAAAATAGCAGTGGTGGCAGGAACTATGTGCATTTTGGGAAGCGCAATGGTCATGGCAGCCGGACATTTTAAAGGATTTATATCAAGCAGTACAGCACTAGAGGAATTTTCTTCCTATGAAGAACTGGAACAGGTTGCGGCAGACTATCAGATTCCATTTGTAATTCAGGCTCCAGAGCAGTTTGCCAATGGGTACGCCTTTGAAAAGGGGTATCCGGTCCATGTAGCCGGAATGGATGAAGAGGAGAATGAGACAAAGCTTCCGACAGAAGTTTCCCTTACGTACAAAAAAGATGGAATGCCGGATGTAACACTAAATGAATATGTAAGCAGGCCAGACGAAGAAATGACAGGAACGCTCCATGAAAAAGAGGGCATTTCCTATTATTACACGAAGCAGGACTGCCTGTTTGTCCCCCCTTCCTATGAACTGACAGAAGAAGAAAAGGCGGCAAGTGAGGCAGGTACTCTGCAGGTTTCTTATGGAACTGATACTGTAGAAAAAACCAGCTATTCCAGCGTCCAGTGGCAGGCGGACGGCATCAGTTATCTTTTAATGTCTTTTGAATCCGCCCTGTCAGAAGAGCAGATGGTAGAAATGGCATCAGAAATTATGGGGAAGTAGGAAGAGAAGTCTCGCTTACCAGACGTTGATAATTGGAACCCCATTCTCCTAATGCGGCAATAATCGGCCGCATGGTCTCGCCCAGTTCGCTGAGAGAATACTCGACTCTGGGCGGGACCTCCGGATAAACGGTACGGACAATCAGACCGCTGTACTCCATAAAACGAAGGTTATCCGTCAGGACTTTCTGGCTTAATCCAGGAAGACTTCTCAGTAATTCATTAAAACGGTAGGGGCGTTCCATCAGGTTGCGGAGAATCAAAAGTCTCCATTTATTGCCGATTAACTGTACAGTAGTGGCTACCGGACAGGGGGGCAGTTCGTCTCTTGTCAGCATAAAAACCTCCTGCATAAGATGGTGCAAAGGACAATGCACCAGTGAAGAATTATTATATATAATAATACGAACAGTGGCGGAAAGCAAGGAAAACGGGAAGTTTTGCTTGACTTTTTTTTGTGCAGCAGTATAATAATGACGATAAGATACATATGAATAAATGTTCATATGATAAAATAAGGAGGACAATATGACGAAAAAGCAGAAAAAGATGCTGGTCCGGATTCTCGTGACAGCGGTTTTGATGGTAGGGTTGGAGTTTGTCCCGGCAGAAGGATATGGAAAGTTTCTGCTGTATCTGATTCCCTATGGAATCATTGGATATGACATTTTGAGAAAAGCGTTCCGGGGCATTTTAAACCGCCAGGTATTTGATGAAAACTTTTTAATGGCAGTGGCGACTATCGGCGCTATGGCCATTGGGCTTTTAGACACAGGGGACTATGCAGAAGCCATTTCCGTTATGCTGTTATATCAGATTGGAGAATTATTTCAGAGTTATGCAGTGGGAAAGAGCAGGAAAAATATCAGTGCTCTTATGGATATCCGGCCGGACTACGCCAATATAGAAGAGGATGGAAAACTGAAAAAAGTAGATCCGGATGACGTGGCAGTGGGAACTGTGATTGTAGTTCATCCTGGAGAAAGAGTTCCCATTGATGGGATTATTACAGAGGGAAATTCCAGTTTAAATACCAGCGCTCTGACCGGAGAAAGTCTCCCAAAAGAGGTAAAGACCGGTGATGAAGTGATCAGCGGCTGTGTGAATATGACCAGAGTGTTAAAGATTCAGACAACCAGGGAATTTGAAGAATCTACTGTATCCAAGATTTTGGAATTAGTAGAAAATTCCAGTTCCAGAAAGTCTAAATCAGAGGAGTTTATCTCAAGATTTGCCAGGTATTATACTCCTGCAATCTGTTCCCTCGCCCTTGCCCTTACCCTGCTTCCTCCATTGGCACAGCTTCTTTTTGGCGCCGATCCCCAGTGGAGCAAATGGCTGTACCGGGCGCTGACATTTTTGGTTATCAGCTGTCCATGTGCATTGGTAATCAGCATTCCCCTCAGCTTTTTTGCAGGAATTGGAGGAGCCAGCAGAGAGGGGATTTTGGTAAAAGGTTCCAACTATCTGGAGACTTTATCAAAGACCAGGACCGTTGTATTTGACAAGACAGGGACCCTGACACAGGGAGTTTTTGTGGTAAACGGCATTCATCACAATGAACTGGAGAACCAGAAAATTTTGGAATTTGCGGCTCTGGCCGAAAGCGCTTCTTCCCATCCAATCAGCAAAAGCATACAGAGGGAATATGGACAGGAACTGGACTGTTCCCGCGTAAGAGATATTGAAGAGATCAGCGGAAGCGGCGTTATGGCGGTAGTAGACGGCCATCAGGTAGCAGCAGGTAATGACAAGCTGATGGACAGGCTGAATGTCCCCTATATCGAATGCCATTGTGTTGGAACGATTGTTCACATGGCCATTGACGGAAAGTATGCAGGCCATATTGTGATTTCGGATATCATTAAGCCCAATGCAAAACAGGTTATTCAGGCATTGAAGGCAGCAGGAGTCAAAGAGACGGTGATGCTGACCGGAGATTCTAAGCGGGTGGCCGAACAGGTGGCCGGTGATCTGGGCATTGACAGAGTTTACAGCCAGCTTTTGCCAGCGGATAAAGTAGAGCGGGTGGAAGAACTGTTAAAAGAACAGCAGAACTCAAAGAGGAATAAGGAAAAGCTGGTCTTTGTAGGAGACGGCATTAACGATGCGCCTGCTCTGTCCAGAGCCGATATTGGAATTGCTATGGGCGCATTGGGATCGGATGCCGCCATAGAGGCAGCCGATATTGTATTAATGGATGACGACCCCCTAAAGATCGCAAAGGCCATTAAGATTTCCAGAAAGTGTCTGGGAATCGTATACCAGAATATTATTTTTGCTTTGGGAATCAAGGCAGTGTGCCTGGTGTTAGGCGCTTTTGGAATCGCCAATATGTGGCTGGCTATTTTTGCCGATGTAGGTGTTATGGTATTAGCAGTTTTAAATGCCATTCGCGCCCTGTTTGTAAAAAAGCTGTAGCTGAAAGAAACAGTTACTTTTTTGTGCCTTCTTTTCAAATGAGAAAAATGGGGGTACAATAACAGGCAGACAGAAACAGGCAGACACTCAATGCCGGGGACAAGCATTCTGGTGATATGTCAAGAACCTTTTGAAAAAGATTTTGATGTGTCT
>CAUWCT010000046.1:0-63271 GCA_963557065.1 uncultured Lachnospiraceae bacterium | reverse complement strand
ACTGGAATAATGCCGAGAATAAAGTTAATTAATCAGCGTTTCCTTAGAGAAAAGAGAAGAATATGAAAAAATATGTATATATGAAAAGTTTGCTTTCCAGTATGGTGATAGTCATCAGTGTATATGGAGCAATTCAATTTTACAACAGAAGTTTCGTTGATCAGGCAGACGCAAAGACTTATACAGATATTATGCAGGAAGGAGAGCAGACAGAATCCGGCATTCAGGAATCTCTATCAGCAGAGACAACATTAGAGGAGTTTCAGTCAGAACCAGTTACAGAAGAATTCCGGTCAGAGCCAGCTACAGAAGAACTCCAGTCAGAGCCAGCCATAGAAGATTTCCAGTCAGAGCCGGAGACACAGGAACTGCCTTTGGAAACAGAACCTGCAGTTCAGATACCAGAAGAAACTACAGCGGCAGGTGAAACGCAGAGTTTTGAGCAGACAGCACAGACGGTCAGCCGGGAATTATTTGATGACGCATTATTTATTGGCGATTCCAGAACCATAGGATTAATGGAATATGGAGATCTGGGGGGAGCAGAAGTATTTGCGGGTACCGGTATGACAGTGTTTGAGACAGAAAAGGCCGCAGTCAAAACAGCTTCAGGGAAAAAGCAGACTCTCCAGGAGGTTTTACAGTCCCGTTCTTTTGGAAAAGTTTATATTATGCTGGGGTTGAACGAACTGGGGTATCCGCAGAGCAGCATTATCAAAAGATACCAGGCTTTGGTGGAAGAGATTCGCAGGACACAGCCGAATGCCATGATTTTTCTTCAGGCCAATTTACATGTATCTCAGAAAAAATCCGCTTCTTCCGATATCTATAATAATGAGAAAATTAATCAACTAAATGAAGAGATAAAGAAGATTGCAGAGGCATCAGGACTGTATTATCTGGATGTGAATCCGCTGTTTGATGATGAGACAGGCAGTCTGGATAAAAATTACACGTCTGATGATGCTCATGTACTGGGAAAATATTACGATAGCTGGGCAGAGTGGATTTTGAAAAAACAGCAGAGATTTTAAATCAATAACCGCAAAAAAGATGCCAAAGTCTTATAAACGGACTTTGGCATACGTGTACAGGGGGCAATACGGGCAGAAATACTTACTGCTGTGCTTTGTACTGCTTTAAAGCGCGGGCTAACTGATCCGGACAGGAGGTAGGTCTGGGACCGCACTGGATTCCGTCTAAGCGGCGAATTGCTTCATCAATGTCCATGCCTTCTACCAGTCTGGCTACTCCCTGAGTGTTTCCGGAACAGCCGCCCATAAATTTAACGTGAGTTAAGGTGTTGTTGTCATCCACTTCAAAATGAATAGCGCGGGAACAGACACCCTGAGTTGTATAATCCATAATAAATTTCCTCCTTTGCTGTGGATTCCACTATTATAGCATGAATGTGAACAGGAGAAAAGGAGAAGTTAGCATCCGTGTACAGGCTTAAGATTGCTTTTTAACCTGCCGCAGGATATAATAAACGAACAAACAAAAAATACTCAAAAAGGAGTTGGAATGATGTTAGGCATTATTGGAGCAATGGACGAGGAAGTTTTGGAGATTAAAAATGTGTTGGCAGACGTATCTGTGGAACAGGCAGCAGGGATGGAATTTTACCGGGGAAAGGTAAATAACAAAGAAGTGGTAGTGGTCCGTTCCGGTATTGGCAAGGTAAATGCAGCAGTGTGCAGCCAGATTCTGATAGACAAATTTGGAGTAAATGCCATTGTAAATACAGGAATTGCAGGATCTTTAAGGGCAGAAATTAATATCGGAGATATTGTGCTGTCTGTTGATTCAGTACAGCATGATATGGATGCGACTGGATTTGGCTATCCGGCTGGACAGATTCCAAGGATGGATACTTTTGCTTTTCCGGCAGACGAGAAGCTGTTAAATCTGGCAAAGGAGTGCTGTGCGAAAGTAAACCCGGATATTCAGACATTTACCGGAAGAGTGGTCAGCGGCGACCAGTTTATTTCTGATAAGGCAAAAAAGCAGTGGCTGATCGAGAACTTTGACGGTTTTTGCACAGAGATGGAAGGAGCGGCAATCGCACAGGTCTGTTATTTGAATCATGTGGCATGTCTGATCATCCGGGCAATTTCAGACAAGGCAGATGACAGTGCAAATATGGATTATCAGGAGTTTGAGGCAAAAGCTATCAGACATTCTGTCAACCTTCTGCTTGCCATGGCAGCAGAGTATGAATGTTGATTTCTTAACTTGAGAATCGCTTTTAGGGGAAATTTGGCGATCGATTCTAGGGATTCTCAACTTCCCAAAACGTTCCGGTACGGTTATAATGTGACGTACAGCAAAGCCGGAAAAGGGACAGGTTTTTACCAGCAGGGCAGAAAAAAGAAACAGGCGTGACCGGTCAGACTGTTTGTTTCCCTCAAGGCGCGGATACGCGCCAGAGAAAAACCTCCCAAGCAAGTGGCAGAAAAGCAGGAAGGGCTTTGCGGGAAAGGGGAATTTAAGATGATGCTGCAATTATTACAAGATGGAACCGCGCTGTATTTTTTGGTAACAGTGTGCATGATTGGACTTGTCAGCAAATGGATTGCAAAAAATTCCTACAAAAGATTGATTAAAGAAACCAACAACATGGGTATGAGCAAGAATAAGTATTTGAGAAATCTGAAACAGAAAGCAGAGGATGCTTACCGGGTAAACCAGGGAATTGTGAATACGAAAGTGTACTTGGAAAAGCAGCTTTTTGAAACAAAAGTAGGGATGTTTACACCCCAGGGCTGGGCAGGATTTTCCAATCAGATGACATGGCTGTGTCTGCTTGCAGGCGGCGCCTTATCCTTCCTTTCTTATTGGTATCGCTGTGATTCTTATTACATAGTTTTGTACGGTACAGTGGGAGTAATGGCAGCTGTTTTAAATATTATTGCAGAAAATGGCGTCTGCCTGGATGCAAAACGCCAGCAGCTTTTTGTCAGTCTGCAAAATTACCTGGAAAATGTTTTGTGGCACAGAATGGAGATTGAGAAAGCTGGAGAGTGTTCAGAAGATGGTGCAAGAATGGTAGAAAGTGAGCAGCCTGTGGCGGTCTGCAATACTGTACGGGAATTGCGGGAGAGGAAAAAAGCCCGCCGCGTTATGGAGCAGCAGACAGCAGCCAGCCGGGACAGAGGTCAGAAAAAGAATGGAATTTCCAGAGATATGGCGGATAAGCTGGCTTTGGCAGGAGCCGACGGAGAAAATTGGATGAAAGAATTAAAACCAGAGGAAATACGTGTGCTTGGGGAGATTATCCGCGAATATCTGGGATAGATTTTTGTGTGTGGATATGATACAATAACTCTAAAATACAGATTTAACGATCAGAAAAAGGAGACGATAGCAATGGGAAGAGAAGTGACATTTGACTATTCCAAAGCAGCCGGATTTATCGCAGCAGACGAATTGTCTTATATGAAAACAGCCGTTATGGGAGCAAAGGATGTGCTGACCGGCAAAAGCGGCGCTGGCAATGATTTTTTAGGATGGATTGACCTTCCGGTAGACTACGATAAGGAAGAGTTTGCACGGATTAAAGAAGCTGCAAAGAAGATTCAGTCCGATTCAGATGTCCTTTTGGTAATCGGTATCGGCGGTTCTTATTTAGGAGCAAGAGCTGCGATTGAGTTTTTATCCCACAGCTTTTATAACGTTCTTTCTAAGGAAGAGAGAAAGACTCCGGAGATTTATTTTGTTGGAAACAGCATCAGCAGCAAGTATATCAAAGATCTTCAGGACATATTAAAGGGTAAAGATTTTTCCATTAATATTATTTCCAAATCTGGAACAACCACAGAACCTGCAATCGCATTCCGTGTATTTAAGGAGCTGCTGATTGAAAAATATGGCAAAGAAGAGGCGAACAAGAGAATCTATGCAACCACTGACAAGGCCAAGGGAGCGTTAAAGAACCTGGCAAATGAAGAAGGCTATGAGTCCTTTGTGGTTCCGGATGATGTTGGCGGCCGTTTCTCCGTACTGACCGCAGTAGGTCTGCTGCCAATCGCAGTCAGCGGAGCAGATATTGATAAACTGATGGAAGGGGCTGCTTCTGGAAGAGAGAAAGCATTAAACGCTCCATATGAGGAAAATCCGGCTCTGCTGTATGCGGCAGTCCGCAATATCCTTCTGCGCAAGGGCAAACAGGTTGAAATTGTGGCAAACTATGAGCCAAGCCTTCACTATGTATCTGAATGGTGGAAACAGCTTTACGGCGAGAGCGAGGGAAAAGATCAGAAAGGTATCCTGCCTCATGCAGTTGATTTGACAACCGACCTGCATTCTATGGGACAGTTTATCCAGGACGGTTCCAGAATCATGTTTGAGACAGTATTAAATGTGGAGGATTCTCCGGCAGAGGTATTGTTAAAGGAAGAAGCAGTAGATACAGACGGTATGAACTATCTGGCTGGAAAGAGCGTTGATTTTGTCAACAAGAGCGCCATGAACGGCACTATTTTAGCTCACACAGACGGCAATGTTCCAAACCTGCGTGTCAACATTCCGGAGCAGAATGCATTTTATCTGGGGCAGTTATTCTACTTCTTTGAGTTTGCCTGCGGCATCAGCGGCTACTTATTGGGCGTGAATCCGTTTAACCAGCCTGGCGTAGAAAGCTACAAGAAGAATATGTTTGCTCTTTTAGGCAAGCCTGGTTATGAAGATGAGAGAGAAAAGCTGTTGAAGAGATTATAATAGAAAATAGAAAGTAAGAATACAAAACAGCCTGTACCGCGGCAGTATGCTAAGGTACAGGCTGTTTTTGGCAAATTAGTTAAAATATTATAGTAAATATGAAATTATTGAAGTAGAACCGGCAGATAACCTCCGATATAATAAATTTATCGTTACAGATAAAAGGAAAGAAAGAGGAGGTTACAGGATATGAGGAAAAAACGTTTTATGTGCGGTGCATTGGCAGCAGTGATGGTACTTACAACGGCGTGTTCATCTGGAACGAAGGCAGAGAATCCAGAACAGCAGACAACGGATACGAAAGTCCAGGCAGAGGAAAAGGATGCGTCCCAGACAGAAGGAACCACCCAGACTGGCGAGCGGCAAAAAGTAGTTTGGTGGTCCTGGCAGCCTTCTGATAAGGTAATGGAAGAACTGCTTCCGGCATTTGAAAAAGCTCATCCGGAAATTGAATTGGAGTATTGGAGAGGTGAACTTCCGGATTATCAGAAAAAACTTCAGGTAGCCATTGCATCTGGGGAAGGACCGGATATTATGGGGGTGCAGGTTGGAGCAATGCTCAACCAGTATGCTAAGTTTTTAGAACCGATGGAGCCGATTGCAGAAGAAATAATGGGTTCGGATTGGGAGAATATTTTTTTAGAAGATGCTTTAAATGAATGCAAATCAGAAGATGGAGTTCAGGTAGCGCTTCCTGCAACGGTCAGCGGCGTCCAGTTTATTATGTATAATAAGACATTATTTGATGAAGCAGGAATTGAAGGAGTTCCGGCTACATATGAAGAGTGGAAAGAAGATATTGAAACTTTAAGAGCCGCAAAACCTGATATAATTCCGGTGGTATTCGGGGCAAAAGGGACGGATGTCTGTGTAGATATGTTTAATGCGTTGAGCCAGCAGTTCGGCCCTGGAAAAATTTATGAAGCAGAAGCCGGAGAGATTCCATGGACAGATCCGGTATTTGTAGACACGATGAAAGCCTGGAAACAGATGTTTGATGATAAGATTTTCCAGGATGGAGCGATTGGACTGCAGATGTATCCGGATGCCTCAATCAATTACTTTTTTGACAGAAAAGCAGCCATGTTTATGACAGGAACATGGCAGACCGGTTCTCTGGTAGGAAATGGGCCAAAGGCGAATGGAGCAGTTAAAGATGACGAATTTGGTATGTTTATGCTTCCCCAGATTGGCCCCAATGAGCCAAAGACAGTTGCCAGTACAGACTGGGCAATCGGAATTAATAAGGATTCTAAAAACAAAGAGGCCGCAAAAGTGGTAATTGATTTTATGCTGAACGGAGAAGGTATGCAGATTGTAGCAAATCAGCTGGGCGCTTCTTCTGCAAATAAGAATATTGCTCCCAGCAATTTAGAAGAACTTACCTCTCAGACGGAAAGAGAAGCTGTTCAGTACGGAATGAAAGCAGTAGAGCAAAGCGGTGGGAAGCGTTTATTATCCAACAAAGAACTTGTAAATGCCCTGGGTGTCGCCATGCAGGATGTGGTAACAGGAAAAGATATTGAAAAAGCCCTTCAGGAGGTCCAGGACACTTATGAGAAACTAAAATAAGCAGCATTGCAATAAGTGATAAAGAATTTAGGCGGTGAATGAAAATGAAGATAGGAAACAAAGCTACCCCATATTTACTGCTGCTGCCCATCCTCCTGGTAAGCGGGGTTATGATTTATTATTGCCTGGGTTTTACCGGTATTATGAGTTTTTTTGAATGGGATGGCATTAGTGATGACAGGACCTGGATCGGACTTCAAAATTATATTGATACGTTTACAGATAGCACATTTCTGATTGCGCTTACAAATACATTGATTTTCTTTGCAGCAACCGTATTTATTCAGGCTGCAGTCGGACTGTTAATGGCAGTGCTTTTAAAGGAGAGAATACCTGGAAATGTCTTTTTCAAAGGGATTTTTTTCCTGCCGGTTATTATGGCGCCAGTTGTATTAACTACAATTTTCCGATTGATTTTAGATACCAATATAGGAGCGCTGAATAATTTGCTGCGCAGCATTGGCTTGGAAAAACTGGCGGTATCATGGCTGGGAGATCCAAAGTACGCTTTGTTTTCTATCATTTGTGTAAATATTTATAACTGGATGGGGTTTAGCATGATGACGTATTATGCCGGCCTGATGTCCATTGATGAGCAGGTATATGAGTCTGCCAAATTAGACGGGGCCGGTTTCTTTAAAACATTATTTTTCATTACCCTGCCAATGTTAAAAAGTACAACAGCCAGTCTGATTTTATTAGGAATTATTGGTTCTTTAAAGACATTTGATATTGTATTTTTGCTGACAGGAGGAGGCCCCGGCCGCTCTACGGAGTTTTTAACAACGTTTTTATACAGGAAAGCATTTGATGAGTACAACGGCGGGCAGGCAGCAGCGATCGGTATGATTATCCTGGTGATTGCATTGGTATTATCTGTGATCCAAAACCGCGGATATGAAAAGTCACGCTACCAGTAAAGGGGGAGAAATATGCTTAAAAAAAGATATATATTCAGGTACTTATTTCTGATACCGGCAGCGATTATATGGTGCTATCCCCTTGGGGTGGCACTGAAAGAATCCTTTGCAATCAATGGATTTGGGAACTACATAGCGGTAATGAATCATCCTAAAATTGATTATTTCCGTATTTTGTTTAACAGCCTTCTGGTTTCCATCGTGTCTACGGCAATCGTAGTTGTTTTATCTTCCCTGGCAGCGTTTGCATTTTCTAAGTTTCAGTTTAAAGGAAAGCAGTTTTTATATTATGCCCTGGTTACCTGTTTAACGCTTCCACCGGCAGCAATTATGGTTCCCATTGTATTTTTTGGGAGAACGTTTCATGTAAACAACACGCTAAGCTACATGATCTATGTAATGACAGCGCTCCATGCCCCTTATATGATGGTAACAATGAAAAACTATTTTGACACGATTCCCGACGCATTGGTAGAGGCGGCAGTAATCGACGGGGCATCCTGTATGCATATTTACCGGAAAATTATTCTGCCTCTGGGAATTCCATCTATTCTTAATGTGTGTCTGCTCAGTTTTGTTTACTGCTGGAACAATTATCTGATTCCGCTGATTACCATTACAAAAACGGAAAAGTACACCATTACATTAGCGACTACTTATTTGAAGGATTCAGGAAATATGACAATGGAAATGCAGGCCCAGCTTTATGCGTACCTGATTATGGCGATTATTCCGTCTGTACTGCTTTACATATTCCTGAATCGCTATTTCAGGGCGGATATGTTGTCAGGGGCAGAAAAGTAAGGGGGAGGAATTTATGGACAGACAAGCAAATATCCTTTTGCTGGTAAATGACCATCAGGCCTATTACGGACATGAAAAAAGATATAACATTCAACGGCCTTTTTATAAAAAGCTGGCCGGGCAGGGCGTTGATTTTAATCGCGCATACTGTGCAACACCTTTGTGCTGTCCTTCCAGGAGGACAATGGTAAGCGGACTTTATACCTGCCATCATGGGCAATTCTCTGGCCAGACAGATGTGGAGTATTCCTATGAAACATATCTGGAGCGGTTAAAAGATGCGGGTTATCAGGTTTATTACTATGGAAAATGGCATACAGGAAAAGGGACGCCAAAAGACTTTGGGGCAGAAGGAGTCTTTTGTGAGGACTATGGAAATCCGTATCTGCTGCCAGCTTATCAGGAGTATTTAGAGAAATTCAATCTGCCTTTTCCCAAAGCAATGATAGAGCATAACTGGTGTACGCCGGGCTGGATCGATGGAATCGAAGAGGGAAAAGAGTATCGGCTGGACCGGCCTACGATGAATGAGTGTCTATCAGGTATTTTGACAACTCCAAAGGAAACCCATGAAGCTTTTTATCTGGCTTATGAGGCATGCCGGAGATTGGAGGAATGTAAGGATTTCAATCAGCCGTTTTTTATGGCTGTAGAGTTCTGGGGACCCCATCAGCCCTATCTGCCCACAAGAGAATATGCGGATTTATATGATCCCCAAAAGATAGAGGAATACCCAAGTTTTCGGGATAATCTGAAAGAAAAGCCGGATATTTATCAGTTCGAGGGAGGACGGGGAATCAGCAGAGATTATAAGATTAATTTGGACAATAACGTTCCCTGGGAAGTATGGGCAGAAACCATGTCCAGATGTTACGGACAGATTACCATGACAGATGAAGCAGGAGGACAGATCCTGGATAAGTTGGAAGAACTGGGGATGGCAGAGAACACACTTATTATTTGGACTGCGGATCATGGGGATGCGTTAGCCTGTCATGGAGGACATTTTGATAAAGACGCTTATATGGCAGAAGAAGTGCTGCGGATTCCCTTTGCGATGCGTTATGATGGCTATATTCCCAAAGGAGAGAGAAGCGATGCGCTAATCAGCAACATTGATTTGGCGCCTACGCTGCTGGAGGCAGCAGGAACACGCTTTACTGGCGCTGTAGACGGAACCAGTCTCCTGAATATATGGAAAAGCGGAGAGAAACCCTGGAGAAAGCAGGTTTATGCAGAATCCTTTGGACATCATATTCCTCATAGGGCAAGAGTGTTGACAGACGCCCGGTATAAATATGTGAGAAATGAAGGACAGATAGAAGAACTGTATGATCTTGTTTGCGATCCTTATGAATTACATAACCTGGCTTTGGATCAGGAGTATGCCGAAAAACTCCTTGAGAAAAGGGGAGAACTGGATGAGATGATTGAAAAGGAGCAATTATGAGAAAACCGAATATACTTTGGATTTGTACGGATCAGCAGAGATTCGACAGCCTGGGATGTTATGGCAATGCCAAAGTAGATACTCCCAATATAGATAAACTGGCAGAGGGGGGAATACTTTTTGAGAATACCTATTGCCAGAGTCCGGTATGTACTCCGTCAAGAGCGTCCTTTCTGACGGGAAGATATCCAAGAACATGCAGAGTACGGCAGAATGGACAGAGAATGCCCAGGGAAGAAAAATTAATAAGCAAAATTTTTGCAGAGAATGGATATACATGCGGGTTGGCCGGAAAACTGCATATTGCACCCTGCCATACCAGTGTCAGTCCGGCAGGGGAACCAAGAGGGGACGACGGGTATCAGATTTTTCATTGGTCTCATCATCCGGATTTTTATGGAAAAGAGAGCAACTGGCCTGTTAATGAATATAACATGTGGCTTTCTTCTCAAGGCGCATCCTATGAGAGGACTCCATATCAGGGGTCAAAGTATGTGTTTGTCGGGCCGGATTCCCAATATTCCCACAGTCGCTGGTGCAGTCAGATGGCGATTGATTTTATAAAGGCCCATGAAGGCTATCCGGAAAGACCCTGGTTTTTTTCCTTAAATTTTTATGACCCTCACCATGATTTTGATCCGCCCGGAGACTTGCTGGAAAAGTATCTGGAGCGGTTGAGTAATGAAGATCTTCCAAAATGCAGAGAGGGTGAATGGAAGGAAAAGCCCTATGTGCAGGAACGGGATCATCGGGGAGCATATGGGACACCGGGATTTTTTGATTATGAACAGATGGGAGACACTGATCATTTGCAGATAAAAGCCGCTTATTATGCAATGGTTGAGCAGATAGATCGGGAAGTTGGAGAGATAATAAAAATCCTAAAAGAGACCGGACAATATGAAAATACGATCATTTTATATACATCCGATCATGGAGAGATGCTGGGGGATCATGGAATTTATCTAAAAGGGCCGTATTTTTATGATCCAATGGTAAAAGTCCCATTGATTATAAGCTGGAAAGGACAGATAAAAGAGGGAATCCGGCGAAAAGCGCTGACAGAACTGCTGGATTTGGCCCCGACTTTGCTGGATTTGGCCAACCTTCCTGTTTATGAAGGAATGCAGGGACTTAGTATGAAAAATCTTCTCCTTAACCAGACAGCAAAAGACGAACTGCATTCAGTGGCATTTTCCGAATATTCCAATGCCATGCGCCACCATTCTGACTGCAGGGCTTATGTAACAATGGTTACAGATGGAATCTATAAACTCTCTTATTGTCATAGCACCAATCAGGGAGAACTTTATAATCTGACAGAAGATCCGGAAGAATTTCAGAATCTGTATGAAAAAGAAGAAATGAGAGAAGTTCGTATCCGGATGCTGGAAGAGATGGTAAACTGTCTGGCCTATACCATAGATCCGCTGCCCAAAAGAGAAGCAGTTTATTAAGCACTGGAGGCAAGGCGATGAAAGCCAGTATAAAAAAGAAACTTCAGATAAGTTTTACATTCATATTTTTGATTTTAGCGGGAACGGTATGTTTATTTTGGAGGAAGGCAATGAGCGATATGGCGGAAGAGAAGGCCATATCGCATTTTGCCGTTTCTGTACAGGCTGTAAATGATGAGATGGACAGTTTATTGAAAGATGCAAGTTATATCAGCCTGATTTTATCGTTTCATGCAGAAGAACAGAGTAAAATTTTGACAGGAAACAAGACCATAGAAAATTACAGCCAGTTAGAAAGCCAGAGAGCCATTACCAGGAGTATTAGCGACTTTTATTCTTACCGGAATTACATCAGCAGTATTTTGCTGGTAGGAGAAAACGGCAATGAGTTTTCCAACGGGGTTACGCTGCCCATGTCAGAGCTGAAAAAGCAGGACTGGTTTGAGATGTTGGAAGAAGATGACGGGAGCGGTATATTTATTAAAACACACAGCAATTATACAGGAAGTTCGCCCTACACGACAACGGTTCTGTCAGCAGGACGCAGACTGTTTGACAAAGGAATGCCCATAGGCTATTTATTGGTGGATGTGTCTTATGACTATGTAAAAAACAGGTTGGAAACCATATCAGGAGATGGGGGAAACCTGATTATTTTTGATGCAGACGGAGGAATGGTATATGACAGTACCTCCCCGGATTTCCCCAAAGAATCCTTAAAAGATACTCCTTTTGATGGAGTCAGGGAATGGATAACCGATCCGGAAGGACGTTTTTATTTTAACGGAGATGGAAAAGAATATCTGGCTCTTTATAAAACATCCGATTTTACTGGATGGACATCCATGTTCCTGATTCCGAAAAGTTTGATAATGGAAGATATTAATGCGGCGACCCGGATGATTTTATATAGTTCTGTACTTCTTCTGGTAGTAGGGGCACTGTTAATCGGATATTTCAGCAGGTATTTAACCCGTAATATTCTGAAATTAAAAAGGTATGTGGATCAGGTGGAAGCAGAGCATTTAAATGAAATTCCTGCAATTCATTCAGGTGATGAGATTCAGGAACTGGGCACCAGCTTTAACCAGATGATCGGTCGGATTAAACAGCTGATGCTGGATGTTGAAGAGAGACAGCAGAGAGAGCGAAATGCACAATTTCAAGCCTTATATGCCCAAATTTCACCGCATTTTTTGTCTAATACGTTAAACACCATCCGATGGATGGCGGACAGACAGAATGCAGGAAATATCAGCGAACTTACCACCTCGCTGATTACGCTTTTGCAATACAGCATGAACAATCAAAGAGAGGAAGTTACGCTTGGAGAAGAAATAGAGTATATTAAAAATTATCTTGTGATCCAGGAATACCGGTATTATGGAATGTTCGATGTCCGATTTCAGATAGATGAAGAAGTAACGTCCTGCCGTATCCTGAAATTTCTGATACAGCCCCTGGTGGAAAATGCAATTATTCATGGAGTATCAGGATTAGAAAAGCAGGGGGAAATCTTAGTAAGAGCGAGAGAAAAGGCAGGATGTCTGGAAATCACAGTTGCAGATAATGGGGTGGGATTTACAGAAAAAAGTGAACGAAAAGATAAAACCCGTCATAAGACTCATGGAATCGGTTTGGAAAATATACGGCAAAGAATAGAACTATTTTATGGAGAACAGTATTTTTTAAAGATCAGCAGCAAAAAGGGTTACTATACAAAAGCAACTATGAAACTGCCTGTGTTACGGTAAAGGGGGGAGTTATATGTTTAAATTAATGATCGTGGATGATGACGCATTGATGTGTAATCAGATAGCTGCTTTGGTAGATTGGGAAGCACTGGAGATCGAAGTGGTTTCTTATGCGTTAAGTGGTCAGGAGGCCATAGAAGTATTAGAGAAAGAGCAGATAGACTTTGTATTAACAGATATGAATATGCCTAAGGTTACAGGGGTAGAACTGATTGAGTATATAAACAGAAATTATCCAGGCATCCATGTAATTGCTTTAAGCGGATACGATGATTTTTACTTTGTCCGAAACAGTTTAAAATACGGGGCCTATGATTATATACTGAAAAGCCAGTTGACGAAGGAAAACTTAGAACAGCTTATTAAAGAAATTATGGAAAAATCAAAGATGAAAGAGGACTTGAAAAGTCATGCAGACCTGACGGTTGATCAGATGACCCAGACCTTTTTTAAACGGCTGATCTTGCGAAAAGAATTTGACAGAGAACAAATTGAAAATATTATTAAAAATCTTAACATACCGTTTAATAAAAATTGCATCGCAGTTATGCTGATTTATAAAAATCAGGAAATAGAGGATGAGGTATTGAACCGTTCTTTATACCATATGTGCCAGCAGATTTTAAAAGAAGCAGAATTTGCACAAATGGTAGATTTGAATGTTTCAGGTTTTTGTGTGATCATATCTTTCAGAAAAGAGGTCAGTCAGGCGTCCTGTCTGAAAAAAATGGAAAACTGGGGGCGTTCTATAGGAGCTGGTGGAAAGAAGTTCTTTAATCTGAACCTGGGAGTTAGTATATCGGATATTTGCAGCGATATTTTTCGATTAAGGCAGTATTATCAACAGGCAAAAGAAAATGCGGAAATATTCTTTTATGAAGAAGAAAAAAAGCTGGTATGCGCCTGGGAAATGGAAGGAAGACCGTTTGCTGTCTGGCAGCCGCTGTCATTTCCGGCAGTAAAACAGGTCATGGCGCTGCTTGCAGAAGACAATTATGACGCTGTAAAAACATTGATGGATGATTTTTTTGAGGACGTGAAAGCGCAGGGAGGGGCAGTAGCCGGATTTCAGGACAGTGCAGTGAAATGGGTGGAAAAATTAGCGGATAAAGCAGAAGAAGAGGGAATTGCAAAAGAATATTTATTTGATGGAAACATTTATACGTATGAGGATTACTATAAAATTTCTTCTGTAAATGAATGGAGACAGCTTATACGAATATTAACAGAAAAAATTTGCAGGGCAATATCGCCGGCAGCCAAAGTGAACTGCCATGAGTATACCAGCGGGGCTCTTAAAAAAATTCATTCACAATATTATGAGGGTTTAACATTAAGCGAAGTGGCAGAAAGCCTTGGAGTATCAGGGGCTTATCTAAGCAGGATTTTTAAAGAAGATATGGGACTTGGATTTAACGAATATCTTACAAAAGTACGAATTGATCATGTGATTGAAAAAATTCAAGGAGGGGAAGGAAAAATGCGGGATGTGGCAGAAAAATGCGGATTTTCAAATTATAATTACTTTTTCCGTGTATTTAAAGAACATACAGGTATGACGCCGGCCGGATATTTTGGCAGCCAGACATCAAAAAAAGCGGCAGGCGGCGGCTTCCCTGATAAATCAGAAAAGGAGAGTGCGAGATGAATATAAAGAATCCAATAGCTATCCGCAACATTGGAGATCCATATGTACTGTTTTATAACGGAATTTATTATCTGTATGCTACCAGCCATTTTAATGGATTCTATTGCTGGAAGTCGGTTGATTTGAATCAGTGGGAAGGGCCGGAGATTTGTTATCAGGCAGATCAAAAAAGTTTTGGAAATTCCTGCTTTTGGGCGCCGGAAGTATATGAATTTGAGGGACGTTTTTATATGTACTATACTGCCCAATGGAAAAAATATGAGAAGGAAGCCCTTAGAATCGGAGTGGCAGTTTCCGAAAAGCCGGAAGGCCCTTTTCAGGATGTATGGGACAATCAGCCTATGTTTGATTTTGGCTACGGCGCATTAGATGCTCATGTTCTAAAAGATGATGATAGAAATTATCTTTATTACTCAAGAGCAGGCGCCGATCATTTTGTAGATGGGATCAGACAGTCAGAGATTTATGTTGTTGAACTGGGAAGTGACAAAATTTCTGTAAAAGGAGAAGGAATATTGATTTTGAAGCCGGAACAGGCATGGGAGCGGCAGGAGCCGGAAAGAAATCAGGTTTGGAATGAAGGGCCATTTGTAATTAAGCATAATGGCCGGTATCATATGATGTACTCAGCAAATTATTTTGCATCAAAATACTATGCCATTGGAGGAGCAGTTGCAGACTCCCCGATGGGGCCCTTTGTGAAATACCTGGACAATCCGATTTTGTGTACCAGCCAGACGATTTCCGGCCCTGGACACAACAGCGTAGTAAAGGCCGGAGACGGAAAGTTTTATTGTATCTATCATGCCCACACAGATTGGAGAAAACCCAGTGGGGACAGACAGGTATATATCGGAAGTCTGTGGTTTGAGGGCGAAGAGATCCGGATATCCCATCCAATGCTTTGAGACCGAACGGTTAAGATTATTCCTCTATCACCTGAATCTCCAAAAAATCAAAATCAATGGTTTCTACAAAACTGTCTTGGTAAAAACGGGTTTTATCATGGCGCTGAAACTCTCGGATGGTGGAATCCATCCAGATAGGGTGGCCTAAGTCAAACTGGCTGCAGATCTCATCTAAAGCGCCAAAAACCATCTGGGTGCGGGACATGGAGTAGTCCGGCATACAGATAACCGTATCCTGCAACAGATGGTTGTCTTTCCAGATTTTTCCCCACATACGAAACATAGTGTTTGCCTCCTTTTTGAGAACTCCCGGTTAGTATATCGGATTTTTACAGCGTTGTAAAGAAGAGAATTTCCCCCTTGTCGATGACTGCAATTTGTAGTAATCTATACGTAACAGTTCAGGGCTGTTAATAATGAGAAGTAGTTTTCTATATACAAAGGAGACGAAACATGGGAGCAGGGATTACATCGGGAATTACAGACTGTTCTGCATTTTTGGCAGAAGCCATAAAAGCAGTAGAAGAGTTAAACCGCAGCAAAAAGGCCTGTGAGGACCTGGAAGCAGAAGAAGAGCGGGTTGACAGAAAGCTGGAGCAGGAGCGCCTGGACATAGAGGAAGAGGTAAACCTGACTGTAAAAAAGCGAATGGAAGGAATTAGTGTCAGTTACGATAAGGAGATAGGAGCAGAGCAGGACAGACTGAAGAAAATACGGACCAAGAGGGAAAAGGCAAAAAATCAGGGCATGAAAGAACGAATCCTGGAAGAGACAAAGGAACTTAAGGATCAGAACCAGGAATTGATAACCCGACTAAAAACGCTGTTTAAACAAAACAGGGTGCCTTCTTTTTGCAGGACCACATGGTTTTATGCACTTTATATGACTGGGAGTATCAGAGAATTTGGGATTTTGCTGCTTAGTTTTCTGATATGTTTTGCAGGAATCCCTCTGGGTATATATCTGCTGGTGCCGGAGCCGGACCGGAAACTCTGGATTCTGGCCATAATCTATATAGCAGATATTGTGGTTTTCGGAGGTCTGTATATTTTAGCAGGCAATAAGCTAAAAATGAACCATCTGGCTGTTTTAAAACAGGGGAAAGAGATTCGCAGCAAGATTCGCGGCAATCAAAAGAAGATCCGGGCAATTACAGTATCCATCCGTAAAGACAGGGATGAAGCCATTTACAACCTGGAAAAATACGATGATGAGATTGCCCGGATTGAACAGGAATTAGAGCAGATCAGCAGCAGGAAAAAGGAAGCGCTGAATACATTTAACACAGTCACAAAGACGATTATTGCAGACGAGATTATGAATAATAATAAAGCCAGGATGGAAGCTTTGGAAAAAGAACATGCCAGGATTGAGGAAAGACTTAGAAATACTCAAATTCATGCGAAGGAGCAGGCCATTCTGGTAACTGATCAGTATGAAATCTATCTGGGCAAGGAATTTTTGCAGCCGGACAAACTGTCTGAACTGGCAAAGATTATCCGCAGTGAAAAGGCGTCTAATTTAAGCGAGGCCATAGCTGTCTATCAGGCGCAGAATAAATCAGTATAACAGTTCAGCCATGCGAAGATGCAGGGCTGAACTATTACCACTATAATAAAAAGAGGAGAACAAGTTATGTCTAAAACAGTAATCAGCACGACCAATGCACCTTCAGCGATTGGACCTTACAGCCAGGCGATTATGGCATCCGGAGTTACCTGCTACGTTTCCGGCCAGATTCCCATTGACCCGGCAACCGGAGAGTTTGCGGGAGAAGATATTAAAAGCCAGACCAGACAGTCTTTAACAAACATAAAGGCAATTTTGGCAAAAGCAGGAATGACCATGGATAACGTGGTAAAGACCACTGTCCTGCTAAGTGATATTGCAAACTTTGTTCCTATGAATGAAGTTTATGCGGAATTTTTTGAAGGGGACTGCCCGGCGCGCGCTGCATTTCAGGCGGCAGCTCTTCCAAAAGGGGCATTAGTTGAGATTGAGGCAATCGCCGTAAAATAGTTGTTAAAAGCTGCAAAACTGCGAGAAATGAACTGGCGGGAGATAAACTTCGGGCGCATATCCATATGGATTGCGCCCGGTTTTTCTTTGCGGAGACAGCACACTAAATTTCTACCAGATGGTAAGGGATCTGATTGGCGGTCAGCATCTGCGCCTCCCGCTGGTGACAGGTAAATACAATAATCTGTCCGGGATAGGCATCTGCCAGCCAGCGAAGGGCTGTGCGCAGCCTGTCATCATCATAGAGGACAAAGCTGTCATCAAAAATCAGGGGAAGGGGATCGTCGCCTTTCTGGATCAATTTGGCAGAAGCAAGGCGGAGAGCCAGATAAACCTGATCCATAGTGCCGCTGCTGACCTGTTCCAGGGGAACCAGTTTCGTTTTGGTATTCATGAATACATGAAGATTTTCGTCTACGCTCATGCTGTTGTAAATGCCGCCGGTAATCTGCTCAATCAGGTGAGACGCTTCTTTATTCAGATACAATCCGAACGAGTCGCGGATAGAGGTAGAAAGAGAAGTCATGGTTTCATGGGCCAGATCGATGGCGGCGATCTCCTGGGCAATCCGGTCATTTTCCGCCAGAATATGACGGAGAGCTTCGGCCTGGGTCTTGCAGTTGTCCAGATGTTCCAGCTTTTGTTCCAACTCCCACTGGGTTCTCTGCTGATGTTCGATTTCCTCCGTACAACCGGTCTGCTGGGTCATAAGCGTATCAATCTCTTTTACCAGAGAAGCAGCCGTTTCCTCGGATTTGACTAAAGCGTCATACAGCCGTTCATATTCGGTCATCCGGGCGGCAAAGGCATCCATCGCCTGGGTATTTATGGAACTGTCCCCAATGTGGCGGGATAAAATTTCCTGCAGAAGCTTGGAAGAGTAGTTGAGTTCTTTTTTTCTGCTGCTGCGTTTAAATGCCAGCAATCCTCCGGTTATCAGAAAAAGCGCCCCAAAAGCGCCGGCTCCAAAAGCCAGAGGAAAACTGCGATCTCCTGCCGGTTTCCAGAAAATGGCAGCAGCACAGCCGATCAAACAGGCAGCGCACAGCAAAAAAGACAAAATCATTAACAGTTTAGATCCTGGACGGGCGCAGGCATCACTGGCTGCCTGATATTTTCCGTAAATGGACCTGGCTTCCTCCTGATAAGCGCGGATAGAGGTTCCGTCTGTAAATTGATAGCTGTTTAACAGCTGACGTCCCCTGGCAATTTTCTGAAGCAAATCTTCTTTTTCTGCCTGTTTCCTGGCAATGGTTCCGGTCATCTGCTCCCGCTGCTTCCGATAGCTGTCTAAATGATTTTCATATTCAGGAGCAGAGATTTCTTTTTCAATGTTCCGGATTTCCCCAAGAAGGGAAGCGTAGCTTCTGGCTGCTTCGGGAACCATTTCATTTTCTAACGCCTTCTTTTGGGCTTTTAAAAAAGCAGTGGCCTTGGTGATATTTAACGCCATGTTGCCGGAGGTGTTCAGATTGGCAATATAGTTGCGCAGCTCTGCCACCATTCCCCCATCTGTAGCGCTTTTTAACTGTCCAATGCTGATGGTATTGCTGTATGCAGTTTCACTTAGGCCATTGAGCAGGGATTCCATAAAAGCTTTGGTAGGCTCAATTTCTTTTCCGGCAGTTTCGTCCACAATCACAAACGCTTTATTGTTTTGAAAATTGCGCTCGATCCGGTAAATATGTCCGTCTTTCTCCAGACGCAGCCGTCCCTCATATCCGCCCTTGTTTTCCCAGGGAAGAAAGCGGCTGTAGGAATCGGACCGGGCCGCCCGGCCCCGCTGGCGTTCCATACCGAACAGCATACTGCGGATGAAGGTGTGAAGAGTGGACTTTCCGGCTTCGTTTTTTCCATATACAATATTCAGGCCGTCATGGAATGTTATGGAGCGATCGTGAAATTTCCCGAAACCACTGATATACACGTCTAATAACTTCATACCGGACTCCTTTCATCCGTAGTGCGCAAAAGCGCATTGATTCCATAATATAATGCCTTTTTTTCTACCTGGCTCATGTCGTCTTTTTGAAGAGCCTGAATATAAAATCCAATCATATCGCTGGGATGTTCTGCAAACAGCGCAGAAAAATCATACTGGGGTTCGGAATTATCAATAATTTCCACAATCCGGAAACGGGAAGTCAGCACGTCCAAATCAAAGGTAATGTCCGGGTCCCGCATCCCCCGGATGAGAAAACGGTAAATATTCTGACCGCCACGTCTGCTGATTTCCTGGGAAATGCTGGCGGCCAGCTCCGAATTGGTGGTTGTCGGTGTAACCCCTACTGCCAGAGAAATATACTGGCATCGGGCAAGGGGAACAAATTCCAGCATAGAGACCCGATGGGTGAGGGAATTGATTTCTCCGTAATAAAATCCATGAGGCCCCAGTTCTGTCTTATCCAAAGGCTCTAAAGAGCCGGGGTAGGCGGCTTTTCCCTCTAACACCAGTTCCGGTTTGTGTATATGGCCAAGGGCAATATAATCAAAAGGAAGAGAGGCCAGACAAGCCCGGTTAAAAGGAAGATGCAGAGAATCCCCTCCATGGGCCAGCAGAATACGGATGTGATCATTGTCAGGAGTCTGAATCGAACTCAGACGATCCTCCCGGATTTCAGCAGTATGGTAGCTGAACCCATAGATTTCGGTGTTAAGTTCTTTGATATAGACAGATTCCAGATCCTCCCCTGTCAGGTATGTGACATTGGGGCACCAGGAAAAGCTTAAAACCGCAGAGTTTGCCCGGATGCGATCGTGGTTTCCGGCAATCAGAACAACCCGCACACTGGGAATTGTGGAAAAGAGGTAGTTAATTTCCTTTAAATCCCTGGCTAACGGCTGTCTGTGGAACAAATCTCCGGATATAAACAGAAAATCCACATCCCGTTTACCGGCCTGTCTGACAACCTCCTGAAAAGAGTCTTTGATAGCCTGCGCCCGTTCCTTGCTCCAGGGCTTGTCGCTGTCCGGGGACATCCCCCAGTGAATATCAGCAGTATGGATGAATTTCATAATACCTCCTGTGGCGCACTGGCGTGCGGATGGTGAAACGAGACAGTACACTGAAAAAAGGGCTGCTGCCAAAACTGCTGCATGGCAAAATAAGTGTCATGCAGCAGTGTCTTAGAAGCGGCCTCTTTCTCTTGATACTTGTACGTTACAGATCGCAGTTGTTTACGGTTCTTGGGAATGGAATAACATCGCGGATATTGGACATACCGGTCAGATACATCACGCAGCGCTCAAATCCCAGTCCAAAACCTGCATGGCGGGCAGAGCCGTATTTGCGCAGATCCAGGTAGAAATCATAATCCTCCGGATTTAAGCCAAGTTCGTTCATTCTGGCTAACAGTTTTTCGTAATCATCCTCTCTCTGGCTGCCGCCGATGATCTCGCCGATGCCGGGAACCAGACAGTCTACAGCAGCAACCGTTTTTCCATCCGGATTCAGCTTCATATAAAAAGCTTTGATTTCCTTTGGATAATCGGTAACAAATACAGGTTTCCTGTAAACCTGCTCAGTCAGATAGCGTTCATGTTCAGTCTGAAGATCGCAGCCCCAGAATACTTTGTAGTCAAAGTTGTCATTGTTCTTTTCCAGGATTTCTACTGCTTCCGTATAGGTAACGCGGGCAAATTCAGAATTTAAGATGCCGTTTAACCGATCCAAAAGCCCTTTGTCTACAAACTGGTTAAAGAAATTCATCTCTTCAGGAGCGTGCTCTAATACAAACTTGATGATGTATTTTAACATGCCTTCTGCCAGGTCCATATCGTCTTCCAGATCTGCAAAGGCAATCTCCGGCTCAATCATCCAGAACTCAGCTGCATGGCGGGTGGTGTTGGAGTTTTCAGCGCGGAAAGTAGGACCAAAGGTGTAGATATTGCGGAATGCCATGGCATAGGTCTCGCCGTTTAACTGGCCGGAAACGGTCAGGTTGGTAGGTTTATTAAAGAAGTCCTTAGTAAAATCCACTGTACCGCCGGCATTTTTCGGAATATTGTTTAAATCCAGAGTGGTAACCTGGAACATCTCGCCTGCGCCTTCGCAGTCGCTACCGGTGATAAGAGGAGTGTGTACATAGACAAAATCTCTCTCCTGAAAATACTGGTGAATCGCATAGGCAATCAGGGAACGCACCCGGAATACGGCCTGGAAGGTATTGGTTCTGGGGCGCAGATGGGAAATGGTCCGCAGATATTCAAAGGAATGGCGTTTCTTCTGCAGAGGATAATCCGGAGCAGAAGGGCCTTCTATGTCAATCTGTTCGGCCTGGATCTCAAAAGGCTGTTTTGCCTGGGGAGTTGCAACCAGGGTTCCCTTTACGACAATGGCAGATCCAACGTTTAATTTGGATATTTCTGCAAAATTAGGCATGGTATCGTGATAAACAACCTGAAGGGTTTCAAAAAAAGTGCCGTCGCTGACCACGATAAAACCAAATGCTTTGGAATCGCGGATGCTGCGGACCCAGCCGCCGACAGAAACTTCTTTGCCCAGATACGCATTACGGTTTTTATATAATTCTCTTACTGTAATCAAATCCATGAGTATTCTCCTTTTCTGCATTTTGAAAATTTCTGGCATATTTAAACTCGATTGTACTATATTTTCCTTATGGATTCAAGGGTTTGCGAAACTTTTTATGCGAACCGGGCAGCTGCTTTGCCAGACGCATTTTGTCCGCCATAGGCGGGCAGGAAGATGTATGGCACAACTATTACGGAACCGAAGATGCCCGGCTGAACGGCTGCAATGTCGAAAAAGGGAAAATTTGTAAAGAAACAGTCTAAAATTTGACAAATGTAACTTATAATGTAAAAAAATCGATATTAGGCTCATATACTGTCAGAATATGCACAAAAAATACAATAAAAAAACTTGCTATTTGTTCACTATTTATGAAAACTATGCTATAATAGACCCACGATTAAATATAACAGCAAGAGGTGATAACGTGATTAAAAAAGAAATGATAGCTATGCTTTTAGCTGGCGGACAGGGGAGCCGCTTAGGCGTTCTGACCCAGAAGGTTGCAAAACCTGCGGTATCATTCGGGGGAAAATACCGCATTATTGACTTTCCGCTGAGCAACTGTATCAATTCCGGCGTTGACACTGTGGGAGTTTTGACCCAGTATCAGCCATTGCGTTTAAATTCCCATATTGGAATCGGTATTCCCTGGGATTTAGACAGAAACGTGGGAGGCGTTACCGTTCTTCCGCCCTATGAGAGAAGTAAGGGCAGCGATTGGTACACAGGTACTGCAAACGCGATTTATCAGAATCTGGAGTATATGGAAGGATATAATCCGGACTATGTGCTGATTCTTTCCGGTGATCATATTTATAAAATGGATTATGAAGTAATGCTGGATTATCACAAGGCAAACAATGCGGATATCACCATTGCGGCTATGCCGGTTCCTATTGAGGAAGCCAGCCGGTTTGGCGTGGTTATTACCGATGAGCACAACCGGATTACAGATTTTGAGGAAAAACCTGCAGTGCCCAGGAGCAATCTGGCATCTATGGGTATCTACATATTCTCCTGGCCTGTACTTCGGGACGCCCTGATTACGATGCAGGACGAGCCCGGCTGCGATTTTGGCAAGCATATTATCCCCTACTGTCATGGAAGGGGAGACAGGATTTTTGCTTACGAGTACAACGGTTATTGGAAAGATGTAGGAACATTGGGTTCTTACTGGGAAGCCAATATGGAACTCATTGATATTATTCCGGAATTTAACCTTTATGAGGAATACTGGAAAGTATATACCAGAAGCGAGATTATTCCGCCCCAGTACATATCCTCAGAAGCAGTGATTGAGAGAAGTATTATCGGCGAGGGAACAGAAGTTTACGGAGAAGTCCACAACTCTGTAATCGGCGCAGGCGTCACCATTGGCAAAGGTGCGGTGATCCGCGATTCCATTATCATGCAGAACAGCAGGATTGAAGAAGGCGCGGTGATCAATAAGGCGATTATTGCAGAAGATGTATGTATTGGCAGGAACGCTGAACTCGGTACAGGCGAGTATGCGCCAAGCAAGTATGATCCCAAGGTATATCAGTTTGATTTGGTTACAGTGGGAGAACATTCTGTCATTCCGGACGGAGTAAAGATTGGCAAAAACACAGCGATTTCCGGCGTCACCCAGCCGGAGGACTATCCTGACGGATCACTGGCAAGCGGGGACTACATTATAAAGGCAGGTGGTATAAGATGAGAGCAATCGGTATCGTTTTAGCAGGCGGCAACAGCAAACGGATGAGAGAACTTTCCAACAAGAGAGCGATTGCGGCAATGCCGGTGGCAGGAAGCTATCGCAGCATTGACTTTGCGCTGAGCAACATGACCAATTCCCACATTCAGAATGTGGCCGTATTTACTCAGTATAATTCACGCTCCCTGAACCTGCACTTAAGCTCTTCCAAATGGTGGGATTTCGGCAGAAAACAGGGGGGACTGTTTGTATTTACTCCAACCATTACGGCAGACAGCAGCGACTGGTACAGGGGAACAGCAGACGCACTGTATCAGAACCTGTCATTTTTAAAAAGCAGCCATGAGCCTTATGTAGTCATTGCAGCCGGAGACGGCATTTACAAGATGGATTATAATAAGGTACTGGAATATCATATTGAGAAAAAAGCAGATATTACCGTTGTCTGCAAAAAGATGGCGGAAAATGAGGATGTTACCCGTTTTGGATGCGTAAAAATCAATGACGACGGCAGGATCGTAGATTTTGAAGAAAAGCCGATGGTATCGGATGCCAATACCATCTCCTGCGGTATCTACGTGATACGCAGACGCCAGCTGATTGAACTGATCGAGCGGTGCGCAGCAGAAGATCGGTATGACTTTGTAAAAGATATTTTAGTCCGTTATAAGAACCTAAAAAGGATTTATGCCTACAAGATGGATACCTATTGGAGCAATATTGCCTCTGTAGAGTCCTATTACAAGACCAATATGGACTTCTTAAAGCCGGAGGTCAGAGATTACTTTTTCCGGCAGTATCCGGATGTATATTCCAAGATTGACGATATGCCGCCGGCAAAATATAATCCAGGCGCCAATGTGAAGAACAGTCTTATATCCAGCGGATGTATTTTAAACGGCACAGTGGAAAATTCCATTCTGTTTAAACAGGCATATATTGGAAACAACTGTATCATTAAAAACTCCATCATTCTCAATGATGTCTATATTGGGGATAATACAGTGATTGAAAACTGTATTGTGGAGAGCAGGGATACCATCCGCGCCAACACAACCCATATTGGAACGCCGGATAATATTAAGATTGTTGTAGAAAAAAACGAGAGATATACACTATAGCCAGGAAAACCTGCAAAAGCGCGGGGGCGCAGCAGGAAAATATACACCGTAAAGGTAATACGAGAATGATGGAGGGGTTGCATCTATGCAGATTACAGATGTGAGAGTAAGACGAATCGAAAAAGAAGGAAAGATGAAAGCAATAGTTTCCATCACACTGGATAACGAATTTGTTATCCATGACATCAAAGTGATTGAGGGAGAAAAGGGTTTGTTTATTGCAATGCCAAGCCGCAAGGCAGCAGACGGGGAGTACCGGGATATTGCACATCCCATCAATTCTGCGACCAGAGATTTGATTCAGGGCGTGATTTTAGACAAATACAAAAATACATTGTTGGAACACGCTGAAGAGAGTCAGGCTGTATAATAAAGTAAAAACAATGGGTTAGCAGCAGTTTTGGCAAAGAATGATATTGCCGAAACTGCTGCTTTTATGTAAAGGTATGGAGATAAAAACGGATTATAACGGTGAAAACAGGCTTGCAGCATAACTGGACAAGTTATGAGGCAGGTCTTTTTTATATCTTAGGAAATTGCGTCCTATGATATAAAAACGTTCCGCGAGGTTGCGCACTCCGCGCTTAGGGAAGATGGTTACTTACGCAACCGCGCTCCGGCGCGAGAGTTCGTCAAGACGAACCCTTTCGTATATTGTAAATGTAGAAAATGTACAAAAAAACTATTGACGAAACCGATTTCATGACTTATAATACAAATAACATACATGAAAACGGTTTCTTAAGGAGGGAAGTAATTGTGAAATGACAAATAGTTTATTTTCTTTATATGGGAAGAAAGCAGTTGTCACAGGATGTGCAGCGGGGATTGGACAAGGTATTGCGCAGGGACTTGCATCTGCCGGGGCAGAAATTATAGCCATTGATGTATCAGACTTATCAGATACTCAGCGCAAAGTCAGAGAGAGGGGAGGAACGATTAAATGCTATCAGGCAGATCTGGGAATGTCGGAGGAAATTGATCATGTCTGGAAGGAGATTATCACGGAAGCAGGATGTATTGATATTTTGTTTAATAATGCAGGAATGCAGTATCGAACCTGCGCGTTGGAATATCCGGCAGAAGTATTTGACAGGATCATAGCGGTTAATCTCCGCTCGGCATTTTTATTGTCTCAAAAAGCAGGCAATCATTTTAAAGAGCGAGGATATAAAGGAAAAATAATTAATACAGCATCATTATTCACTATATTTGGGGGAATCAATGTAGTGGGTTACACTTGCTCCAAACATGGAATTATGGGGCTGACAAAAGCATTGTCTAATGAATTTGCGCAGTATGGTATTTGTGTGAATGCGATAGCGCCAGGATATATTCAGACAGAATTGACGAGAAGTATTTGGAATGATTCTGAGAAGAGAAAACCGGTAGATGAAAGGCTTCCTATGGGCAGATGGGGAGTGCCGGAAGATTTTGAGGGAATAGCAGTTTTTCTGGCTTCTTCGGCATCTGATTATATTACAGGTACGTTAATTCCTGTTGATGGGGGATATTCGGTCAGGTAGGCAAATAAGAGAAGTAGAAGGAGGAAATTCTTATGAGATTTACAAAAATAGTATCATTAACATTTGCAGCAGTGATGGTCAGCGCATTGACTGCTTGTGGCTCTTCTGGCGAAACAAAAGAAACTGCTATAGCTTCTTCACAGTCTGCCGCAGAGAAAGAAAGCGGAGAAGTGACACAGAAAAATGCAGATACGTTAACTTTGAAACTGGCAAATAATCAGCCGGAGTCGAATGCTACATCAAAGGCAGTCGAATGGTTCGCAGAAGAAGTAAATAAAAGAACAGATGGACGTATTTTTATTGAGGTTCACCATAATGGAGAATTAGGAGATGCAGTTTCCTGCTTAGAACAGGCACAATATGGCGGTATGGATATTATTAAAGCGGATTTGTCTACAATGACAAATTTTGTCGGAGAATATAATGCTTTGATGATGCCATATATTTATAAAGATTTGGACCATTTTTGGGCAGCGCATGGCGGCGAAGTGGGAATGGGGATTCTCCGCGGTGACGAAATGGCAGAAAAAGGACTGTATGGTTTAACCTACTACGATGCAGGAACCAGATGCTTTTATAATACCAAAAAGGAAATTCATTCCCCGGAAGATATGAAAGGAATGTTGGTCAGGGTTCAGGAGTCAGAACTGATGATGTCTATGGTTGAAGCCCTTGGGGCCAGCTCTGTCGCAACTGCTTATTCTGAAGTATATTCTGCACTGCAGACGGGAGTGTGTGACGCAGCGGAAAATTCGATTGTAAATTATCTGGATACTACCCATTATGAGGTGGCGCCGTATTTTGTGAAAGATAACCATACAATGTCAGCAGATATTTTGGTTATGAGTACAAAAACTCGTGAGAAAATCAGCGAGGAAGATTTGAAAATCATTGATGATGTGGCATTAGAGTCCTGGGAATTGCAGAAAGGTCTCTGGGCTGAGGCGGAAAAGATAAATGAGGAAAAACTGCTGGAGTCTGGAAATGTTACCATTACAGAGTTGACAGAAGAGGAACTGGAAAAGTTTCGGGAAGCATGTGAGCCAATTTGGTATAGTTATGAAGATGGAAAATATGCGGAATTAATTGACCAAATTGTAGCAGCAGGTGAGTAATCCAATAGGAGACTGATTATGCTTAGAGGAATAAAAAAAGGTTTAATTGTAGTTTTCAACAGAATGTACCAGGTGCTCTATGGATATGCCAGATGGGTATTGCTCTTTGTTATTTTAATTGTAAGTATGCAGGTAGCAGCAAGGAATATATTTCAATCAAACATTCGCTGGAATCAGGAAATAGCGCTGCTTTTGACTATATGGATGGCATTTGCCGGAATTGCCATTGGAGTAGAAAAAAATTTGCATATAGCAGTCGAAATGTTTTATTCGTGGTTTCCGGAAACTGTGAAAAAAGCAGTAGATAGAATCATTCAAATACTCCATCTCGTTGTAGGGGCAATTTTCCTGTATTATGGGATTAAGATCTGTATTTATACCAGCACTTCGACATTACCGGTTACAAAACTTCCTTCGACATTGATGTATATTATGATTCCGATTAGCGGAATATGTATTATTTATTTCGTGCTTTTAGATATTTTAGGGCTGAAACCATATAAAAAGACAGAAGATACCTATGACAAAGAGCATGAGGATAAGGAGGAGAATCATGAATGAGCCTATTGCGATTGCAATTTTACTTTTGACCTTTGCCATACTGGTAATTATAAAAATGCCAATCACATTTTCAATGGTATTAGCGGCTGCAGCGGCAATGATTTATATGGAGATTCCGGCAATGACGCTGGTACAGCAAATGTGTAAACAGTTAAATTCATTTTCTCTGTTAGCAATCCCGTTTTTTATTCTGATGGGTGAATTGATGGCGGCTGGAGGAATATCCAGCCGACTCCTGAAATTTGCCAATGTATGTGTGGGGCAGATTACAGGAGGTCTTGCGCATGTAAATGTTTTGGCATCAATGCTGTTTGGAGGTATTTCCGGTTCTGCTATTGCAGACGTTTCTTCTCTTGGCGTTTTGGAAATCCCTATGATGGAAGAAGCGGGGTACGATAAAGATTTTTCGGTTGCGGTGACAGTAGCAAGTTCTTGTCAGGGATTGATTATTCCCCCCAGCCATAATATGGTTTTATATTCAATGGTAGCAGGCGGAGTTTCTGTAGGCAGTCTGTTTTGCGCAGGATATATACCAGGTATTCTGCTTGGTATTTCGCTTATGATTTGCTGTTATATTATTTCAAAAAAGCGAAACTATCCAAAAGGAGAACGCGTACCGTTTAAAGAAGCGCTGGCAGTAACAAAGGACACTTTTTTTGCTATGCTGGCAATGGTAATTATCATTGGAGGCGTTTCGGCAGGATTTTTTACGGCGACAGAATCTGCGGCAATCGCATGTTTATACTGTGCCTTTGTGGGATTTTTTATTTACAGGGAACTGAAGCTTTCTGACATACCAAGGATTCTTGGATCTACAGTAAAAACGTTGTCGATGGTATATGGATTGATTGCTGCTGCAGGTGCTTTTGGATGGATGATGACCTATTTAAATGTTCCCAGTCTGGCAACCCAATTACTCTTGGGAATCAGTGATAATAAGTATGTGGTGTTGCTTTTAATCAATATGATCCTTTTAGTATTGGGATGTTTTATGGATTTAGCGCCTCTGGTTTTGATTATGGCTCCGATCTTGCTGCCGGTAGTACAAAGTTTTGGAATGAGCCCGATTCAATTTGGCGTAGTAATGATGCTGAATTTAGGAATTGGATTATGTACCCCGCCAGTAGGAACAGCGTTGTTTACAGGTTGTGCAATCGGTCATATGAAGATTGAAAAAGTTTCAAAGGCAATCCTTCCATTATACATTCCCATGGTAATTACATTGCTTTTAGTTACGTATGTTCCGGCATTGACCATGACATTGCCTGATTTATTAATGAAGTAAATTGAGGGGGAAAATAAGGTGAAAACTGCATTTGTAACAGGCGGAAGCAGAGGGATCGGCCTGGCTGTGGCAAAGGAATTGGGAAAGAGTGGTTTTTCGGTAGCAGTAATGGCTACAAAAGAGGAATCAAATTATCCGGAAAGTGTCAGACAGTTAAAAGAGGCCGGGGTAGATTACCAATGGCTGGCAGGTGATATTAGTCAGTCTTCTGATCGGGAGAGAGTTGTAAAGGAAGCAGCAGCAAAACTGGGGAGAATTGATGTCCTGGTAAATAATGCCGGTGTAGCGCCTAAAGTCCGCAAGGATCTTCTTGATATGACAGAAGAAAGTTATGATTATGTGATGAATACAAACACCAAAGCGTGTATGTTTATGACACAATTAGTTGCCAGAAAAATGATTGGTCAAGAGCAGCAGGATGGAAGAAAGGGAATTATTGTAAATATTTCTTCTTGCTCAGCAGAAGTCAGTTCTACGAATCGGGGAGAATACTGCGTATCTAAAGCCGGAATTGCAATGTTGACGTTACTGTATGCCGATCGTCTGGCGAAAGAAAATATTTTTGTATATGAGGTTCGGCCGGGAATAATTCGTACGGATATGACAAAAACAGCAGAACAGAAGTATTCAGCATTAATTGAGCAGGGAATATTTCCTATTGCAAGGTGGGGAACCGGCGAAGATGTAGCAAAGGCAGTCAGGAGTTTTGCTTCTGGAGATTTTTTGTATACAACAGGAAGCTACATGGATGTGGATGGAGGATTTCACATAAAACGACTTTAATTAGGGATGAGATACAGGAGTTTGATATGGATTTGAGAAAAATTCCGTTTTATCAATATAATACAATTATCGTTGGAACAGGCGCTGCCGGATTAAACGCTGCATTGGCCCTAAAACAATTAGGGCAAAATGATATTGCATTGGTTACAGAAGGCATTATGATGGGGACTTCCAGAAATACAGGGTCAGACAAACAGACATATTATAAAATGACCTTATGTGATTCGGAACCGGATAGTGTATTAAAAATGGCACAGACACTATTCGATGGGGGGTGCATGGATGGGGATTTGGCCCTCTGCGAAGCAGCAGGTTCTTTGCGGGCATTTTTTCATCTGGTAGAACTGGGTGTGCCGTTTCCTCATAACGCATATGGAGAATATGTTGGGTATAAAACAGACCACGATCCACTTAAGAGAGGGATTTCAGCCGGACCACTGACTTCAAAATATATGACAGAATGTTTGGAACGGGAAGTAAGAAAACAGAAAATTCCCATTTATGATGGATATCAGGCGGTACGGCTGCTGGTAAAAGGGGAAGAACAGCCTGAGATGGGGGGGATTGTCACATTAAATAAGAAACAATGTGCAGATGATGTCCTGCGATATGCAGTGTTTAGTGCTGTAAATGTGATTTGGGCAACAGGGGGAGAAGCAGGTATGTATGAAGCCAGTGTTTATCCTCATAGCCAGACAGGAGGGCTGGGAGTCCTGCTTCAAGAGGGAATCCCCGCGAAAAATTTAACGGAGTCCCAGTTCGGCATTGCATCTGTTGGTTTTAGGTGGAATTTATCTGGTTCTTTTCAGCAGTGTATCCCCAGATATATTTCTACAGATCAAGAGGGAAATGACGAAAAAGAGTTTTTGGTTCCATATTTTGACACACCGGAAAAGTTAGTAGAAGCTGTATTTTTGAAGGGGTACCAATGGCCGTTTGATCCGAAAAAAACATTCCACCAGGGTTCGTCGCTGATTGATTTGTTAGTGTATCAGGAACGTGTGCTGTTTGGGAGAAAGGTATTCCTGGATTTTATACATAATCCATCTGCCCTGCAAAATGAAAAAGGAGTTGATTTTAGCGCTCTGACAGGTGAAGCGAGAACCTATCTGGAGAATTGCGATGCATTGGCAGACACGCCGTATAAACGTTTAGAGCGTATGAATCCTAAAGCGATTGAAATTTATTCCAGTCATAAGATTGACATTGGAAAAGAATATCTGGAAATACAGGTTTGTGCACAACACAATAATGGAGGAATTTCCGGTAATCAGTGGTGGGAGAGTGAGCTGCCGCATCTGTTTGTAATTGGAGAAGCAAATGGATCTCATGGTATTTATCGTCCTGGAGGCAGTGCACTAAATTCCGGGCAGGTAGGAGGTTTGAGAGCTGCCCAGTATATTGCGCATCATTATAAAGATACGCCATTGGAACAGGAAACTTTTTTACAGGTTTATGGCGATATGATTGAGCAGGAAGTGGTCTTTGCAGAGGAATCTTTGGCACCTTCGGAACAGGGAATCATGGATTTAAAAGAAGAGAAGAAACAGCTTCAGCACCGGATGACCCGATATGGGGCGTGTATTCGTAAAGAACAGGATTTGCAAAAAGCAATTTTAGAAAATCAAAAGCAAAGGGAAAATTTCAGAAAAAATCATAGAATTTTAAAGCCATGTGAACTGGCGGAACTATATCGGATCAGGCAACTGCTGTTAAGCCAATATGTATATTTAGCTGCTATGCTGGATTATACACAGAATATTGGAATCAGCAGAGGTTCTTACCTGGTTTATAATCAGGAAGGAACCCTGCCGGATAACCGTTTAGCTGAACTGTTCAGAACCTTTGTGAAGCCGACAGATACTTCTGTCCTGCAGGAAATCTCATATGATAAAAAGAATGATACCTGCGAAGTTTTATGGAGAAAGGTGCGTCCGATTCCACAGGAATATAATTGGTTTGAAAATGTCTGGAAAAATTTTCAAAACAGTGTTATCTTTAAATAAGATATTTATTTAAAGGAGTGTGTCATATGGCTGGAATTCGGGATGTGGCAAAATATGCAGGGGTATCTCCGAGTACTGTCTCCAGAGCATTGTCGGGAATTGCATATGTGGAGCCGGAGAAGAAGCAGAAGATATTGGATGCTGTTCGTATATTGAATTATAAACCTAATTTGGCGGCAAGAAGTTTAAAAAAAGGCGGAAGCAAACTGATAGGTTTGATTATCCCGGATATTATGAATCCGTACTATCCGGAAATCGTAAAGTGTATGGAGACATATGCCACAAAAGCAGGATATTCTATGATTTTGTGTGATGCGCTGGGGGATATAGAAAAAGAAAAGGAGTATTTTGAAACACTGCAGAATTTATTTGTTGATGGAATTTTGTACATTGCATCAACGGAAAGCGTAGAGCATGTAAAGCCGTTTGTAGGTGCAATTCCTATGGTAGTAGTGAATCGTACATTTGATCTGGATGTTCCATGTATCAACATTGACAATGTAGAGGCTGCTTATCAGGTGGTTCATTATCTTTTAGAAAATGGACACAGAGATATTGCCTTTATAATTAATGATAAAGATTGTCAGTATAATCAGGAACGTTTTCAGGGTGCGATGAAAGCAATGGAAGAATACGGAGTGGAACAAAAGAATGAGTACGTGATTCGGAATATCCACTCAGAAGACGATGCTTATGAAAAAACGGTAGAGTTATTACAAAAGGAGAACAGACCAACTGCTGTTTTTGCATTCAATGATTATATGGTTTTTGGAATTTATCAGGGAATCCATGAATTGGGATTAAAAATTCCAGAAGACATTTCAGTAATTGGTTTTGATGATATTCCGTTTGTTAAATATCTGACGCCACCGTTGACGACGCTGCGGCATTCTCTTCAGGACACTGCAGAATTAGTTTTTGGAAAACTGGAAGAGCAGATGAGAACAGCAACCTGCGCGCGCCAAAGCAATACTTATTTTTGTGGAAAATTAATCATTCGTGAGTCTGTCAGAAAAATTTAAGCCAGAAAGAAGTTGTATAAATGGATAAAGTGAATATTTTTGATATTGAAGGGATGGAATTTCCTGCAGGACGCAGAACCAGAGTGATTTTAGGACAAAATGGAGCAATACAGGGAGAAAAATTCTGCCAGGGCTTTGTTGTGATTTATCCTGGAGGAGGGATTCCGGAACATCATCACGAAACAGTAGAAAGTTATACTGTTTTAAAAGGTTGTGGAGTAATAGAAATCGATGGAGAAAAGCAGAGAGTAAAAGAGGGAGATTTTGTATTTATTCCTTCCGGAAAGAGCCATTCTTTATCAAATACCGGAGAGGAAGATATACATATGATGTTTGTATATGCTCCAGATGTTATTGCAGACCATTGGGCACAGGAACAGTCAGGAGAATTGAAGTAACTATACACTGATGTTGTAACAGTTCAGCCATGCACAGGATTAGAAAGTGAATCAGGAAAACCGGTAAAAACAGAACAGGTCCGCTCATAGCAGAATCAGCTATGGGGAGGGCCTGTTTAATTATGCTCGAAACAAGGTGAATTTTGTCAAATATGAAAGAAAATAAGGATGATTTGGTATAATTGAGTTGATGTTATATATCAAAAAATTGAAAGATTAAGGAGAGTGGAGTATGAGAACGGTAAGATGCAGTCAGGGGCATTATTATGATGCAGACAAATACCCATCCTGTCCTCACTGCAATGCAGCAGTGGACGAAAATGTTACAGTAAGCCTGAATGGACAGGAACAGAGGACACCTGCTGAGGACCCAGACAAAACAGTGGCAGGAAATGAACTGGATAAGTTTACAGTCAGCGATGATTTGGATGAAGGGAAAACCATCAGTCTTACATCCAATAATCAGTTAGAGGGAACGTCCAGACCTACAGTGGGATGGCTGGTCTGTGTGGGAGGCCCCTTCGCAGGTAAGGATTATTGTCTACAAAGCGGCTCTAACTTTATAGGAAGAGACAGCGATATGGATGTTTGTCTGGCAGGAGACAATACGGTATCCCGCAGACGCCATGCGATTATAATCTATGAGCCAAGACAGAATATGTTTATGGTGCGCCCAGGAGATTCCAGAGAATTATTTTATTTAAAAGATGAAGTGGTATTAGAGCCTAAAAAGATTGTCAAAAATGACATTATCCAGGTAGGAGACGTATCATTAATGCTGATTCCTTGCTGCGATGATAAATTTACCTGGCCAATGCCAGAATAAACCAGGGGGGAGTAAAAAATGGATTTTTATGAATTAATGTCTTTAGCAGAAAATATACGAAGCCTGTTTTCTGTATTTATGAGTATGTCATGGGTAGTGATTTTTCTTGCCGCATTGGGAATTTATCTCTTTAACGGCTATACATACATGTGTATTGGAAAGAAAGCAGGAGTAGAAGGGGACTGGAAACCTTTTATTCCGATTGCAAGACAGCTTTACATGATGGAGATTACAGAAAGGCCCTGGTGGAATATTTTTCTGTTTGGGGAATCTGCAACGATTATTGGAGTTATAGTTGCTCTGGTAAGCTGGATTGTTTTGGGATTAACTAAGAGCCCGGTTGTAGTTACTGTAATTCTATGTGGATACGGCATTGCAGTTATGGTATTTACTTTCCTGTATTATAGGGATTTTTTTGGGAAATTCCGGTTTAATCCCAATACTGCATGGCTGACTGTTATCCCTGGTATGGGAATTGTTGCTACTGTTTTTAAAATGATGATTGCATTTTCAGATGTGGTAGTTACCAATGATGGATATATAGAGGACAGAGATGGCGGAGTAATTCCAAGAGAGCCTGCTGTAATTCGGGGACTTGCAGGTGAGTATACAGGATTTACATTCGATGTCAGCGATGGTTCCGAGATTGTAATGGGAAGAGACGCAACTGTCTGCCAGATCGTATTCAACCAGTTCCAGTCCAAAGTCAGCCGTCTTCACTGCAAGATTCACTACGACGCAAAGACAGATAATTATTATGTGACCAATTATTCTGCCACCTCCGGTACATTTACAGAAAATGGAACCCGGTTTGAAGAAGGTACAGCGAAGCTGGTGGCCCGTGGTACAATTATTTACCTTGGCGATAAGACAAACAGTTTTCGCCTGGAGTAATAAGTTAGCTTTTCCTGAACAGATTCAGGCTGAAACGGCAGCAGGATAAAGCAGAGTTAAGGTCTTCCAAAGCTTTATCCTGGGAGGCCTTACTTTTCGATAGGAGAAAATGTTATGGTGAAATTTGAATTGCTCAGCAATGCGGGGGACAGGGAGCACAACGAAGATTACATCGGAATGTATCAGAATGGCTCCGGGTTCTGCTTTGTTCTGGCAGATGGATTAGGCGGTCATGGGAATGGGGATGTGGCATCTAAGACGGCAGTGGATGAGGTAATCAGGGTATTTTCCAATGATAAGAATCGGAAGCCTTTGGATTTGCCGGAATTTTTCCGCTCTGCCCAGGCAAAGATTTTAAAACTGCAGGAAGAGGACATCCACAAAAGGGGGATGAGGACCACCCTGGTAGTGTTAGAACTTACGCATGAATATGCAGTGTATGGGCATATTGGTGACTCCAGGCTGTACGTGTTCCGCAACGGAAAGGTCCAGGCCAGGACGCTGGACCACAGCGTTCCCCAGATGTTGGTAAATGCAGGGGAATTGAAAGAGAAAAAGATCCGGAATCATCCGGACAGAAACAGAGTCTTAAGAGCCATGGGAGAACCGTCGGCCCCTCCCAAATATGAACTGGCTACCCCCATTCCTCTGGTTCCTAATATGGCGTTTTTGCTGTGCAGCGATGGGTTTTGGGAATTAATTGACGAGAAGAAAATGGAAGCCTGTTTAAAAAAGGCGGCAGATCCGGCTCAATGGCTGGAAAAAATGGAGGCCATTGTTAAAAAGAACGGAAAGCGGAAAGATATGGATAACTATTCAGCCATCGGTGTTTGGATTGTTTAACAAACGTGCAGGAAGGACAAAACGGGAATGGGAAAAATGAGAAAAAAGACTGCTGCAGTGGTGATGGGGATGTTTATGAGTCTGGCTGCAGCAGGAACAGCATTTGCAGAACAAACAGAGATTCAAAGCGAACAGACCATTCAGGAGGAAACTCTGGAGAGTGTGTATCTGAATCTTCCGGAAGTATTTGTATATGGGAATTTGCCGGACAGAACAAATGAAACTGCCGAAGGATATCTGGGACAGGAACGTCTGGAATTTGTCCAAAATCAGGTATTTGAGGATACGGGAGAAACGATTTATTACTATGTATTATTAGACATTTCAGGATCTATTCCCACAAAGCATTTTTCGGAAATAAAAGACGAGATTTTAAATTTTCAGAGGAATCTGCGGGAACAGGATCGTCTGATTTTATATAGTTTTGGAGAAGAAGTGCGTCTGCTGTGCAATGGTTCCCAGACAGATGAAGAACTAGAACAGATTTTAAGCAAACTGTCAAATAACGATCAGGAGACACTGCTCTTTGAGGCAATCTCTCAGGCTGGAGACCAGGCATCCGCGGTAACAGCAGAAGAATGCAGGCGAAAGGTGATGGTAGTCTTTTCAGATGGAGAGGACATCGCAGTGGGAAAAACGATGTCTCAGGAAGCCCAGAGCGATCTTCAGGAAAAGGGGATTCCTGTTTACGCCATGTGCATTGAAGAGACAGCGCGGAATAATATCAACAGTTTCGGTGAGTTTGCCCGTACGACCGGAGGCGGTCTGACGCTGCTGAAACCGGGGGAAACGGAAGGAACGTTAGAGGAACTTCAAAGGAGTTTGCTGTCTATGAACCGGCTGGAGTTTCAGACCGAAAATAATCTGGTAAGCAATGAAATGACCACATTTCTTCTGCGCTCATCAGATTCAGATAAAACCATGTCAAAGCAGGTGATGAATGCCCGTTGGATTCCGGATATGGTGCAGCCGGAGATTGTGGAAACAGCCCAGGCAGGGGACAGGCAAATACAAATCCGTTTCAGCGAACCTGTGACTGGATTGGAAAATGTGTCCAACTATATGGTATCTCTGGATGGCAATATTGCAGGAGTCAGCGGAATTATGGTGAGCGGAGAAAACAACGATGCAGTTATGCTGACTCTGACAGACGATTTTCAGACAGGAGAGTACGAGATTTCCTGTACTGGTATTGCAGACTGCTCTATGGAAAAAAATCCAGTAAAAAATGCCGGATTTTTGTATGTTGAAAAAGAAGAAAACAAGATTCCTTCTGATTACCGGACACTGTTATTTTTGTTAGTAGCGGCGATTGTTCTTTTGTGTATCGTGATTTTGGCCAAGGTCGGAAAGCGAAAAGCAGAAGATTCATCTGAACTTGATTTTGATCCTGTTTCACAGGAAAAAGAGTCTGATGAAAAAAAGGATGAAATTATGTTAAATATTGAAATCCGGGAAAATGGAGAACAGCCTGTAAAGCTTCAGTGGCCGATAAAAACAGTATTAACTGCAGGAAGAAGAGAACCCTGTAATATTCTGCTGAAAAATCCAAGGGTTTCAAAAAAGCATTTCCGATTGGAAAGAGATGGCAATGAAATCTGGATTACAGATTTAAACAGCACCAATGGAACCAGGGTGAATGAGACAATACTGGAAGCAAATACCAGAGTAAAGCTGAATCCGGGAGATGTGGTAAAAGCCGGACCTATGGAACTTATCATTACATGGCGGTAGAAAGATGAACTATATTGTAAATCAGATAGAATATGCTTTGGATGTACAGACAGGCATCGGAGGCATTATCGGAACCAGAGAGTATCAGCAGGATTTTGCTTATATTTATACAGATAAAAGAGATGTGCTGGGGATACTGTGTGACGGAATGGGCGGTTTAAACGGCGGAGAGGCTGCAAGTCAGACTGCGGTCCAGGTGATGGCGGACGCTTTTTTACAGGAAAAGCCCCAGAGCAGAATTCCGGAATTTTTCTTTCATACGGCACAGGAGATGGACAGAAAAGTTGCCGGACTTAGAAATCAGGAGGGAAGGCCGCTGAATGCGGGAACAACTGCACTGGCAGCCCTGATTCGGGATGGAGAACTCTACGTCATGTCTGTAGGAGACAGCAAAATCTATCTCATAAGAGAAGATAAAATCAGGGCTTTAACCAGAGAACACAATTATCGTCTCCAGCTTACTGAACAAAGGGATGCTGGAATGATTTCTGCAAAGAAATTTGAGGAAGAATCCAATACCAGAATGGCGGAGGCTTTAATCAGTTATGTGGGCATGAACGGTCTGGCCAGAACCGATATAAATAGACAGCCCTTTTTGCTGCAGGACGGGGATATTGTGCTGCTGTGCAGTGATGGGCTTTACAAAGCCATGAGCGAACAAAAGATTTATGCCATGATTCGGGATAATGATTTTGATATGGAACTGGCTGTTGACAGACTTTTGGATATGTCCCAAAACTGTGCGGAAAGGACTCAGGATAATACAACAGTAATTTTGATGAAATATGAAAAAGAAATGAAAGGAGGATGCAGTCATGGTCAGATGCTTTAACTGCATGAAGGAATACGATGACCAGTTTGAGATCTGCCCTCATTGCGGATTTGTAAGGGGCCAGGCCCCGAAAGAAGCATACTGCCTTTTGCCGGGAGTCATGCTGGGAAACCGGTTTCAGGTAGGTACGGTTCTGGGCCTGGGCGGTTTTGGTATTACCTACCGGGCCTGGGATACAAAATTAGATCGGGTAGTAGCAGTAAAAGAATACTATCCAAGCGGAATGGTAAACCGGATTCCTGGTGAGAAGGAAGTCATTATTTATAGCGGTAATAAAGAGCGGGAGTTTCAGGCCGGAAAAAGCCGCTTTTTGGATGAAGCCCAGAATATGGCCAAATTTAACCAGCAGCCCAATATTGTCAATGTCATTGACTATTTCCAGGAAAATAATACCGCATACATTATTATGGAGTTTCTGGACGGTGTTTCCTTTAAAGAATACATCAGCCAGCATGGGGGAAAGGTAGACATTGACATGGGAGTCAGTGTTGTAACCGAAGTAGCCAATGCGCTGAAAGTGATTCATAAACACAAGATTATTCACAGGGATGTCAGCCCGGATAACATTTTCATGTGCAGCGATGGGCGGATTAAACTGATTGACTTTGGCGCAGCCAGATTTTCTACTGGTGAAAGTGAAAAGACGATGTCTGTTATTTTAAAACCGGGCTATGCACCGCCGGAGCAGTATCGCAATAAGAGTCGTCAGGGCCCCTGGACGGATATTTATGCCTTAGGAGCAGTTCTTTATAGAGCCTTGACAGGAAAAATGCCGGATGAGTCTGTAAACCGGGTAGAAAAAGATGAACTGATAGAGCCAAAGGCTATAAATTCAGAGATACCGGAGTATTTAAATAACAGCATTATGCGGGCAATGGCCCTGGATCAGGATCTGCGTTTTCAAACAATGGATCAGTTTATAAGCGCAATCCGGCAGGAAAAAAAGGTAATTCCCTTAAATATGGAAATTTCCAGAAGAAAGCGGTTCAGATGGGTGAGAATCGGCGTAATCGGCCTGGTTTTATGCGTAGGTGGAGGAGCCTGCTTTATGCTGTATCAGAATAAGAAGAAACAGGCTTATGGGCTGAAGGCGGATCTGGAATTGTGGGTAGAAGCAGATAATGGAGACAGAAAAGAACTGTATGAAGCGGCTGCAAAAGAGTTTAACCAGTATTATAAGGACGTTCACATCACGTTAAAAGAGGCAACAAAACAGCAGCAGGAGGCCGCCCTGTCCGGCGGTTTGGAAAAGCCGGATATTTTTAACAGCAGTGGACTGACAGAAGAAGAGTTGAACCAATCGGCAGCGCCCCTGGAAAATTTTGGAAAAGATTTAAAGGCAGATACCTATTACTTTCAGGATCAGATAGAAGAGTATGGAAAAACGCGGAGTCAGATGCCCACAGGTTTTGAGATGCCGGTGGTTTATGTCAATATTGGCATGATGGAAGAAGGAGAAGGTCAGGACATCCCGCTGTGGGCCGGGGAACAGATTGCAGACGGCCAGTTTAGTATGGATTTGCAGGATGAAGGTTTATACAGCGGCTTTCTTGAGGAAATGGGAGGAAATGACGGCATTAGCCAGGAGAAAGCGGACTTTTACAACAAAGAGACAGCTGTTTTGCTGGGAACTACCAGCGATTATACCCAGGTTCAGGAAAACCTGACTGGCCTGTACGAGGTGGTTTGGCCTTCTGAAATAGGAAGGGGACAGGTGTATGCCAGATTTTCCCAGCAGCTTAGCATATCTGCTGACCTGACAGAAGAAGAGCGGGAAGCGGCAGAGGCGTTTATGAGTTATCTTCTTTCTGAGCAGGGACAGGATATTTTGAATGTACGAGGTGGTTTGGCTCTTCCATTGAACAAAGACATGTATCAGGAATATATCGGGATTAACGGAGAACTGGCCGGTGCGGAAAATGAGTTAAATCAAATCAAGATGCTCCAGGAGTAGCAAAAGAGAGGGAAATTAGGATATGACACGTTGCTTGGAATGTATGGAAGCATATGACGAAAGCCTTTGCCAGTGTCCCTACTGCGGCGCGGATCAGGTCTGGGTGCAGGAAGAGAAAATCTATCTGGCTCCCGGTACAAAACTCCAAAACAGGTATATTGTAGGTAAAGATCAGGCAAAGCGGGAAACGGACATTATTTATATTGGCTGGGACACGATTTTTGAAAGAAAAGTGCTGATACAGGAGTTTTTTCCGGATTACTGTGTATCCAGATCCGATGGGAAAAGCGTAAGCATTTTTACAGCCCAGACCAGAAAAGAGCTTTTTGACAAGGGACTGGAAGCGTTTATAAGCAATGGCAGAAAGCTGATGTACCTTTACCGGGAAGCGGATATTGGACAGGTGTACAGTTGCTTTCAGGAAAATCATACGGCGTATCTCATTTCAAAATATTATGATTTGCCGGTATTAAGGGATTATGCAGAAGAGAAACATCTGAAACCCCAGGTAAGAAAGCTTTTGATGAATGAGGCGATAGAAGCTGTCGAGAAGATTCAGCACAGGGGAATTCTCCATGGGAACATAAGCGAAGACAGCTTTTGGGTAACGCCGGAAAACACCCTGATTTTGAGGACGCCGGAACCGGCAAGATGTATCTGCGGGCATTTGGACAGTCTGGACTATGGAAATCCTGGCCCCTGGACGGATATATATGGATTGTCAGCAGCGCTTTTTAGTCTGGCAGTGGGAAAATCCTATGAGGAAGGCGGGGATTTCTCTAAGGCAGTATACCGATTAAAACCAAATGAGAAAAAAGCCATAAAAAATGGTCTGGAAAAGGCGGTTCCTTACCGGACAACAGATATCCAGAATTTTAAGCTGGAATTTCGGGGAAACGGTAAAGAAAAACCTGGAAAGGCTCTGAAGAGGAAAGATAAAAAGATTCCCAGTCAGATTATTTGGGGGGCAGCCGCCCTGAGCATTGCACTGATTACCGGGACAGTTGTTTTTCAGATCCATAATGGGAAAAGTGAACTGCAATTTGCCAATCCCACAGAGCAGGATCAGGTAAGAGTCCCCAATCTGGTCAATCTGGATAAGGAGAGCGCCGATCAAATCAGTAAAAAGCTTGGATTTAATCTGGAGATCAAATATGAAGAGACGGATGACAGTTCCATACCAGCAGGCAGGATCATCAGACAAAGTCCCAGCGCTTTGGACGGCGGTACCCTTTTACCAGGGGAAACGATCTCCGTTACAGTAAGCAGCGGCCCGAAACTGGCAGAGTCAGACAAAGAAGAGACGCCTCCCCAATTAGCAGAATCAGGGGCAGCACCAGAAGCGAATAAGCCCGACAAACAGGAGTCAAGGCCGCCGGAGACAAAAGCATCGGAGGTAAAGGAGACATCAGCGCAGCGGCCTTCGGAAACACAGGCGAAAGAGACGAAGCCCCAGCCCACAAGCCAGTCGCCGCCAGAATCTACATCATCAGCGCCGCCGCCGTCAGAAGCAGTGCCAGAGTCTACATCAGCGGCGCAGCCACCGTCAGAAGCAGCGCCAGAGTCTACATCAGCGGCGCAGCTATCATCAGAAGCAGCGCCAGAGTCCACATCAGCAGCACAGCCATCCGAGTTACCAGAATCTACATCAGCTGTGCAGCCGTCAGAAACAGTATCGGAACCACCATCGACGGTACAGTCACCTCTGGAACCAACATCAGCGGCGCAGCCAGAACCATCAGGGCCAGATTCGCCGTCACCGGCTCCCACAGCCCCACCTAATGAGGCGGAGACAGTGCCGCCCAATGGAATTGTACCATTTTAAATCAATTATCGGGAAAGAGGATAAAAAATAATGAACACTAGATGTATGGGATGTATGGAAGAATTTGATGAAGCGTTTGACATATGTCCTCACTGCGGATATATGAGAGGAACGCCAGCCCAGGAAGCCTACCACATTACGCCGGGAACAGTGCTCCATGAGCGATATATTATCGGCAGAGTATTGGGGTTTGGTGGATTCGGTATCACCTACCTGGGCTATGATACCCGCCTGAATATGAAAGTGGCGATTAAGGAGTACATGCCCAGTGAATTTTCCACGCGTATGCCAACTCAGACAGTGGTAACGGTATACAGCGGGGAGAAAGAAGAACAATTCCAGGCCGGACTTAAAAATATTGTGGAAGAAGCCAAGCGGTTAGCCAAATTCCAGAATGAGCCGGATATTGTACATGTATTTGACTGTTTTAAAGACAACAATACGGCCTATATTATCATGGAATATCTGGAAGGCGAGACGCTAAAAGAGAAGCTGGAGCGAGAAGGCAAAATGTCTTTAGAGGAAGCCATGCCTATTGTCCTTACCATGCTGACCGCTTTGGAAAAAGTACATAAAGAGGGGATTCTCCACAGGGACGTGGCTCCAGACAATATTTATCTTTTAAAAGACGGCAGTATCAAGCTGTGCGACTTTGGAGCATCCAGATATGCTACAACGAAATACAGCAAGAGTTTGTCAGTTATCATTAAGCCAGGTTATGCGCCAGAAGAGCAGTATCGGAGCCGCAGCGACCAGGGGCCATGGACAGACGTATACGCCATGGCGGCGACGTTTTACAAGATGCTGACCGGGATAACCCCGGATGATGCAATGGAGCGCAGGGCAAAGGATTTGGTAAAGCGTCCGTCAAAGCTGGGCGTTGCCATTCCCAAGAGTGTAGAAACCGCCATTATGAACGCCATGAATGTAAAGGTTTGCGACAGAACCCAGTCTGCAGAAGAGTTTCAGAAAGAACTGTTGGCCGCAGAGGTAAAGGAACGGGAAATTACCAAGGACAAAGATTTAGGACTGGGGGTTCCCAGGTGGATTTTAATTGGCGCAGGAGTAATGGGTGCAGGAATCATTGCAGTGGCAGTGTTAATGGTTACAGGCGTGATCCAGCTAAACACCTCGTTTTTCAGTATTGAAAGCAAGATTGACAAAAATCAGGTAAGAGTGCCCAACCTGGTCAACGAATATGTGGAAGAAGCCCAGGCTCAGTGTGATGCAATCGGACTTCAGATGCGGGTAGCGGATACCAAGCAATATGACAAAGTAATTCCTGCAGACAAGATTCTGCTTCAGAACCCATCCAACCGGGAAGTACAGGTCATGAATCGGGGCGGTGAGATTATTGTCACCATCTGCGGCGGTGTGGAAATGATTACAGTACCCTCTGTACTGGATAAAAGTGAGGAAGAAGCCCTGAAATTGCTGGAGGAAAGAGGATTTTCCGTTACAGTGAAGCGGGAACAGTCCCCCAAAACCCCAGGTACGGTTATCAGCCAGAACCTGGAAGAAAACATAAGGGTGGAGAAAGAAGGCGCAGCTATTGAACTGGTTATTTCTTTAGGAGAAGATGGAGTTGATACCTCCCTTACGGTGGAAATGCCGGATATTACAGGAATGGACTATGATACAGCTGTAGAACTGCTGAGCGAAAAAAATATCTACCTGGTTAAGGAGGAAGAGTACAGCAGTACCGTACCGGAAGGCCAGATTATACAGCAGTCGGAAGAAGCAGGAACGATCCTGAATCAGGGAGATAAGGTAAATGTATTAGTCAGCGCCGGTATTGAAATGGTGGAAGTGCCGGATGTAGAGGTTATGAAACTTGCAGATGCTGTTGAGATCCTGGAAGAGACAGGGCTGGCTTACCGCATTGTGGAAGAATATAGCAGCAGCTACGAAGAAGGCCAGATTATTTCACAGGATATTAAACCGTCTGCAGATGGAAAAGCCAATATGGTGGAAACAGGTACAGTGATTACGCTGACAGTCAGCAAGGGAAGGAAACCGGCGGAAAACAGGGCAGTGCCAGACACCGGGGCTAGAGAAAAGCAGACTCAGCCAGCACAAACCCAGCCGCCGCAGACGCAGGCACCAGTAGAAACCCAGCCGCCAACCCAGGCACCAGCACCGACCCCGGCGCCCCAGCCAGAAACTCCGGCGCCGACAGAAGCGCCTACGGAGGCAGAAACAAAAGCACAAATACAGGCGCCTGGCGGAGGAGAAATGAGTTTGGAAGACTTAATTGATACAAATGTACGGGTACCAAATTAAATGTATTAGTATGATGCCAGATGTACATTGTGTAGAAATCTGGCATCTCAACAACATTATATAACAAAAAGGAGAGAAAACGTTATGAAGAAGAAAATGAAACTTGCAGTATTAACAGCCGCAGCGGCATTGTCCATGTCAGTGACCGCATGGGCAGGGGAGTGGAAGAGCAATGAGAAAGGCTGGTGGTATGAACTGGATAATGGGGATTATGCAACTGGTTTCATGGTAGAAATTGACGGAAAGTGGTATAGTTTTGGAGAAAATGGCTATATGGTAACCGGATGGCTTCCTTATCAGGAAGAGTGGTATTACATGAATCCGGATGGTTCCAGGGCTTCCGGATGGAAACAAATTGATGGGAACTGGTACTACTTTAACGAAAAGAATGGTTTGATGCTGAGAAATGAGTGGAAGGTTAAAAACGGGAAAAAGTATTATTTCCATAATGACGGAAAGATGGCAGTTGGATACTTTGAACCAGAGGTGAAAAAAGAAGACAGGGATATCGGCTGGTATTTTGCAGATCCGGAAGACGGAGGGGCAATCAAGACCAGCGAAATAGATGATGAGCAGGGATTAAAGTATGATGGCAGCGGAAGGATTTATGTTCGGGAAGGCGGTTCCTGGGTACAAATGGCAACCGTACAGGACAGAGTTGATATTGCAATGGAGGAGATAGAAGAAACCTATTTGTCCGGCATTTCAGGCACCAGCCAGGAATACCGGGAGAGAAGAATCGAAGAGATGGAAAAAGAAGCAAAGAAGCGCCTTGGACCGTTTATGACTGAGGAACACTTAGATGCATTTACAGAGGACATGGCGTCAAGAATTTCATTCCAGTAGCCGGGAAGAACTGTTACAAAAACTGCTGTCTGCAGTTTTCCAGGTACCTGGCAAATAACAAACGTCCCTGCTGCAGAAACGTCTCTGTCAGCAGGGATTTTTGCAATCGCAGCACAAGATACAAATAGAGACCATTTGCTGATTGAAACAGGAGGATAACATGAGTAAGAAAATGATAAAAAGAGGAAAAAGCTTTGCGGCCGTTTGCCTGGCAGCGGTTATGGTCGGAGGATGTACAACACTGCCCACTACATGGGAACCCCTTCCGGAAGATACAGTAGAAGAATTTGAAAGGGCTTATAATCACATGGATGCAGTGGCAATGATGGAGTGTCTGGATGAGGAAACAAAGAGTGATATAACATTGGGAATTGAGACCACAATGGGGCTGATTGGAGCGATAACCGGAATTGAGTTTGAAATCAGCGCAGAAGATGTGGTTTCCATGATGCCGATGCTTCAGGAGTTCGCGTATGAGTATTCAGATGAAGACTATCCTTCAGCAGATTTCCAGGCGATGGAGACTTATATAAGAGGCGATGAAGCTACGGTCTATATTTTAGAAACGGCTTCAGGAGATACAATGCAGGCCAATATGATAAAAGAAGACGGCAAATGGAAAATGACTTTCTGGGGGAATACTATTACAGAAGAAACTGCGGACCGAATATTGATTGCCGGACAGGAAGAAGAAAAGCGCAGTTCTTCCCGAAAAGAAGATGAAACATTAAGTGAGGAACAGATCGCGCAATTATTGGGAGCACTCCTTGGAAGCGAGTAGCCCTGGCAAAAATCCTGCAATTTCTGTCTGCCTTTGTGCATAAAACTTCTTACCCCTGCCTATAATGAGAAATAGTTAGTAATGAAAATAAAGTAACAGTTCGGCCATGCATCTTCTTGCACGCTGTAAGCGCACAAGAAGCGTCTGGCATTCGCCCTATGAAGATTCAGACAGGAAAACTCCTGTGAAAACAAGTTTTCAACACGTTTTCCTGTCCGAATCTCCGCATGGCCCAACTGTTACAAATAAATGGGTGAACAAGGCGGTAAGAAATGAAATTTTGGGAACGTATGGCTGTTCGGGGGCAGCAGGAAATATATTATTATGATACCCATCGGGGGTTTGATGCAGGGATTCTGGCAGCACAGCTGTATGAAATGATTTTAGAGGAATTGCACAGAGGAAAAAAAGGAGTGGTATTTTTATGTATTGGCACAGACCGATCGACCGGAGACAGTCTGGGGCCTCTGATTGGGTATAAATTAAAAGGAAAGCAGAGCGCAGATTTTCAGGTATTTGGTACATTGGAAAAGCCGGTTCATGCCATGAATCTGGAAGAGTATATGCGGTTTTTGAGGGAAAGTTACCCGGATCATGCAGTGGTGGCCATTGACGCTTCAGTAGGAAAAGCCGATCATGTAGGTTATGTGACCTTGGGACGGGGGGCGTTAAAGCCTGGGCTGGGTGTGAGCAAAGAACTTGGGGCAGTTGGGGACATTTTTATAACCGGAATTGTAGGAGGATGCGGCAATTATGATCCTCTTATGCTGCAGAGCGTGCGTCTGGCAGTGGTAATGCGTTTGGCGGACTGCATCAGCGAAAGCATTTTTCTTGTCGATAAATTATGTGCAAAAGCAGCCGTAGTTTGACAAGTTTCGCAGACATTCTGTGCTATCCTTAATGGGATAGAATAGAAGAGCAGGGGGAAACGCAATGGGAGAATTGTATAATCCATTCCCGAAACTGCCGAAAAACATCCGGCAGATAGGGGAAAGAGACCAGATGGTTCGTTTGTACATTGAGGACTATGTAAATACGTATTTAAAGCGGCTTTATCCCGCGGGAGGACAAGACCTGCGGGCTGGCCTGCTTTTGGGAAGCGCAGAAGAACATGAGGGAGTGCCATTTATTTTTGTAGACGGAGCGCTTGAAATGGATGGTGTGACCCGCGAAGGGGAAAATGTTGAATTTACAGAAGAGGCGTGGAAGCGGGCTTATCAGAGTATAGAGGAGAAGTTCCCGAAAAGGACGATTCAGGGATGGTTTTTATGCGGGGTACCCGGATGCACCCTGAGTCCATTAAATTATTGGAAACAGCATACCCAGTATTTTAATGGAAAAAATCAAATCATGTATTTAAATGGCGGGCTGGAAGGAGACGAGGCCATCTACATAACGTCCAGAGACGGATTTTATAAACTGGAAGGCCATTATATTTACTATGAGCGAAATCAGATGATGCAGGATTACATGATTTCAAGAAAAGATAACAAACGGATTGAGACAGGAGAAAATGATCCGGTAATCCGGGATTTCAGGCAAAAAATGGAGGAAAAGAAAAACCAGACAGCAAGCCGTAAAAATACAGTCAATGTACTGGGCGGTTTGTGCAGTGCATTAGCAGTGCTGGTACTGGCTGGCGGAACCGCCATGTTTAATAACTATGAAAAAATGCGGGAGATGGAAACGGTAATTGCCTCTGTCCTTCCGGAAGGGTACGAGAACTGGGAAAGTGCGAAGAATCAAGGAATAAAAGATGTGCCGAAAAAAGAGGAGGATTTCAATATAGAGATAGAGCAGGTGGCAGGAAACGTATTCCCAACAGAAGATTCTGCTGAGGAGGCGCTGCCCGTACAGGAAGGCGGTATGCAGGAAGTCAGTATACAGGAAGCCGGCGTACAGGAAGATATGGGGCAGGAAGCCGATATACAGGAAGGAGTGGAGCAGGAAGCCAGCATACAGGAAGACGTGGAGCAGGAAATCAGCATACAGGAAGACGTGGAGCAGGAAATCAGCATATCACAAGACGCCATACAGGAGACCTCCAAACCAGACCCGCAGGAAACCGGTGCAGGCAGTGTGGAGACATCAGTAAAACCGTTAGAAGCGCCTGGAGACGGGCAGATGTATTATGCAGTCCAGGATGGAGAAACTCTGTACAGTATTTGTTTTAAATTATATCAGAGCGTCAATTCCTTAGAGGACATCTGTGCCTGGAACGGGCTGGAAAACCAGGACAAAATAACAGCCGGACAAAAACTGATTGTGCCAAAAGCAGCAGTACCGGAAACTGCAGTGGAAGAACATGCAGCAGAAACGGCAGCGCCGTAGGCGGGAAATTTGAGAGCCTGAAAGGTTTCAGGCTAAAAACTAATGCGTTTTTTCCCGAAATGTTGTATACTGACAGTATGCAACAGAATGGGGAGAGACGGAAATGAGTGATATGAGCTCCATGAGCAGGGAACGAAAAAAGCAGCAGCTGCGCAGGCAGGTAGTTGTGAATAATAATGCGGTACCTTCTCCAAATCATCCGGGACAGTCAAAAAATTCCGGAAGAAAATCTGATTTTCAGAATCAGACCCGTCAAAATAATATAGAAGCAGCAGAGGAATTACAAAGCTTTCACAAAAAAAGACTGCAAAAAAGAATGATTGTCACTGCAGTTTTTTTAGTGCTTTTGGCAGGGATATTTGGGGGGAGTTACTACTGGAAAACCTATTACCGGTTTCAGGAATATTCTGTGAACTGGGAGGCGGATCTGACTGCCGGCGAAGAAGGAATTGAAAGAAGCAGTGCAAACTATGTGAATTTTGGAAAGAATGTATTAAAATATACCAAGGATGGGGCTTCCTACATAGATAATAAGGGAAAAACCATATGGGTTCAGACCTTTGAAATGAAAGCGCCTATCGCGGCAGTTAATGGATCTTTTGCGGCTATAGCGGATCAGCAGGGGAACAGCATTTATATTTTTAATGAAGAAGGTGCTCAGGGCGTTGCCACCACGTTGCTCCCCATTGTGCGGATTTCCATATCAGAAAAAGGGATTGTGGCAGCTGCGCAGGAAGATTCCAAATCCAGTTACGTGTCTATGTTTAAACGGGATGGAAGCGATTTAAAGCTTACTATGAAATCCACTTTGTCAAAAAATGGATATTTAATGGATCTGAGTTTTTCTCCGGACGGCACACAGTTGATTTGTTCGTATGCTTACATAGACGGTGGCGCTTTGAGAAGCCGGGTCGTAATTTATGATTATTCAGATGAAGTGGGCGCCAATCTGCCGGATCGGATTGTCAGCGCCAATGAAGAGGCATTTGCAGACAAAGTAGTCCCGAGAGTGGGGTATTTATCAGAGACAGAGTCTTTCGTCTGTGCGGATACAGGACTTGCCTTTTTCTCATCTGAAAACAGGGCCAATCCAGTTCTTACGGTTCAGACAGAAGAAGAGCGGATAGAAAGTCTGTTTTATTCAGATAAATACGTAGGCCTGGTGACAGCCAACAGCGCGGGGCCGGAGCCGGAAAAACTGGTGGTATACCGGGGGGACGGCACAAAAGTATTTGAAACCGGACTTGATTATTCCTATACATCCGGAAATATTGATGGAGAATATGTCATCCTTTATAATGATAATTCCTGTAAAATTTACAATATGAAGGGTGTAGAAAAATTTGGCGGAGAAATCGACTTTCAGATTTCCTATATTACAAGCGGCGGACTGTCCAATCAGTTTATTTTGACAGGGCCCCAGAAAATGCAGGCCATAACATTTCGGTAATAGGCAATCTGTGCAGACGGGCATCTTTTTAACTGCGTTTGCGGGATAAAAGCAGCTTTGTTCTGAACAGCCAGAATAAAACGTAAAGGAGCAAAAGAAAAATGGGAAAAGTATGTGTTGGAATTGATGTAGGTGGGACTACAGTTAAGCTGGGGTTGTTTGAAGTGAACGGACAACTGATGGACAAGTGGGAGATCCCTACGAGAGTAGAGGATGGCGCCAAAAATATTCTTCCGGATATTGCAAAGTCTGTGAAGGAGAAACTGGCGGAAAAACAGATTGACAAGGCGGATGTAGTCGGAGCAGGCATGGGAATCCCAGGTCCCGTATTATCCGATGGAATGGTGACGCAGTGTGTAAATCTGGGGTGGAGAGAAAAAAATGCCCAGAAGGAACTGAGCGAACTTTTGGGACTCCCGGTAAAGAGCGGCAATGACGCCAATGTAGCAGCCTTAGGTGAAATGTGGCAGGGCGGCGGCAAAGGCTTTCATGATATTGTCATGGTAACGCTGGGAACCGGAGTCGGCGGCGGCGTTATTATTGATGAAAAAATTGTGCCCGGAAGACATGGGCTTGGCGGTGAGATCGGCCATATCCATGTTCGGGATGAGGAAACCGAGGCCTGCAACTGCGGGGGCGTAGGATGTCTGGAGCAGGTTGCCAGCGCAACGGGAATTGCCAGAGAAGCGCGCCGGAAAATGGCAGCTTCCGATATTCCGTCTGTTCTTCGGGAGAAGGGAGACAGCGTAACGGCAAAAGACGTGCTGGATGCAGCAAAGGCAGGGGATGCCCTGGCAGATGAAGTAGCAGAGACAGCAGCCCGCTATCTGGGGCTGGTTTTAAGCCAGGTAGCTTTAACCGTTGATCCGGAAGCATTTGTTATCGGAGGCGGCGTATCCAGAGCAGGTCAGTTTCTGGTAGATAAGATTGATAAATATTATCAGAACTATACAGTGATTTCCAAGAATAAAGGAATCATTACACTGGCAAGTCTGGGAAATGATGCAGGAATTTATGGAGCAGCCAGAATGGTATTAGATTAGTATATAGATTAGTATACTGGCGGCAGAGCGACTGAGGAAAAATCGTAACAGTTCAGCGCTCTGCCGTTTTTGGTGCGCCTTGCGGCGCAGGTGCTATCGGGTCTGTACAATGCCGTTTACTGTCCATGCGCCGTCGCTGTTTACCAAAGAGCCGTCGGGAGTCACTGTATTGGTATAGAGTTTTCCAACAGTACCCAGAGGGTCTTCGCTAAAACAGTAGCAGCGGCTGATTCCGTCTGAACCGGCGATCCAGTTCCAGCCGGATGCCATGCGGGAATCTGCATTCAGATAATACCAGCCATTGTCATAAAAAATCCATTGGGAGATGGCGCAGCTGCCGTCTGGATATTCCCAGTACCAGGAGTCCTGCTCCCAAACCCAGCGTCCAGGAGTATTTGTATCTCCATGTGAGGTTTCCCCGCTCTGCGAGTTTACTCCGGACTGGGCATCTGTGGGCTGCAAAGTTTCATAGTTTGCAGTTCCGGTTTCATCTATGAGGCATATAGGAGAATCAATCCATTGGCTGACAGTAGAAGGATGATAGCGGCTGACAGCCCGTACCCGGAAAGAATAATTGCCGGCCTGATTTATCATAGACGAAAAATCATAAGAATTTTCAGCAGTTTCAACAGATTGGGCAGAAACAGATTTCCCATCTCTCATCAGGCGCACTTCATAATGTTTTGCGCCTGGGACAGGAGTCCAGGAAGCGATATTGCCCTGGCTCCAGGAAAGTCCTGCCGGGTCTTCCAGTGAATCTTCCCCCATTTCGTGGAAGGAAACCGTTAAATGTAACTGGCTGCCGGTTTTTTTGACTGCCTTTACAAACCTGGCACCTTCTCCTTCCAATTCGCAGTCTGCAGATTTGATGGTTCCAAAATAATGCTCATCATCTGCGAGGAGAGTTACCACGCCCTGGGGGTATTTGTCAGAACTGTCAGTCTGAAAATAAAAGTCATCAATGGAATATCCCTCTTCATCTCCGCTGATTTCCATAGAAGGCCACTCTGTACCGGCATCTAAATCAGCAGAAAAGTTCAAAGAAATTTCTTCAATCTTATCTCTGGCAAAGCAGGTCGTAGGGACCAGAAGCGCCAGAAGAAGAGAAGAAGCGATCACAGCACAATATTTTTTTCCATTTCTCATTGTTCCAATCCTTCTTTCCAGACCCCATTGCCATCTACATAATAGTTATCCGGAGTCATAGTATCAGCAAGCATTTTCCCGTCGCTGCCGCAAAAATACTGCTGGTTATTCCAGAGAATCCAGCCGGTCTCGCGGTATCCCTGGGCGTTAAAAAAGTACCAGTCTCCCTCAATTTGCTGCCATCCGGCCGCAGGCCAGGTGCCGTCCGGATTTTGATACCAGTAATTGCTGTCAGATTCAACCCACTGCCCGTTACGGTCTGCGTATGCGGCAGAATTGGCGGAAAAATCAGCTAAGTCAGTCTCGTCTACAGAGATCGTTTCAGAATAAGAATAATCGCTTTTGATTTTGGTGTCAAAGCGGCTGATGGCAGAAACGCGGACGCTGTAGTCTCCGGTGCGTGTAATCAGAGAACCGATATTCAAGCTGGTTCCTGAAACAGTGGTTTTCGTTGGATTATTTGCCTTTCCATTGCGCATAATCGTTACTTCATAGGAACCGGCATCGCTTACAGGAGTCCAGGAGACCAGTCCTGTTTCATCCAACGTTACGGCAGACGGACTGGCAATGGAAGAGGAGCCCATATTTTCAAATTCAACTGTCAACGTCAGAGTTTTACTGTCACCGGATTTGCGGGCGGATACGTATTCAGCCCCGCCTCCAAATAAGTTGAAATAGTTGTTGGAAGAGGATTTAAATGTATAACCATCAGAAGATTTTAGTACAACTTCGACTGTAGGATAGCGGTTGGGACGATCCGTATAGGGGTCCACATATTGGATAAAAGCAGCGCTTTCTACAGAATACAAAGTCTCTTCCATAGGAATCACATCTACCTTGGGATAGGTAGTGTCATTGCGCTCTCCAATGGAAAACTGGAGAGAAACATCTTCCAGACGGGCGGCAAAAGAAACCGATGCTGCGGCCGCGGTAAAAAGAGCGGCTGTGGACACGATGAGACTTAATTTTTTTGCAGATTTCATAAATCATCCTTCTTTCTTTTTAAAGTTATCCAAAATTATCTACAGGTTTGACGGAGATGCTTTTGGCAGACTGAATATAAATTCAGTGCCTACATCGGGTGTGCTGATAACGTCGATATTTTCGCCATGAGACTGAATAATTTCCTTTACAATGGCAAGCCCCAGACCGGTACCCTTTTTATCCTTTCCGCGGGAAGTATCGGATTTATAAAACCGGTCCCAGATTTTTTTAATGCTCTCTTTGGGAATGCCGATGCCGCAGTCCTTTACAGAGACAAACACTTTTTCCCGCCGGATAGAAGTCTGGATGTAGATAATCCCGCCATTATGGCTGAACTTGATGGCATTGTCTATCAGGTTATAGAGGACCTGCTGAATCTTGCCAAGGTCTGCATATACCATGAGAATCGAATCCGAAAAGGTCAGATCGAACGAAATTTCCCTTGCATTGCAGGTGCCTTCAAAGGAGGCGGCGGTGTCCTTAATCGTTCGGTTAATGTCGAAATTTGTGCGGGACAGGTAGCCCTTGCTGTCCAGAGAGTTTAAAGTCAGCATCCCCTGGGTCAGCTTATTTAGCCGTTCCGTTTCTGAAATAACGCGGGTTAAATATTTTTCCTGCATCTGGGGCGGTATGGTCCCGTCCAGAATCGCTTCCAGATACCCCTTGATAGAAGTCAGCGGAGAACGGAAATCGTGGGATACATTGGCAATAAACGTCTTTTGGTATTCTTCCAGTTTGTTTAATTCACTGGACATATAGTTTAAAGTAGCAGCCAGATACCCCATCTCGTCCTGCGTATCCACTTTGATAGAATATGTCAGGTTGCCGGACGCATACTCATTGGCTCCTACAGTGATGCGGCGAAGAGGAAAATATACAATCTTTGTAAATACCAGAAGAATAATCAGGGACAGGGCAAAAATAATTAATCCTGTAATATATACAATATTTAACAGCCGGTTCTGCTCAGGAATTAATTGGGATACAGGACTGTGAATCAGAATATAGCCGTAGGTATTATAATTGCCTGTAATGGGCGCGGAAACACTGATAACGTCATAGGGAAACAGGCCATAATAATTGCCGATACCGTAGGAACGGTTTCCAATAGCTGTGGGATTAAAATTTTCAATCACCAGATTTTCTTTATTTTCATTGCTGCTGTCTACAACAATAGTGCCGTTTTGTTCCACAACCCATATATCAGACTGAATAAAATGGGAAAGGGAATTTACCTGGGCGGAAGTCGTCTCCAAATCCTGGGACACATCAAGGTACATAGAACTTAGCTGATCGGCGATAACAGACGCGTGGTCATACATACTATCTGCCCGCCGCTCAATCAGGTAGCGGTGGACCATCTGGGAGGACAGGGTGGCAATGGTGACAAAACCCAGAAGTCCAAATAACAGATATCCCAAAACAAACTTGGAATAAAGGGAATGATTCATCGTTTCACCTCAAATTTATATCCAATGCCCCAGACTGTGGTCAGCGCCCAGTTTTTGTGATCTTTGATTTTTTCCCTAAGACGCTTGATATGTACGTCAACCGTGCGGGTGTCTCCGATATACTCATATCCCCAGATATTGTCAAGAAGCTGTTCCCTGGTAAATACCTGGTTGGGAGAGGAAGCTAAGAAATATAAAAGTTCCAGCTCCTTGGGAGGCATTTCGATGGAATGCCCCATATAGGTAACAGAGTAGTTGGTCAGATTGACAATCAAATCCGGATATTCTACAAAATTGCCCTGCTGCTCTAAGGCAGGGGCGGCGGGGGCGGGAGCAGTCTGATAACGTCTTAAGACCGCTTTTACCCTTGCCACCAGTTCTTTGGAGTCAAAGGGTTTAATCATATAATCATCCGCGCCCAGTTCCAGTCCCAGCACTTTGTCAAAGATCTCTCCTTTGGCGGACAGCATGATAATGGGAACCTGGGAAGAACTGCGGACTTCCCGACAGACCTGGTAGCCGTCAATACCCGGCAGCATCAGATCCAAAAGGATTAAATTGGGTTTAAATACAGGGAACACCCGCAGGGCTTCTTCCCCGTCTCCTACAATCTGAGTTTCAAAACATTCTTTTTCCAAATACAGAGAAATCAGCTCTGCAATGTTGGCGTCATCATCTACAATTAATATTTTCTGTTTTTCTGCCATAATGCCTCCTTACTTAAATGTAACGATTGTAACGCCGGTATCTCCTTCACCAAATTCGCCTAAACGGAACTCTTTAACATATTTTAACCGTTTCAGGTGTTTGTGGACGCCGGCTTTCAATGCGCCGGTTCCCCGTCCGTGGACCACGCGGACCTGGGGAAGGTGGGCCAGATAAGCGTCATCCAGATACTTGTCCAGTACAGGAATTGCCTCGTCAACCGTCATTCCGATTAGATTGACTTCCGGCGAAACAGAGGCGGATTTGCTCATCTTGATTTTGCCGCTGCCGGTATTGGCGCGGGTTGTCTCCAGAGCAGGGCCGGAAATATCCTGTTCATTTAACAGTTCCAGGTCTTTAATATTGACCAGTGACCGGAGAATTCCCATTTGAACATATAAATCCCCCTTAGCATTGGGAAGGGAACTGACAGTTCCTTTTAAATTCATAGTAAGAACTTTTACGCCGTCTCCGATTTTCAGCTTTTTAGGAGAAATGGTCTGCTTTGGCCCCTTTTGCTTAACGGCCAGCCGCTGATCCGTATCCTTTAACTTGTTGCGGAGGCGGGTGCGCTCTGCTTCCAGAGCTTTATTGTCAATGCCGGACTGGGAAGCCAGCTTATTGATGTTTTTAATGGTCTGATCCGCGGTATCCTTTGCCTCCTGAAGGATTCTCTGGGCTTCTTCAGAAGCGCTGCGGATTAACTTTTCTCTGCGCTCTTCCAAACGCTCTTCTTTTTGGGTCAGACGGGCCTTTAACTGGGCGATTTCTGTCTTATAAGAAGCGATTTCAGCCTGTTCCTTTTCAATGGTCAGGCGGCTTTCTTCCAGGTGGGCCAGAAGATCTTCAAAATCTTCGTCTCCGCTTTCAATGTGGGTCCTGGCATCTTCAATAATATAGTCGGGAAGCCCCAGCTTTTTCGAGATGGCAAACGCATTGCTTTTTCCCGGGATTCCAATAAGCAGGCGGTAGGTAGGCCGCAGGGTTTCCACATTAAATTCGCAGCAGGCATTTTCAACGCCCGGAGTGGACAGGGCAAATACCTTCAGTTCGCTGTAATGGGTAGTTGCCATGGTCCGGCACTTCATATTGTGCAGGAAGGACAAAATCGCAATCGCCAGGGCAGCGCCTTCTGTGGGATCGGTTCCGGCTCCCAGCTCGTCAAACAGACAGAGGGAATTCGGATCTGCTTCTTCTAAAATACGGACAATGTTGGTCATATGGGCAGAAAAGGTACTAAGGCTCTGCTCAATGCTCTGCTCATCGCCAATGTCAGCAAATACCTCATGAAATACCGCCAGTTCCGATCCGTCAAATGCCGGGATGTGAAGGCCTGCCTGTCCCATGAGGGTAAACAGTCCCACTGTTTTTAAGGAAACGGTTTTGCCGCCGGTATTAGGACCGGTGACAATCAGCAGGTCAAATTCATCTCCAAGCCGGACGGTGATGGGAACCACTTTTTGAGGGTCCAGCAGAGGATGACGGCCATCTTTAATATGAATGATCCCCGTATTGTTAAATTTGGGCTCGCTGCCCTTGTAATGCCGGGACAGTGCGGCTTTGGCAAAAATAAAATCCAACTGGGCCAGAATCACCTGGTTATTCAGCAGTTCTTCGGTGTAAGGAGCTGTCTGATTGCTGAGATCCGCCAAAACAGCTTCGATTTCCTTTTTTTCCTGAATCTCCAGTTCCCGCAGATCATTATTCAGCTTAATAATGGCCATGGGCTCGATAAACAGGGTAGATCCGGTAGAAGACTGATCGTGAACCATACCGGCCACCTGGTTTTTGTGTTCGGCTTTGACCGGCAGGCAGTACCGGCCGTCCCGCATGGTGATGACAGCGTCCTGCAAATAGGTACGGCTGGAATTTAAAATAGAATTAAGCTGGGTATGGATTTTATCTCCGATTCCCCGCATCTGCCTTCTCACATGGCGCAGTCCCGGACTGGCATCATCGCTTACTTCCTCTTCTGACAGGATACACCGTTTAATCTCGGTATTTAAAGGTGTCAGGGGCTCTAAAGCCCGGAACCGTTCTTCCAGAGAATCATCCGGAAGCTCTGAATCTTCATGACGGCCGTAGGATTTGGCTCTGGCGGCAACCGTAAGCTGGGCGCTGATGGCTAAAAGTTCGGTAATACCCAGAGAACTGCCGATTTCCAGACGCTTCAGAGAATCAGAAATGTTTCGGATGCCGGAAAAGGAAATGCTGCCTTTTTGACGGACTCTGGTCAACGCATCAGTAGTCTCGGTCTGGCTCTGTATAATCTCTTCCAAATCAGAAGAGGGAAGCAGCGATTGGCAGAGAGATTTCCCCAAGGCGGAAGAAGCGTATTCTGCAAGCTGCGCGATTATCTTATTGTATTCCAAAGTCTGTAATGCTTTTTGATTCATAAATACCTCCAATTCACTTGTATAAAGTATACCATAAAATTTTTTATTTACTATCTTTTTCTTGCATAAAAACTGTGAAAACCTTATAATAGGGTTAGGCCGTCTGAAGGAGGTAATATTGTGCCGAACAGTAACAGCCCTGATGCGAAAAAAGGAAAAAACACAGAGGAAAAACGCGAATTTATAAAAGAACGGATTGTAAAGCCGCCTATGACAAAGAGGCAGGCAGCAGTAAAAGCCCTGACCCTTCTGTTTTCTGCGGCTTTTTTTGGTATGATTGCTGCTGTAACTTTTGTAATTACAGCGCCCTTTGCCAAAGAGTATCTGGCGGAAGAGACAAAAGACAGCACTTCTGTAACGATTCCAACAGATGCAGAGACAGAGCCTGAACAGACACAGAGTCTGCCGGAAACAGAACCGGCCCTGGAGACCTGTTCTTCAGAAACCCTGATTGAAAGTGCGGTCAGCAAGGAGTTGGAAACCCTGGAATTCAGCGAAGAAGACTGGGATGCTTTTTATAAAACCATTCAGGAACGGGCGGCAGATGCAGAGCGGGGATTAGTCACCATTACGGCTGTCAGACAGAAGACGGATTTGTTCAATAATCCGGTAGAGGCAGCAGGAATGTTTTCCGGGGCAATTATTGCCAAAACACCGGTTCAATATCTGATTCTTACTCCTTCGGATGCAGTAGCAGGTATGGATTCTATTCAGGTAACGGTGTGCAGCGGTCAGGAAGTTCCGGGACAACTGGTAGGAATAGATAATGTTGCCGGACTGGCAGTCATCAGTATTGAGATAGAAGGGCTGGAAAAGGCGTCCTTAGAACAGATAGAAGTATTAGAACTGGGCAACTCCTATGGGGTTCAGCGGGGGGACCTTTTAATGGCAGCGGGAAGTCCGGCCGGTTACCCTCAGTCCAATGGATTCGGCCCGGTCTCTTATATCCGGGAAAATGTTCAGATTATTGACGGCACCAGCCAGATCCTCTATGTAGACGTGCCGGGCAATGCAGATAAAGGCACATTTTTGATTGACAGAGACAGAAAAGTTATAGGCTGGGTGACCAATGATTTTCAGGTGGAAAACAGCCGGTTGGCAGCGGTCCGCACTATATCGGATTATAAACCTATTTTAGAAAAACTCTCCAACGGAATCCCCATTCCTTACATCGGGATTATGGGACAGGTTGTCAGTGAAGACGAACTGGAAGCAGGACTTCCGGCCGGAATTTATGTCAACCGGGCAATTAATGACAGTCCGGCTTATCAGGCAGGGATTCAGGCGGGAGACATTATTACAGAGGTAAACGGTATTTCTGTGGATACCAGGCAGAACTGGCGCGAGATGATAGATGATTTGCAATCCGGAACGGTTATGCCTGTAAAAGTACAGAGATGCAGCCGGGATGCATATATAGAACTAGAATATCAGGTAACAATCGGAGCCAGGTAATCTCACCTGGCTCTATTAACGCGGCTTTTAAAAAGCTGTATCAGGAAAGGAGATAACAGGAAAATGAAGTATATCAATATGTTTCGGGAGGGAAATCACGTATCGGAGGTCTATCTGTGCAAAAATAAGCAGATTCAGCTTACGAAAAATGGAAAAGAGTATGGGAATCTGGTTCTCCAGGACAAAACCGGTACGATAGATGGAAAGATCTGGGATCTGGGCTCTCCTGGAGTCGGCAATTTTGAGACCATGGATTATGTATACATAGATGCAGACGTTACGGTTTTTCAGGGAACCAATCAGTTAAATATTCGCCGTATCCGCAAAGCAAGGGAAGAAGAATATTTGCCGGAGGATTATCTTCCGGTATCCAAAAAGGATATTGGAAAAATGTATCAGGAACTGACTGCCATTATCCGCACGATTAAAAATCCATACCTGAATAAACTGGTCAGCAGCTATTTTATTGAGGATGCGGAGTTTGCAAAAGCATTTCAGTTTCATTCAGCGGCAAAAAGCGTTCACCATGGCTTTGTAGGCGGACTTCTGGAACACACGTTAAGCGTTGTAAAACTGTGCGATTACTATGCGTCCTATTATCCGGGAATCAACCGGGATTTATTGCTGGCAGCCGCAATGTTCCATGACATTGGAAAAACAAAGGAACTGTCTGTATTTCCGGAAAATGATTATACGGATGACGGCCAGCTGTTAGGCCATATTATTATCGGAACCGAAATGGTAGGGGAGAGAATTCGCACGATTCCGGGATTTCCCCATCGCCTGGCTGCAGAGTTAAAGCACTGCATTTTGGCCCATCATGGGGAACTGGAATACGGATCACCCAAAAAGCCGGCTCTTTTAGAGGCTCTGGCCCTCAATTTTGCAGATAATACGGATGCCAAGATGGAGACAATGCTGGAAGCGCTTGGCGCAGGAGGAGAAAATACGGGCTGGCTTGGGTATAATAAGTTCCTGGAAAGCAATATCCGCAAAACGACGGAGAAATAATCAATATGAAGAAAAATGAAGAATTTATCATCACAATCGAGGACATGAGCGAAGATGGTTCCGGCATCGGAAAACAGGATGGATACATCTGGTTTATTAAAGATACGGTAATCGGAGATGTGGTCCGGGCAGGTGCCATGAAGATGAAGAAAAACTATGGGTTTGCAAGACTCATTGAAGTTATCACTCCTTCTGCCAGCCGGGTCAGCCCTCGCTGCCCGTCAGCCAGAAAATGCGGCGGGTGTCAGCTTCAGGCCATGGACTATCAGGCCCAGCTTCAGTTTAAAGAGCGGAAAGTATTAAGCGTTCTTCAGAGAATCGGCGGATTAAAAGAACTGTGCCCAAAGGACATGGAACCAATTATAGGCATGGAAGAGCCATGGAGATACCGCAACAAAGCTCAGTTCCCTTTTGGAACCGATAAGGACGGGCGGATTATCACAGGCTTTTATGCAGGACGGACCCATGCCATTATTGAGCAGGAAGACTGTCTTCTGGGAGTAGAAGAAAACAAAGAAATTCTGGATATTATCAAAGAATTTATGGAAGAATTCCGCAGGGACGGGCTGGAACCTTATGACGAAACTTCTCACAGCGGTCTTGTGCGCCACGCCCTGATCCGGAAAGGATTTGCCACAGGGGAGCTGATGGTGTGTCTGGTAATAAACGGCAGGAAACTGCCCCACAGTGAGGAACTGGTAAAGCGGCTCAGGACAGTGCCCGGAATGACCAGTATTTCTTATAATATCAATATGGAAAAAACCAATGTGATTCTGGGCAGTGAACTGGTCAATCTCTACGGACCTGGATACATTACGGACAGGATAGGAACGGTCAGCTATCAGATTTCTCCATTGTCTTTTTATCAGGTCAATCCGGTTCAGACTCAGAAACTGTATCAGACTGCCCTGGAATTTGCCGGTCTCACCGGCGGGGAAACTGTTTGGGATCTTTATTGCGGCATTGGCACGATTTCCTTATTTTTGGCTCAAAAAGCCGCGAAAGTCTATGGTGTGGAGATTATCCCCCAGGCCATTGAGGACGCAAAACGAAATGCTGCCCTGAATGGTTTGGAAAATGTGGAGTTTTTCGTGGGAAAAGCAGAAGAGGTGCTGCCGCAGCAATATGAAGATAATCACATTTCTGCAGACGTGGTTGTGGTAGATCCGCCCCGCAAGGGCTGCGATGAACACTGCCTGCAAACCATTGTGGAAATGTCCCCGCCCAAAGTGGTCTACATTAGCTGCGACCCCGCCACCCTGGCCCGCGATGTAAAGTACCTGCGTGAACATGGGTATGAACTGAAACGGGTAAGATGCTGTGACATGTTCGGACAGTCGGTTCATGTGGAGACGGTGGTTTTATTAACTCGAAAAAGAAATCGTGAGGACTATCGGTTGGAAGCCCACCTATGGCAATATAAAAAAATATGTTCGCAATAAGTATGGGGTCAATCTTCATACAAAGGATATAGCAGAGGTTAAGAGGGATTGTGGCGTGGAAATGCGGTTGAATTACAACCTCTCGAAGAAGGAGAAGCCTGTGGAAAGGCATTGTGTACCACAGAAACGGGAGTATATCATGGGGGCTTTGAAGCACTACGAAGTCATTTAGTTGAGGATGGCACCTGGCGAAAGTCGGGTGCTGTTTCTTTTTGCCCGACAGAAAAACCTGACTGTGCAGAAAGATACTGTTTAATAGTTTATATGCAAAAGTGTATATGTGTAAGATAGTGTGACTGGATGAAGCTTTATGGCTATTCAGAGTGTAAATCTATGCAATTATATTCAATGCAGTTTAGGAATTGTTTACCTGAGAAAGAAGAGAAGGACAAAGAGAAGAAAGGCACTGGAAAGGCGCAAATCATTGTGGAGCCGGAGAGTGCAGGACGGGGCAAGACCAGGACTTTTTACAAAGACCTTGCCGGGCTGGAGAAAGCCATTGAGGGTTTTGATGGGGAACGGTGGATCATTCCGGAGATTTAAATTTTGGAAAGAAGGGGAGATAAATGGTTACGAAAGTGATATTTTGTGGTATACTTGCTATGACATGAGGAAGGAGTGAAGCAGTTGAATTACGAAATATTAATACGGAAACGGGATCAATATCAGGAAAAGCGGTCCTCCATTCCAGAGTATACCCTGCAGACTTATGAGCAGGCATTTGAGATTGAGTATACCCATAACTCAACTGCGATTGAGGGAAATACCTTAACACTGATGGAAACAAAAATCCTGTTGGAGGATGGACTTTCTATTGGAGGAAAGCATCTTCGGGAACTGTATGAAGCAGTAAACCATCGGAATGCATACCGGTATGTGAAGCAGTGCATTGAGCAGGGAATGCCACTGGATGAGAAGATCGTAAAGGACATCCATGCCATGTTAATGGATCATATTTTTACAGGCGGTATTTACCGGAATGTAGATGTGTATATTTCAGGAGCGCAGCATACGCCTCCGTCTCCCATGGAAATGTACCGGCAGGTAAAGGATTTCTATGCAGATTTGGCTTGGAAAGGGAAGGAACGAAACCAGATTGAACTGGCAGCGTGGACCCATGCGGAGTTTGTGCGGATCCATCCGTTCCCAGACGGCAATGGAAGGACATCCCGGTTGATTATGAATTATCAGCTTCTGACAAATGGTTTTCCGGCGGTGTCCATTGCAAAGGAAAACCGTCTGGAATATTTTAATACATTGGAATGCTATGCAGTAGAAGGAAATCTTGCACCATTTGCAGATATGATCGCCCATCTGGTGGAACAGCAGCTTGACCGATATCTGAAGATGGCGGAGCCAAAGCAGGAGATGGGGCAGTTTCCAGTCATGTGAAAAAAGAATAACAGATAAATATGAAAAGGATTGCGTCGGATGCAGAAATGTGTCCGGCGTTTTTTGATCAAAAACAGGAGAAAATCATTGAAGAAAGATGAAAAAACAAGATTTCAGAAGAAATCGACGGAATCGATGGGAGATGTACAGGTTCAGAAATTTTTGGATATGCTCGCCCCATCTGGGAGAGAAGGATGGTGTAACGCTCCGCATTTATACCCGTCATGTTACTCCGGTGGAGGAACGGAAGATTATAGCCGTCTGCATAAGGTCCATATATTTCTTACATCAAAGAGCATCATTCAGATTTTTCAGAGGGAAATAGCCCAGCAGTTTTTCCGGCGAT
>CAUWCT010000045.1:0-65719 GCA_963557065.1 uncultured Lachnospiraceae bacterium | reverse complement strand
ATCCGGGACATTTTCATTTATGGTATATTAGGACATTATCATAAATGGCTTATACGGAGATTTCTATTAAGCAAAAAATACTTGATTTTTTGTCTGGGTTATGATAATATAATCAATGCTTGTCAGAGCATTTGGATGGATTCCCGAGTGGCCAAAGGGGGCAGACTGTAAATCTGTTGCGACACGCTTCGATGGTTCGAATCCATCTCCATCCATTGGCGTTTTCGTAAAAGGAGCGCCAGCCCAACCCAACTGCCGTAGTGGCGGAACTGGCAGACGCCCAGGACTTAAAATCCTGTGGGTAGTGATACCCGTACCGGTTCGATTCCGGTCTGCGGCATGAAGAAAGCCTTGAGAAAATCAGGGCTTTTTTTTCTTTTATAAAAACACCCTTGACAAATCAACTTTATGGTGGTAAAGTACAAAACAACGAAAGACACAGCGTTGACGAGGAAGAGTAGCAGGAATATGAAGGTTCAGAGAGTTGCCGGGTGGTGCGAGGCAACCGGAGTATCTTGTGAAAATCACCTCTGAGCCTCCAGGCTAAAAGACATAGTTTAGTAAGCCTGGACGATTGATAACCGTTATCTTATCCCATATTAATTGATATGTGAACGAGGGGTCGGCTTTGCCGGCAATAAGAGTGGTACCGCAGAGGATAACAGCCTTTGTCTCTTAACAGAGACAAGGGCTTTTTTATTGCATAGGAAATTGCTTCCTGTGCAATAAAGAACGCTTTGCGAGGTTGCGTACTCCGCGCTTAAGGAAGATGGTTGCGTAAGCAACCGCGCTCCGGCGCGAGAGTTCGTCAGAACGAACTCTCTTTGATTGCGGATTGTCCGGAAAAGCTGCCGATAATTGGATGTTGGCCGGCACTGGTGTCTGAGTAAAATATTATTTTACAGGAGGAAATGAGATGAAAGTATTAGAAAACATCAGTGATTTTTTTGGAAAGTACATGGCAGTGATTGTTCTGGTCATTGCAGCGCTGGCATTATTTGTGCCAGGTTCTTGTCTGTGGGTGCAGACATCCTGGGTCAACTATCTGCTGATGGTGGTTATGTTCGGTATGGGACTTACCTTAAAGTTGGAAGATTTTAAACTGGTATTTACCCGTCCAAAAGATATTGTCATTGGATGTCTGGCTCAGTTTACAGTGATGCCGTTGCTGGCCTTTGCACTGGGCAAACTGTTTCGCCTGGACCCGGCACTGTTAGCCGGGGTGATTTTGGTGGGAACCTGTCCGGGCGGTACTTCCAGCAATGTAATTACCTACCTGTCCAAGGGTGATGTAGCCCTTTCTGTGGGAATGACCAGCGTGAATACGCTTTTGGCGCCGTTTTTAACACCTGCCATCACATATCTGCTTTTAAGAACAACCGTTACAGTAGATCCGGTAAGCATGTTTTTATCTATCATTAAAGTAGTAATTGTTCCGATTGCACTGGGCTTTATTATCAATAAGATCTGGGGAAAGTTTACACAGAAACTGGTGAGTGTTCTGCCTTCTGTTTCTGTAGTGGCAATCTGTCTGATTGTAGCAGCTGTTGTATCTCACAATGCAGAAAAGATTATGACAACCGGCGCAGTTGTATTTGTAGTGGTAATTCTGCACAATCTGCTGGGGTATGCCTGCGGTTTTGGCATTGGGAAGGCGCTGCATATGAGCCCTTCCAAGACAAAGGCTATTTCTGTTGAAATCGGAATGCAGAACTCCGGACTTGCCACTTCTCTGGCCGGCACAGCATTTCCGGATTTAGCTATGGCAACCGTTCCCGGTGCAATATTCTCTGTATGGCACAATATTTCCGGCGCTGTACTGGCAAATATCTATAATCGCTGGGAGGAAAAATAAAAAAACTATTAAACCCTTCTTAAATGTCTTGCGCGCTGATTCCTAATGAAGTACAATCTTCTCTATTGTCCAAAGGAGGTTGATTTACAAATGACATTTTATCAGGAACTGCAGCTTAATTCTGCCGGGTCTAAAGCATTGATTCGCAGAACGGAAGACAAAAAGGAGCGTTTCCGTCATATTCTGATTTATAATTTTAAAGTGTATCTGGTAGTGGCGTTCTGTTTTGCGGCAGTGACCGTATTCAGCATGGTATTTGGCAGCGAGAACAGTATTGCGGGAGTGGTGGTGCTGTTAGCGCTGCTGGTTTTGCGGCAGGCGGATTTTGGAATTCGGACGTCTCATGGACTGCTGTGTATTGCCGGAATTTTTTCCATATTGATAGCAGGACCAAGACTTAGCAATATGGTATCGCCGTTTCCGGCATTTTTTATCAACCTGATCTGTATTCTGGCGCTGATGTTTCTGGGATGCCATAATGTTATTATGTCGAATCACTCTACATTTGTGCTGTCCTACCTGATTTTGCAGGGATATGATGTGACAGGACATTCCTGGGCACTGCGAACGGCAGGACTTCTCATGGGCATGGTGCTGTGTATGGCTGTGTTTTATAAAAATCAGAAAAACCGCCGCCACAAAAGGGAATTTAAAGATCTGTTCCATGAATTCGATCCCCGTTCTGCGAGAAACCGCTGGTATATTAAGCTGACACTCTGTGTGTCTACAGCGCTTCTGATTGCATCGTTGCTGGAGATTCCCAGAGCCATGTGGGTGGGGATTGCATGTATGTCTGTCTGTATGCCGTTTCAAAAGGATTTGGTAAAAAGAGCTAAGGCCAGATGGATTTATAATATTTTAGGCTGCATGATCTTTTTAGTGCTGTATCTGGTTCTTCCCGGAGAACTTCACTCCATGCTCGGTCTGCTTGGAGGAATCGGAGTGGGATATTCAGCCGGTTATCCATGGCAGACGGTGTTTAACACGTTTGGTGCACTGTCCATTGCGTCCGGACTATTTGGCGCAGTGGGAGCAGTTCTTCTGCGAATCGGCACCAATGCAGCGGCTTCTCTGTATACAGTTGTGATGGGGCGTCTGATTGATCGCGGGACTGATCGGGTACTGTGCCGGGGATGAGATAGTAAGATGTCAGTTTATAAGGAGGCGGTTTCATGATTTTGACAACAGAACGATTAGTTCTTCGGCCCTGGAGAGAGGAAGATGCAGAAAGTTTATATGAGTATGCCAGGGATTCTGCAGTTGGACCCATTGCAGAATGGCCGCCTCATAAAAATCTGGAAGAAAGCTTAAAAGTAATCCAAACAGTTCTCAATGGACCGGAGTGCTATGCCATTTGCGAAAAAGGCAGCGAAAAGGCCATTGACTCAATCGAATTAAAGCTGAATGGACACACAGATATGACTGAGCGGGAGGACGAATGTGAATTGGGATACTGGCTGGGGAAACCATTTTGGGGAAGAGGCTATATGCCGGAAGCGGTAAGAGAAATTCTCCGCCATGGATTTGAGGACAGAAACATGACTGTGATCTGGTGCGGTTATTATGATGGAAACGTCCAGTCCAAACGTGTGCAGGAGAAAGCAGGATTTCGCTATCACCATACCTGCAATGAAGTACCGGTGCCGCTGATGAAGGAAATACGAATTGGACATACCAACTATCTGACTAAAAAGCAGTGGGAGGACAAAAAAATAGCCGCCACTACCACCAATAGTGACGGCTGACCGTTTGTAACGGTTTAGCTTATTGTTATTTAGAGGGTAGGCCGCTTCTGTGGTTTTCCCTTTTCTATCTTCAATATAGCGCACCTTAAAAAGGATTATAAGAGAAAAATTTGGGCAATTCAAGGAAGGAGAGTATGCCATGAGTTGTTACAGCATTTATTTTAGCCCTACCGGGGGGACAAAAAGGGCAGCTGATATGGTCTGCCAGACGCTTTTTGAGGGGCAGGAAGTAACTTGGATTGACTTGTCCAGTCCGAAAGAGGACGTTTCTGACTATGAATTTGGACCAGAGGACGTCTGCGTGATTGCGGTGCCGTCATTTGGAGGGCGGGTTCCGGCTGTGGCAGCCCAGAGAATGGGGAAATTGTCTGCCAAAGGCGCAGCGGCAGTGTTGATGGCGGTGTATGGAAACCGGGAATTTGAGGACACTCTGACAGAGCTGGAAGATATTTTAACAGAAAGAGGATTTGTATGCAGGGCGGCTGTCAGCGCCATTGCAGAACACTCCATTGTGAGGCAATACGGAGCCAAAAGGCCGGATGAGAAGGATCAGAAAGAACTGGGAGAGTTTGGAGAAAAAATAAGGACTTATCTGGCAGAGGGCTGCAAAGAGAATTACAAAGAAAATTGCCAGGAAAGCTGGATTCCGGGGAACCGTCCCTATAAGAAACTGGGCACAGTCCCCATGATTCCCCAGACAGATGATTCCTGTATCAAATGCGGTATCTGCGGGGACAAATGCCCGGTGCAGGCCATTCCGGCAGACCGGCCCTGGGAGACAGATGGAGAGAGATGTATCTCCTGTATGAGGTGTCTGTCAGTTTGCCCGGTCCATGCCAGATCATTAGATCCGGACAGACTGGCAGGCCTTGCAGAACGTCTGAAGAATGTATGTGCCGGACGAAAGGAAAATAAACTGTATTATAATCTTCAAAAACATTAAGAGCCGGAACCGGTTTTCTTCATCAGACCCAGTACATAAAGCAAGGTGTAAACAGCCATGATGGCGGATACGGCAGGGGCGACCATTCCGATGACATCCAGTTGATCCGGAGCATAATGGCAGGCGGCGTAGATAAGAGGCATTCTGAGGGCCAGCGCGCCGAAACAGCAGCTAACCATGGTGAAGATGGTTTTGGATCGGCCGTTTAAATACCCGTTTAGGGTAAATACAAACAATACGCATAAATAATCGAAACTGCAGGTTTTAAAAAATGGGATTCCGGCTGCAATAATCGCCGGATCGCTGGAGAAAATCCGGATCATGGATTCTGGATTAAGCTGGGCCCACAGGAAAAATGCAGTGGAAAAAGGCAGTGCAAACAAAATTGCTACAGCCAGAGACTGATTCATGCGTTTATATTTTCCGGCGCCGTAATTTTGAGCCACGATGGCAGATAAGGCATTGGCTGCGGAAGTGGCGGGCAGCATGGCAAAGACGTCATATTTGCTGGCAATGCCCACAGCAGCGGCGGCGCTTACACCTAATTGATTGGTAACAGAAGTCAGGTATAAAAAGGAGAGACGCACCATACATTCCTGAAGGGAGATGGGAATGCCAACATAAGCCAGTTCCAGGGCCTTTGCCCTGGAAATTTTAAAATTTTTCAGACGGAATTTAAAAATAAAATTGCGCCGGTTGAGATACATCATGGCTAAAACCATGCTGATTCCCTGAGAAGCAATGGTTGCCAGGGCAGTGCCGGCCACTCCCATATGAAAATATTTGACCAGCACAATATCGCCAATCAGGTTGAGACAGCCGGAAACTGCAACAAAGATCAGGGGACTTCTGGAGTCGCCGTATCCCCGCAAAATAGCGCTGATGGCATTGTATCCGCAGATAAAAATAACACCGCAGGCGCAGACGGAAACGTACTCTTTTGCCTGGGAAAAAGATGCGTCAGGAGTTTTTAAGGCTGTCAAAATAGGAGATGCGAATACCAGCAGCAGGACAGAGAGAAGGATTCCCACGATGGCAAAGACAGATAAATTGGAAGCAATGGTATCCTTTACATCTTCGGGCTGATTTCTTCCCACATATTTTCCAACCAGAACGGTACCTCCAAGGGTCAGTCCGGAGATCATGCTGGTAATAATCTGGGTTACCTGGGTTCCGGTTGAAACAGCAGCCACGCTTTCCGGCGGACAGTACCAGCCAATGACCATCAGGTCGGCGGCTCCGTACAAGGCCTGGATTAAATTAGCCAATAAAAAGGGAATGGAAAAAAGAATTACATTTTTTACAATACTGCCTTCAGTAAGGGAATGCTGTGAGTTCATATAAAATCACCTTTTTCATCTATCGTTCTGTTTAGCGATCCTGCCCGGTATTATGCCAGTCTGCTTTTGCGCATCTGACAGACAGGCTCTGGTCTGATTATACCCAAAATTTTATCTTTTTCAATGGATAAATGCAGTATTCTTTTTAGGCGGAGAATGGTATAGTAGTATTATAAAACGAAAGGGAGGAACTGCAATGACAAACCCTGTATTAGAATGTATGTACAATCGGGTGTCTCTGCGCACCTATGACGACAGGCCGGTAACAGATGAAGAACTTCAGGCCATTTTGAAGGCGGCGATGCAGGCGCCGACTGCAGGCAATCAGATGTTATACTCTGTTATTGTGATCCGCAGTCAGGAGACCAAAGAGAAACTCAGTAAAAGCTGTGACAATCAGCCGTTTATTGCAAAAGCGCCGGTGCTGTTGCTTTTTGCGGCTGACCAGAGCAAGTGGTTTGACTTTTACAAAAAGAACGAGGTAAAGGAATTCTGCGAAGAAAAGAAAGACAAAGGATTTTGTTTTGAAGCGCCCCAGGAGTCAGATTTGATTTTAGCCTGTGAAGATACCATGGCCGCTGCACAAAATGCAGTGATAGCTGCAGAATCTTTGGGGATAGGTTCCTGTTATATTGGAGACATTGTGGAAAACTACGAATATCACCAGCAATTATTCGATCTTCCCCCATATGTATTTCCGCTGGCTCTTTTGTGTCTGGGGCATTACAAACCGGACCATAAGCGGGTATTCCGGAAACGCTTTGATCCCAGATTTGTGGTATTTGAAGAAACATATCATCACCTTACGGATGAAGAATATGAAGAAATGTTTGCAGAAGAATGTGAAAAGTACCGCCCGGACAATCCATACGAGGCACATAACTATGCCCAGATGTTTTATGCCAGAAAAACAGGGGCGGCGTTCAGCAAGGAGATGGCCCGTTCTGTCCGCGTGGCGCTAAAAGACTGGGATGGAAGGAAACTGTAGAGAAAGAAGGCTATAAAAACAAGTTTTTTTTAAAAAACCTTGCAAATATCAGGATTTTCGGGTATAACTGAATCTGATAAAGAACAATAAAGAGGGGCCGGCAAGACCCCTTTTTTCATGGAATGAGTCAGAAAGGGTATCACAATGATTAGTACAAGCAATATTACCTTACGTCTGGGGAAGAAAGCATTATTTGAAGATGTAAATATTAAATTTACTGAAGGCAACTGTTATGGTGTAATCGGCGCAAACGGCGCTGGAAAATCTACATTTTTAAAGATTTTATCCGGTCAGCTGGAGCCGACCAGCGGCGAGGTGATCATCACCCAGGGCCAGCGGCTGTCCTTTTTGCAGCAGGATCATTTTAAATATGATGAATATCAGGTATTAGATACAGTCATTATGGGCAATGCCAGATTGTACCAGATTATGAAGGAGAAGGAAGCCATCTATATGAAGGAAGACTTCACAGACGAGGATGGTATTAAGGCAGCTGAGTTAGAAGGCGAGTTTGCGACTATGAATGGCTGGGAAGCAGAGTCTGACGCAGCCAATCTGTTAAACGGACTGGGCATTGAACCGGAGTTTCACTATAGCCTGTTAAAAGATTTAACCGGCGCTCAGAAGGTGAAAGTATTGCTGGCCCAGGCGCTTTTCGGCAATCCGGACATCCTGCTTTTGGACGAGCCGACCAACCACCTGGATTTAGATGCCATTGCATGGCTGGAAGAGTTTTTAATTAACTTTGAAAATACCGTTATCGTGGTTTCCCATGACCGTTACTTCTTAAATAAGGTCTGCACCATGATTGCAGATATTGATTACAGCAAGATCCAGCTTTACGCCGGAAACTATGACTTCTGGTATGAGTCCAGCCAGTTAATGATCCGCCAGATGAAGGAAGCCAACCGGAAGAAAGAGGAAAAAATCAAGGAACTCCAGGAATTTATCCAGCGTTTCTCTGCAAATGCGTCCAAATCCAAGCAGGCTACTTCCAGAAAACGCGCTCTGGAAAAGATTGAACTGGATGACATTAAACCGTCCAGCCGGAAGTATCCGTACATTGATTTCCGACCGGCCAGAGAGATTGGAAACGAAGTTCTGACCGTAGAGAATTTAAGCAAGACCATCGACGGGGTAAAGGTGTTGGACAACATTTCCTTTATCTTAAACCGGGAAGACAAGGTGGCATTAGTAGGCCCAAACGAGCACGCAAAGACGGTATTGTTCCAGATTTTAGCAGGCGAAATGGAGCCGGACGAGGGAAGTTACAAGTGGGGGCTGACCACGACCCAGTCTTATTTCCCGAAGGACAACAGCGCCGAGTTTGACAGCGATGACACCATTGTGGACTGGCTGACCCAGTATTCTCCGGAAAAAGATGTAACCTATGTCCGGGGATTTTTGGGACGCATGCTGTTTGCAGGCGAGGACGGAGTAAAGAAAGTAAAGGTATTGTCCGGAGGCGAAAAGGTTCGCTGTATGCTGTCCAAGCTGATGATTTCCGGTGCCAATGTGCTGATGTTAGACGAGCCCACCGACCACCTGGACATGGAATCCATTACTGCCTTAAACAACGGAATGATGAAGTTCCCAGGCGTAATGATTTTCTCATCCCGCGACCATCAGATTGTACAGACCACTGCAAACCGCATTATGGAAATTGTCAATGGCCAGTTAGTGGATAAGATCACCACATATGACGAATATCTGGAGAGCGATGAAATGGCTCGTAAGAGACAGGTATTTACAGTGGGAGAAAATAACGAAGACGAAGACTAAACCTATAGTGAAAGACCTGAAGGCGGCATACAAATGGGGGAACCCGGATGTGTGCCGCGCTTTGTACCTTGAGAAAGGAGCGTTTTGATGAAAAAATTAATTTCCTGGAATGTAAACGGACTTCGCGCCTGTGTAGGCAAAGGATTTTTGGATTATTTTAAAGAGGCGGATGCAGATGTATTCTGCATTCAGGAGAGCAAGCTGCAAAAAGGGCAGATCGACTTGGATCTGCCTGGATACCACCAATACTGGAACTATGCAGAAAAGAAGGGGTATTCCGGCACTGCATTGTTTACAAAACAAGAACCAATTTCTGTTGCTTACGGACTTGGCATTGAAGAACATGATCATGAAGGGCGGGTGATTACTGCTGAATTTGAACATTACTATGTAGTAACCTGCTATACTCCAAATTCGCAGGACGGGCTGGCAAGACTTGCTTACCGGATGACCTGGGAAGACGCATTTCTGGCTTATTTAAAGAAACTGGAAGAGAAAAAACCGGTGATTTTCTGCGGAGATTTAAATGTGGCTCACAGGGAAATTGACTTGAAAAACCCAAAGACCAACCGGAAAAATGCGGGATTTACAGATGAAGAAAGGGGAAAGTTTACCGACCTTCTGGCGGCTGGATTTATTGATACATTCCGGTACTTTTACCCGGACCGGGAAGGGATTTATTCCTGGTGGTCCTACCGCTTTTCAGCCAGGGCCAAAAATGCAGGGTGGAGGATTGACTATTTTTGCGTTTCCAAGGCATTAGAGGACAAGCTGGAGAGCGCTTCCATCCACACAGAAGTAATGGGGTCCGATCATTGTCCCGTAGAATTGGTGATGCAGCTATGAATTTGATTAATATTGAGAAAATAACCAAAGTATTTTCAGAGCGCAAAGTGTTTGATCAGGCTTCTTTTTCTTTACAGGAAGGAGAAAAAGTAGGCGTAATCGGCATTAACGGGACAGGAAAGACCACTCTTTTAAAACTGCTGGCCGGGATGGAAGAGCCGGATGAGGGAACCATTACGGCTGCCAATCATGTGGTAATCCGGTATCTGCCCCAGCATCCGGAGTTTGATCCGAAGATGTCCAGCCTGGAATGTGTTCTGACCGGAAATGTGTCTGACGAGAACAGGTGGACCATTGAAAGTGATGCAAAGTCCATGATGACCCGACTTGGCATCCGGGATTTTAAACAGCCAGCGGGTCAGCTTTCCGGCGGCCAGAGGAAACGTCTGGCTTTAATTTCCGTACTCCTTTCTCCGGCGGATATTCTGCTTTTGGATGAACCTACCAACCATCTGGATAATGACATGGCGGACTGGCTGGAAGAGTATCTGAAAAAGTGGAGAGGATCCCTAATCATGGTAACTCATGATCGCTATTTTTTAGATAGTGTATGCAATCGGATTGTGGAAATCGACAAGGGTTCTGTGTACAGCTATCAGACCAATTATTCCGGTTTTCTGGAATTAAAGATGCAGCGTCAGGAGATGGAAGAAGCCAGCGAGCGGAAACGCCAGTCCATCCTGCGGGTAGAGCTGGAATGGATGCGCAGAGGGGCGCGTGCCCGCTCTACCAAACAGAAAGCTCACATTCAGCGGTATGAAGAATTAAGAGACCAGCAGGCTTTAGTACAGGACTCGAAGCTGGAGTTAAGTTCTATTTCCACAAGACTGGGAAAAACGACAGTGGAACTGGAACACATCTCTAAAGGCTATGGGGAGAGAACGCTGATCGATGATTTTAGTTATATTTTCTTAAAAGGGGACCGGGTAGGATTTATCGGGCCAAACGGCTGCGGCAAGTCTACTTTGTTAAAGATGATTGCAGGACTTATCCCGCAGGATCAGGGCCAGATAATTGTTGGCCAGACAGTGAAAATGGGATATTATGCCCAGGAGATTGCATCTGAAAAGCCGAAAGACGGCAGCCGGGAAACCGATATAGATGCAGCCTATATGGACCCCAATCAGAGAGTGATTGATTATGTAAAAGATACTGCAGAGTATATCCAGACAGCAGACGGGGTGGTGTCTGCATCGGCTATGCTGGAAAAATTTCTGTTCACACCAGAGCAGCAGTACAGTCCCATTGGAAAACTGTCTGGCGGGGAAAAGAAACGGTTAAATCTGCTGCGAGTGCTTGCAGGATCGCCAAATATTTTGCTGCTGGACGAGCCTACCAACAATCTGGATATCGCCACCCTGACGATTTTAGAGGACTACTTAGACCGCTATGAGGGAATTGCAGTTGCCGTATCCCACGACCGCTATTTTCTGGATCGTACCATGAAACGTATCTTTGCTTTTGAAGAAGGCGGAAAACTGCGCCAGTATGAAGGCGGATATACGGATTATGCACTGCGCAAGGCAGAAGAGCGAAAGACGCAGCAGGAATCAGATAAGAAGGCAAAGCCGAAAACTTCGGAAAATCCGGACGCTGGAATCAGGGAAAAGGGGCAGAGGACCCGCGGACCCCAGAAACTGAAATTCACCTATAAAGAGCAAAAAGACTATGAAACCATAGAAGCAGAGATGGCGAATTTGGAAGAGAAAATTGCCGAATTAGATAAGGAAATTGAGAAGTCTGCCCATGATTTTGTGAAGCTGAATCAGCTTATGGAAGAAAAAGAAGAGGCAGAGACAGTTCTGGAAGAAAAGATGGAACGATGGATGTATCTGGAAGAGCTGGCGGCAAAGATAGCAGAGCAGTAAGGGGGGAACAGAGAGATTGATTTGATTGTTTTTGAAAAGAGGCACAATAAATTAAACAGAGGAGGAGATAACTAATGGGAATTACACTAAAAAATGAACTGTCAGTATACTACAGAAACGACAGGAGAATGGTAAGGCTGTTTCAGGGAGATATTACAGCAGAGGAAGCAGGGCCAGTGGATTATCTTGCAGTATCGGCTTTTCCGGGAGACTATGCGGAGACGCCGGGAAGCGTTATTGGGGCGCTGGCCAGGAAAGGGGTGCACCTGTCAGAACTGGCAAAGAATAAGGCCGTTTCTTACATAGAGCCGTATGCCTGTTGGATTTCTCAGCCAATAGAGGGACAGAATTTTAAGAGAATTATTTGCTTGGAAGCGCCAAAGCCATTGGGGGATCAGACTTTTGATCTGGTAACTTATCTTTTTTCTGCCATTGCCTGGTTTGAAAGAGATAAAAAGGCAGATATTACTGCAGCATTTCCTATGCTGTGCTGCGGATCCGGCGGATTAAAGGATGCAGATATGCTGGATGCGCTGTTTTATGCCGCAGTTCATTGGGGAGCAATGGAATTTCCGTTTCGGGAGACTCGGCTAATCTACTTTAAGGAACGTCCAGACAATGATATGACAAAGGTATTTTCTGATTTGAAAAATAGATATGAAAATCTGGAAACTCTTTTTCAAAATCAGCAGTATCAGTTTTATGCAGCGCAGGCTCTTAGTGGGGCTGCAGAAGATGACGAATATCTGACCCCAAGGCAGCGTTATGCCATTCGTTTGTATACGGGAAGTTATTATATGACAATGAATGCGATTCTTCGGAGAGGTGACAAAAAAGCGGAGGATTATATCCGTCATAAACCGTTATTTGAGGCAATGGATACAGCGCTTAGGAATCTTCCTCTGTACCAGGGAACGGTTTATAGGGGAGAAGGAGTCTTAAGTCCTCAAAGAAGGGAAGAAAATATGCCGGGCAGACATGTGAAAAATCTGGCATATACAAGCACGTCTTATGAGCAGGGAGGGTTTTACCGTCAAGCCACGAGATTTGATATACAGTCGCTGACCGGCACAAAGGTAGAGCAGTATTCGATCTTTCCTAATGAACGGGAAGTGATTATGGAGCGGGAATTTGGCTATTGCGTAACAGATGCCAAGGATGAATCGGGGTATCGTCACATTTTGGCAGAAGAAGATGAACAGGGGTTAAGGAGGTAAGATATGGATCCGATCAGCAACTATCAGATTACAGGAAAAGAAGTGGAGGTACTGCTTTCTTATCAGCCAAAGGTGATGGGAGTGCGGTCAGCCGGAGAATGGGGAAATGTGGTGTACGATCCGCAGGTAGAGGAATTTTTGCAGATGTGGGATGTAACGGGATTTTCGGTTCCCTTTGATTATGTAAGCTGGGCAGAGCAGAATGGACTGCAGCTGGAAGATGCCGATGCGGTTATGAAGTTTCTGACCTCGGCTGAAAAGGACGATGTAAGGCGGCTGGCAGCAGCAGTCGTGCGGGTAGAACGGTTTTCGGAGGGATACTTAAACACTTTGTGGAATAAAGGATTTGCGCAGATGTTTTTTGAAAAATTAAAAGATTTTGTATAAAGGTTAGGGGAGACTTTATGGACAAACAGATGGAAGCATCTTCAATAGTAGAAGTTTTACCAGAAAAATACACATTTCCCAAATTGGCAGAGTTTCCTAAAAGAGTGCAGAACAACACTGGGCTATGCTGGGCATATGCGTCTCTTGGGTGCGTAGAATTTAAATTAGTTCAGGAATATCCATTTTTAGACCCGAAAAGAATCAATTTTTCCAGAGAGCATATGCGGTATTCCTGTTTTGACAATTCAAAAGGCAAGGAAAAGTCCTGGGGAATTACGCCTAACAGTAAAGGCGGGCCGAACATTAAGGAATTTCGTCCATGCATAGAAGCATATTTTTCAAGAAACAGCGGGCCTGTATATGAATTTGCGGAACCTACGCCTTTAGATGATAAGTTAGAGGACAGGACCTTTGAACAGATTGAAAAAACTCCGGTAAAGACTTATTTTGTATCGGATTTTGGAGTGGTAGATCCTGAAAGAAGCCAGGAGGAACGCAAAAATTCAGTGAAACGGGCTGTGATGAATCATGGCGCTGTTTTTGCCAGCATCTATTATGATGATGACTATATGAACAGCCAGTATTACGTGATGCCCGGAAGAAAGGAAACAAAAAATGGGGGTCGCCATGCGGTTATGATTGTAGGGTGGGACGATTCTATAAAAAAGAGTTGTTTCGCCCATTCGGCCCAACTGAAAGGGGACGGCGCATTTTTAATTCGAGATTCCGCTATACAGACAACGCCTGGTATGAACTGGAACTATTGGATTTCTTATGAGGATGCCTATCTGCTGGAAGTAAACTGTTATGTAAAGTCCATTGAACCATGGTATGATGCTCGGAGGCTGTACCAGAATAACTATTTTGGAACATACTTTGCCCGCGATTTAGCTGGAAGATACGATTTGGACTGTGTAACCTTTATAGTTAATTATAAAAGGGACTCAGATGCCGGACGGGAGGTATTAAAGAGCGTTCTGTTGTTTAATGCTACTGTAGAGACCAATGTGGATGTGTTTCTGGTGAGGAGCGATGGGACAGAAGAAGCGCTGTTTACAGAACTGTGTATGGATGAATTGGGTTACGGTACATATCCTGTTCAGGCAAAAAGTCCAGATGGGCTTAGCAGGGAAGTGTATCTGGAAGCCGAAGAACATGAGTTTGCTTTGAAAGTCACTTACAGCAGAAAAGGCAAATGTCTGATTCCGATGGAAATGCACAGAAGTTACAGGGAACAGATAGGAGGGGGAATACAGGGGTTCTCACAAGGAGAGCAGTATATTCTGCTTAATAACATAAAGGAAGATGTATCACAGGAGCGGTTTGCCAATGCCATAGGGCGGCTGGGGATTAAGCTGATTGCAGAACCGGCTGCCGGGGAGTGGCAGCAGTTAAAGGCCTATGCAGATGCTTACGAAGTAGAAGATGCTCTTTTGTCAATTCCCCATAACGGAAAGGCAGATGCTCCTTTTTCCATAACGTGGTCAGCCATGGACGAGAAGAGTGGACAGACAGTTCCTGGGATTCGTATCATTCAGGATACTCTGATTAATGAGACAGACAAAGAGAAATCTTTTGTGCTGCAAGGGGTATTTTCGATTTCGGGACAGGATTTGTCAAAGTATCAGATTACCCGTTATTATTATACAAAGTTGGAAAAGGCAAGACTCATCATAGATCCGGTTCAGGCGCCTGAGGAAGGAGAGTATCGGTTTTACGTAAGGGGAACATCCCCCTATGCCAATATGGTAGTACAGGTTATCGGCAGTGAAAACGGAAATCAGGACAGTTTGGATCAGGATGGAACAAACGCCATATTAGGAACTGGAATGAGTGATGATAAAGGGAAATTTGACATCCGCTGCACATACCTGGGGACTGGAAAGCTTTCAATTTGGGCAAAGACCGAGAAGGTGATCAGCAGCAGCCAAATCATAGAATTTGAAAAGGCTTATACAGAGGAAGAAGAGGAAACTGGTTCTGGAGGAAAGAAGAAAAAGTATTATCCTAGAAACAGCACTGGATTTGCCCAGATCTTCAAGGTGCTGGTAAAAGGAGGAGGGGCGGCAGGCGTAGGTTATGCGGCATATTATATCTATGTGAACCGTTATACCCGCATAAGAAGAGGGATGCTGCCGGATGAGATTCCGCTGCTAAACACGCATATTGTGCATCTCCATGTGGATACTGTTTTGGGCGCAGAAGAAGAGTCTGGAGTTATTTTTTTTGAAGATGACATGAGCGGGATTCAGAGAATTTTTAAATCCATGGAAAACAGCAGTATTGAGGGAATTACATTTTCTGTGCCAAGGGGAACTGGACTGATTGGCACAGCAGATGACAAATCTTTGGTAAAAGACGGCAAATTTATTATGCGGGATGCAGGAAGCGGAAACTATCTGGCGCCGGTTGACAAACTGTGCGGAGGCAGTATCAGAGGAATGCAGCTTTTTGCCGAAGTGCCAAAAGAGGAAACCCAGAACTTTTTGGGATTTGTATCCGTCTGTGAGGGAGGACGTATTGAAAACTGTCTGTGCAGGCTGCAGCCATCAGAACATTCATCTGTGATGCAGATAAAAGATAATTTTTCAGGAATCTTAGGAGAAGGAATCCATACAGCAGTTTCAGGATGCCGCTTTGAAGGGAGTGTAAAGTCGGGAGGCAATGCATCTGGAATCGTGGGAAATGCAGTCATGACTTCAATAAGTTCCAGCTATGTAAATGCGCAGTTGGAAGGGCGGAGCGCTTCCGGTATTGCGGCTTTTGCCATGAATAAGCTGGATGTCAGCGGTTGCATGACAGAAGGAAGTATCGTTGCCTCAGATTCGGCAGGCGGTATCTGCGCCGGTTTTCGTCCTTTTGAAAATGAAGAAAAAAGCTGTATTCAAAACTGCATCAGCCAGATGGATATCAGGATTCAGGAACGCACAAAGGGGATGGTTGGCTACGCAGGAGGTATTGCAGGAATTGGCGGCAGTAAAGAGAGGGGGCTGGAGATTGAAAACTGTCTGGTACTTGGAACGATTTCCTGTGGAGAGAATTCCTGGATTGGAGGCGTGGCTGCAAGTGCTAAAAGCTGCACGCATACTGTGTCGGCACAGACTTACCTTCACTCAGGACAGGCAAATGCCCAGATTTCCATCTTTGGAGATTGTGTGACAAAAGAGTGCCTGTGCTATAATGAGATTGAAGCGGAGGAAGGCTTTTATTATGGGGACAAGGCAGTAGACGGCCAGGTATTGGCAAGAAAGAAAACCTATGAGGATTTAGGATGGGATTTTGCATCTGTTTGGGACTTTTCAGAATCAGGCTATCCGTATTTGCGGAGTCTGTCAGATAAATTGGGACAATGGCCATTTCCCTTTGTGCGTCTTCTGGGATTGGAGGAAGAGGGAAGACTAAGGCTGAAAGCCAATACCCCGCTCTCTTTTTCAGGTATTTATGGAAAGCAGATGAGCAAAATAAGTTTTCAAAGCTGCACCAAAAACGAAGAATTGATGGCAGTTCGCATATCGGATGCTCTTGGCAGCGCTCAGGACGGACAGGAATTCTGCCTGAATTTCGGAATGCTTTCAGAACCGGGGATCTATCAGTTTGTACTTCAATATTTGAGGGAAGAACGGAAACATACTGTAAGCATACCGGTTATAATTGAATAATCAGGGGATTTCATTTATAATAGATCAGGAATCGCTACGAGTACGAAAAATGATCAGGGGAGATGAGGCAGCAATGGAAGAGTTTAAAATCATAACAGAAGGCAGTCATGTTTATCCAATGGGGGTGACTGCTATTGACGGCGGAGCCCATTTTTCTGTAGTTTCCAGAAATGAGAAATGTGCATTGGTACTGTTTCAGGATGGCAGAAAAAGACCTTGCGCCAGACTGGAGTTTCCGGCTGCTGACAAAATCGGCGATGTATGGAACATGACGGTGACAGGAGAGTTTGCGGGAATCGAGTATTGTTATGAATCGGACGGCAAACTCTTCCCGGATCCTTACGGAAAAGACATTCGGGGAAGAGAAATCTGGGGGAGTCCATCGCAGATAAAAAATACGTTAAAATCCAGAGTTCTGACAGATGATTACGATTGGGAAGGGGATATGCCCTTAGAATATCCATATGAAGACTGCATTATTTATCGGATTCACCCCAGGGGATTTACCAGACATGGGTCTTCAAAAACAGAACACAGGGGATGTTTTGCCGGTATTGGGGAAAAAATTCCATACCTGAAGGAACTGGGAGTTACCACTATTGAACTGATGCCGTCTACAGAGTTTCAGGAAGTTATGATGCCGGAAGGGGCTATGAAAAACCCTTATGAGAAGGACGAGCCTACTGGAAAAATAAATTTCTGGGGATTTGTTGCAGGAGAACGGATGGCGCCAAAAGCTTCTTACTGCTCAGGAAAAGAAAAAGATCCGGTAAAAGAGATGAAGGATTTGGTGAAAAATCTTCATAAGGCCGGGCTGGAACTGGTGCTGGATCTGTTTTTCTCCGGACTGGAAGAACCGGCCTATGCGCTGGATGTGGTCCGTTACTGGGCCAGAGAATATCACATAGACGGGTTTCATCTCATTGGATATGCACCCAAGGATCTTCTGGCCAGAGATCCGTATTTGAGCCGGGTAAAACTTTGGGCAGACAACTGGAATAACATTTCAGCGCCCGGCAACAAAAAACATCTGGCAGAATACAATGACGGATTTGAGATTGATATGCGCCGGCTTCTGAAGGGAGACGAGGACCAGATCAATAATCTGGTATTCCGCAGCAAGCAAAACCCCAAAGGGACCGGAGTCATCAATTATATGGCCAACGTCAATGGGTTCACACTGATGGATATGGTTACATACGATCGGAAACACAATGAAGCAAATGGTGAAAATAACCAGGATGGCGCAGATTATAATTACACCTGGAACTGTGGGGTCGAAGGCCCAAGCAGAAAGAAAAAAGTAGTAGAAATGCGCCGCAGGCAGCTGCGCAATGCCATTTTAATTTTGTTTTTAAGTCAGGGGACTCCGCTGCTTATGGCAGGCGATGAGTTTGGAGATACAAAATGCGGGAATAATAATTCTTACTGTCAGGATAACGAGACTTCGTGGCTTAACTGGAATCTGACCAGTACCAACAAGGATATTTTGGAGTTCGTGAAATTTGCCATTGCTTTCCGCAAAAAACATCCGGTTTTCCACATGGCGCAGGAGCCGAGAGTCATGGATTATTTAGGATGCGGACAGCCGGATATTTCCTATCATGGAGTAAAAGCATGGTGTCCGGAATTTGAAAATTTTCGCAGGCAGTTGGGCATCATGTACTGCGGCAGCTATGCTAAAAAAGAAGACGGCACGCCGGATGATTCATTTTTTGTAACCTACAATATGCACTGGGAACCCCATGAATTTTCACTTCCCAACCTCCCAAAAGGGAAAAAATGGCATGTTGCCGTCAACACAGACGAGGGCAGCATTAACGGTATCTATCAGGAGGGCGAGGAACCGGTTTTGGAAAAACAAAAACACTTTATGGTTCCAGCCAGATCCATTGTGGTGTTTATAGGGAAGCCGGATACTGCTGTTTGAGTTACTGCAAACACAACCGGTTGATAGGTGCTGGTAATTTTGTCGGCCGGGAGTACAATCCCCGTATCTAAAAGTGCGCTTTTTTCATATAATCCTCTTTTGTTTTATGGTGCTGAAAACCTTGATTTTTAGCCATCCATCTTCTTGTCGCCACAGGCGGGAAAGAAGATGCATGGCTGAACTGTTACCATTTGCAAGGATTTGTATAAAAAATATCTTGACAACTAGAACATTATAGGATATAATTAACTAAGTTGTTGAGGAAGCCCAGATAGCTCAGTTGGTAGAGCAGAGGACTGAAAATCCTCGTGTCGCTGGTTCGATTCCGGCTTTGGGCATTAACGGTATCGTATCTGCGGACGTTTACAGTATTATAGTTTTGTTATGCGCGAGTGGCTCAGTGGTGGAGTATCGCCTTGCCAAGGCGAGGGTCGCGGGTTCGAATCCCGTCTCGCGCTTTGTTTTATTTGCAGCGAAGGACTTGATTTGTATCATGTTTTCCGTTGCTTTTTTTTCTTTAAGGCCCTATAGGCACGACTTTGGAGTCAGATAAATTTGGCTCCGACATCATCAAAATTACAAAGGAGAGACTATGAGAAAACCAAAACAAATTTTGGCATGGTTCTTATGCGGAACCATGCTCAGCCTGCAGACAATGGTTCCTGTTTTAGCGGCTCCGGCCAGTAAACAGGGAGGACTGTGTGAACATCATACGGCTCATACAGCCGAATGCGGCTATCTTCCAGCCGCTCCGGGAAGTCCATGTACCCATGTTCATGATGATGACTGTTATCGGCTGGTCAGGGATTGTGTTCACACCCACACAGAGGAATGCTATCCGGAACCAGAGGAAGATCCAGTTGCTACGCCGGCTGTTTCCAAACGAAGAAGGCCAGTAGACTGTGTGCATGAATGCAGTGAGGAAGAAGGATGCATCCGGGAAAAGCTGAATTGCCGCCATGTACATGATGATGTCTGCGGATATCAGCCAGAAGGGATTGAAAGTCCCTGCACATTTGTCTGCGATATCTGTACCTCATTAGAAGAAATGCCAAAGGAAGAGACCTGCACCTGCAGCGTATTGTGCACAGCGGATGGGGTGGATGCCGACTGCGCAGTGTGCGGGGGAGAAGATGGAGACCTGGCCGCCTGCCTGGGAGCAGAACCGGAAGAGGCAGCGCTCTATGCATTACCTGCAGTCGATCCTATGAATGTATATACATATAAGCAATATAGCAACGCGGATACTTCTGGAAATGGTTCAGAACTATTTCCATATAATCGGTTTGAAGATGCCATGGCAAATGTGGCAGATGGCGGAACCATTTATATTATAGACAAGGGCTTTATTAACGGCAAGGATAATAATGAGACGTTTGTATTTGATAAGGCAGTAACCGTTCGCCCGGCTCCTGGATATAGTGGCAGCCTGCTTGTCCGCTCAGCAGGACTTGCTTTGGGAGCAGATGTTACCATAGAAGACATCGAATTAAGCCTTACAAGCAAAGTAAGGGCGGGTATTTATGCCAATGGTCATGAATTAACCCTGTCTAATATCAAAAGAGGGGCAGGGGCCAGGAAGATCCATCTGTATGCCGGAGGAGCAGCGGATATGGCAGACTATGCTGGTTCTAATGGGTCTATTATTTTAAAAGGCAGCGGAGAGTATGGCTCCATATTCGGAGGCGGATTGGAGATGCCTGGCGGGGATGTCAGTATTCAGATCGACAATGGCATAAAGATGGAAAGTATATATGCATGTGGTTCTGATGTGGTAAAACAAAGCGGGGATGATTTAATCAATCCTGTAGAACCGCCGGATCCAGTCGCAAATCCCGATTATGCATCAGGAAATGTTACGATTGATCTGATAAATGGGCAGACTGCAAAGGTAATTGAGGGAACTGGGGCAGATTCTGTTCGGGTGACAGTTTCCCCTGTTTATCCATCATCTATGATATTAAAGGACATTACAGATCTTAATATCCCGACGGGAACAGTAATGGCAAGGACTTTAACCGGCAGCAGGGGGGGTATTAATGTAGAATTAGGATCTGGTGCGATTCTGGATATGACAAGTCTCACTGCTCTTCCTGCATTGGGGACTTTGAACAGTTCTGACGGCATGTTTGCCTTAAAACAGGATGGCTGTCTGACTGTGGATACATTTACAGGAAGTGCCAAGCTTTTGACAGAAGGTTATTTTAGTGGGAGATCAGGACGTGTCCAAGAGGGACACACCTACTTGACTGTTGCGAACTCAGCTTCGGATGGTGTTTTAGGGATTACGCCTGATTACAGTCAGCCAAATATTGTAATGAAACGGAAAGGCAATGATTGGGTGGCAGAGAACAGCAAGGCTTTGCCAAGCCAGGTAAAGCTGTCTATCCAAAGTGGTCAGCAGGATGTTACCGCAGCAAGCCCCATGGATGTATTGGAGATTTCTGCTGTTGCTCAAAAATCAGGCAGGGATGGTTCCAAACCTGCAGGCAATAATGAAATGCGTCTGTTATTGAATGGACAGCCTTTGGAAACAAAATCGGTAGACAGTAATGGAGAAGTACATTTTTCTCCTGTTACAGTTCTTCCTTCGGCTGGTTTTGTACCTGGCGAGAACACCATTTCTGTTGAATATGGAGGCGGAGATATTCCCCAGGATTTACAGAGTTCCAGCGCAAGACAAACTCTGACAGTAGAAAAAATTCAGCCTGAACTTCAGGTCACTTCAGCGGGAACAGCAGTATATGATGGTCAGTCTCATATTCCGGCCTACAAGTGGGTGTGTGCTCAGGATAAGGCTGAATTGCCGCAGGAATTACTTCCAGGAGCGCAGGATATTACATTTGCCGCATATACACAGGACGGAGTACCTGCAGCAGAGGTGATTCTTCCAGGTAAGTATCAGCTTTCCTGGACCATTCTTCCTTCTGCAAATTGGGTGAAGGAAGGAACCTATACAGCAAATGCAGAGATTATTTCTGCAGTTCCTGTTCTTTCTGCTTCTTATAAAGTAACGGATCAGGCAGCACGCAGCATACAGGTTCAGGTGACCGCAGCAGGTGTGTCAGGAGGAATGATTCCTTCTGGAAATATAACAGTAAAGACTGTGTCCGGCATAGAACAGACCCAGGCGCTGAGCAATGGTACAGCTCAGATAAATCTTACTCTGCCTACTACCGGAAAGACCAATTTGGTAATCGAATACCACGAGACTGTGGAAGGAAATAATCAGGTTCCTGTATATAGCGATGTACAGATCCAGTTAGAAATTAACTTGCCTGAACAGGGCGGCTCTGGGAATAACGGAGGAAACTCTGAAAACAATGGAGGTGGCTCTGAGAATAACGGAGGAAATTCTGAAAACAATGGAGGCGGCTCTGAGAATAACGGAGGAAATTCCGAAAACAATGGCTCTGGTTCTGGCGGCTCCAGCGGAGGAGGAAGCAGTTCCGGCGGAAGCGGCAGCTCAGGCGGAGGAGGAAGCAGTTCTGGCGGAAGCGGCGGCTCAGGCGGAGGAGGAAGCAGTTCCGGCGGAAGCGGCGGCTCAGGCGGAGGAGGAAGCAGTTCCAGTGGAAGCGGCAGTTCTAAAGGGCCGGGAAATACCGTTACAGGAAGCCGCGGCGACGCAGCACATGGCGGTTCAGGCGCATGGGAGAAAGATGAGCGCGGCTGGCGGTATAAATATGCAGATGGTGCAATAGAGATTGGACATGTATCAGCAGAAACCAATCAGGAACAGGTGGCTTGGCAGCATATTAATGGAAACTGGTGGGCATTTGGTTCAGATGGGTATCTGAAAAATGGATGGGTTCTGGATCAGAGCAGCAATAAGTGGTACTGGAATGATGAGAATACCGGCATGCAAAAAGGATGGCAGTTCATTAATAATAAATGGTATTATTTCAGCACAGTTGAAAACAGCTTAGATGCGCGTCCATACGGCTCCATGTATCAAAATGAAAAGACCCCGGATGGATATTTTGTAACGGCTGACGGTTCCTGGGATGGAAACAGTCCAGCTCTGTAAAACCCTGGCATGATGCTGTTTTGAGCGAATCTCTTACATAAGACACTCTCTTCTAAAAATAATCCCAAAAGGATGTTTTTAGAAAGGGAGTGTTTTTATTTTTTGGATACTGGTGTACTGTATCACTCTAAGCCCAACATCATTTATATGTTTTGCCAATTATCATGTAAAATGATTTATGATAAAATAGAACTGTTCAGGACTGGATTTACCTGACAGGAAACATGAATGGTTTTTGGTGTAAAAATGGATATAAAGAGGATCAAGCATATGGAACTTTTATGGGAAAAATGCAGGACAGAAGGGACAGAGGGCGCTCGGATCCTGCGGATTTTAGGAAACGATGGTCAGATTGAAATCCCGGATCAAGTTTGGGACCATGAGGAGACCGGAAAAAGACTTCCAGTTCTGGAGATGGCAGAGTATGTATGTTCAGCCATGATGAGAAAAGAGCCAAAGCCGGCCCCTTTTCAGGAAACAATACCCGTTCTCTGCGGCGACAAAGTAGAGTCCGTATCCCTGCCAAAGACCCTGGTGCGGATCGGAAGATATGGGTTTTATAATTGCGGAGCCCTCAAAAAATTTACATTCTGGTCTTCTATGGCGGATCTGGGAGCCGGACTTTTTACCGGGTGCAGAGGAATCGAAGAACTGGATGTCTATATGGAAGAGGGAAAATCCTGCCTTCCTGAAATGCTGGCAGAATTAAACCAGATGCTGCGCCTGACCCTTCGGGATCAGAGTGGGCAGATACAGGCAAAACTGCTGATTCCGGAGTTTTTTGAAGAATCAGTAGAAAATACTCCAGCGCGGATTCTGGTGCTGGAAACCCATGGATGCGGCCACAGGTATCGGTACTGTTTTCGGCAGACCCAGATTCAGATGCCGGAATATGACGCGCTGTTTCCCTATGTGTGTGTAGAGGAACAGCCGGAAACCATAGCAGAACTTGCCTGGTACAGACTTTGGTATCCCCTTGGTTTAAGTGAAGCATCAAGGGAGCAGTACACAACCTATTTGAAAGAGCATCCGGCCCAGTCCATGAAGGCATTTTTAAGGATTCAGGATATGAAGCTTCTGGGGAGGATTGCAGAAGATGGGATTATGGACGAAAAGTCAGTCTCGGCGATGGCGGAGGCGGCTTCTGAATCAGGGCAGACAGAGGCAGTTACAGTGCTGATGGATGCACGCAGAACAAAGCTTTATCAAACACCGGTTAAAAAACGAAAATTTGAATTATAAGGAGAGAATCACCATGAGAGAAGTAGTGTTATATTATAATCCAGGTAATGCGCCAAAGCCGGCGCTGATGAAAAGCGTACTGGTACGGATGGGAATCCGGATTAAAAATGTGACAGACGGGCAGACTGGAGAGACGATAGGAAATTTGCTGGGTATCAAAACAGAGGAACCGCTGAATAAAGAGGAAGAAAACACAGTCGTCTCACAAGAAAAAACAGATAATCCCATTGAGGAGCAGATGCTGGTGCTTTACCAGTTTACAGAGCGGCGTCTGGATCAGCTGCTGCTTCAGCTTAGAAAGGCTGGGGTTCCCAAAATTGATTTAAAAGCAATTGTGACAGAGCAAAACAGCCGGTGGACTCTGTACCAGCTATATGAGGAACTGAAAAAAGAGCGGGAGGCATTTGCAGACAAACCATGATCGATCCCACAAGAGAAAGGCAGCTTGCAGAATTAAACCTGATAGATCTATGTACAGAGATTTTGGGCCGTTCCCGAAATGAGCTGTATTTAAATATGCGGTTTTTGGATTTGGCGCTAAGCAGTCTGGGATTTGAGGCAGATTGGGGACTGGCCGGATACGGCATTGCCACAGATGGATTTCTGATTTATTATCAGCCGGAGTATTTAACTGGTTTGTTTCGGAAAGGGAGAGTCTGCGTCAACCGGGCCTATCTGCATATGGTGCTTCACTGTCTGTTTGGACACCTGGACAATCGGATGCTTTCCCAGATAAACGGGGAAAGTAAGGAGAGCTTATGGAACCTGTCCTGCGATATTGCTATGGAATCCATTATCGACACCCTGTATCAGAAATGTGTGTATATCCACCCCTCTCCAGTACGAAGGGAATTTTACTTGAGGCTGAAAAATAATGGTCTGACCACCCTGACAGCAGAGGGAATTTACCACGTATTGACAAAAATGAAACTGCCGGAGCGGGAGAGAAACCGTCTGGCAGCAGAATTTACAGTGGACAGCCACAGTTTGTGGAAAAAGGAACAGCCGCCAAAGGCAGCTGCAGCCAGGCAGAACCGATGGAAGGACAACCGGGAAAAACTTCAGACTGCGATGGAAACCGGATCCAAAGATGCATCCGAGGATCATCAGAGTCTTTTGGAGCAGGTTCAGGCAGAAAACAGGGAGCGGTATGATTACAAACAGTTTTTGCGCCGTTTCTCTGTTCTCAAAGAGGAAATGCAGGTGGATGCAGATTCCTTTGACTACGGGTTTTATACCTACGGCCTTAGTCTTTACGGCAATATGCCCTTGCTGGAACCGTTGGAGACAAAGGAGATCCGGCGCATTGAAGATTTTGCCATTGCCATTGACACATCCATGTCCTGTTCCGGCGATCTGGTTCGCCGGTTTTTAGAGGAAACCTACACGATTTTGGCAGAATCCGAGACGTATTTTCGTAAAATCAATGTCCACATCATCCAGTGCGATGATAAAATCCAGTCGGATGCAGTGATTACCAGCCAGAAAGAAATGAAAGATTATATGGACGACTTTACGATACAGGGCCATGGCGGTACGGATTTTCGGCCAGTATTTGAATATATCCGCATTCTTACTGCAAAAAATCAGTTTCACAAACTGCGGGGCCTGATTTATTTTACAGACGGAAAGGGAATTTATCCAATAGAAAGTCCGTATTACGATACGGCATTTGTGTTTATAGAAGACAATTACAGCGATATTTCAGTGCCAGCCTGGGCCATGAAGCTGATTTTATCGCCGGAAGATCTGAAATTAGAGGAAAAAGAGCCAGGAGGAACTGCCCATGAACATTAAACGGGTAAAGCAGGAGATAAAAGATACCATAGAGGCGTATCTGACGAAAGACGAAACGGGGGAATATGTGATCCCTGCTGTCAGACAGCGGCCGATTTTGCTGATTGGACCGCCGGGGGTGGGAAAAACCCAGATTATGGAACAGACTGCAAGGGAGTGCGGGATTGGGCTGGTATCTTATACCATTACTCATCACACAAGACAGAGTGCAGTGGGACTGCCCTTTATTGAAAAAAAGCAGTTTGGAGGAAAAGAGTATACGGTAACGGAATATACCATGAGTGAAATTGTGGCGTCGGTTTATAACAAGATGGAAGAAACCGGACTGTCAGAAGGAATCTTGTTTATCGATGAGATTAACTGTGTGTCAGAGACACTGGCGCCAGCTATGCTCCAGTTTCTGCAGTGCAAAACTTTTGGAAGCCACAAAATACCGGAGGGCTGGGTGATTGCAGCAGCGGGAAATCCTCCGGAATACAACAAATCCGTGCGGGAATTTGACGTGGTAACATTGGACCGAATCAAGAAAATATATGTGGAGCCGGACTATGAAGCATGGAAAGAATATGCATCCAGAGAAATGATTCATCCGGCTATCCAGTCTTATTTAAGTATTAAGCCCCAACACCTGTGCCAGATAGAGACAACCGTAGATGGCAAACTTTTTGCCACTCCAAGAGGGTGGGAGGACCTGTCAGAGCTGATACAGGTCTATGAAAAATTAGGGAAAAAGACAGACCGGGAGGTAATCGGCCAGTATCTTCAGTTCCCGAAAATCGCAAAGGATTTTGCCAATTATCTGGAACTGTATGATCGGTACAGCAGCGAGTACCAGGTAGAAGAAATCCTAAATGGTGTAATACGGGAAACTGTGTGCAATCAGGCGGTAAAGGCATCCTTTGACGAACGGTTCAGCCTGGTGGGACTGCTTCTTGCCAGACTTTCCAGCCAATTTGCGGCCTGTCGGAAACAGTCAGACGAGATGGAACTTCTGATGAAACAGCTTCGCAGATTTCCGGAGATTGGCGATCTGGATCAGATTACAGCAGATTTTGATACCGAATACAGGGATAAAAAGAAAGCAGAGCTTTTAAATACGAGAGAGGATAGGAGTTACCGCCAGGTGTTATCGGTGCTGGAAAGCTGGAACCAGGAAAGAAAGGCGGCAGGAATGCAGGACAAGGAAGAGGTCTGGCAGCAGCTTCGCGTCTGGTTTGGAGAAAAAAGCGATTGTTATGAAGAACTGACAGCGCAGAGCGGCAGCATGCTGGAACACGCCTTTGATTTTATGGAGGCAGCTTTTGGGGACAGCCAGGAAATGGTGATGTTTGTAACCGAATTAAATTCCAGGTATTACAGTGTGTCTTTTTTGCAGGAATACCAGTGCGAGCGGTATTACGAGTACAACAAGCGGCTGCTGTTTGACGGCAGAGAAGCTGAAATTTTAAAACAATTAGATGCAGCCGGCGTATAAAAATAGTTATTTGGAGCACATTATCCATAGTATCACCAGAAATGGAGGAAATCATATGGGTAATAAAGCATTGGATTATACGGCATTGACAATCGGTATTATAGGAGCAGTCAACTGGGGGCTGATTGGATTTTTTGATTTTAACCTGGTTGCCTTCCTGTTTGGAAGCATGAGCTGGCTTTCCCGGATTGTCTACGGACTGGTAGGACTGTGCGGTCTGTATTTGATCAGCTTTTATTCACGGCCCGGCAGACAGATGTAGGGAATTGGAAATAGACGGCAGGAGACGATAAGAAAGAAGATGCGTATTCTGCCGTTCTTTTTTTGTGGATAAATCTGCTTTGTTATGCTATGATGTTGGGAGCAAAGAGTACATGGTTTTGCGCGGAGGAAAACATGGAGAAAAACAAGATAAAAGCAGTGATTTTTGACATGGACGGAGTGCTGATCGACAGCGAAATGCTGTATTTAGAAGATTTGCTTAAGTTTGTCCGTACCAAAAATCCCAAGGCTGCAAAAGAGGATCTGCTGGGCGTTGTAGGACGTACAGCCAGAGATACCTGGCTGATTGTAGAAAAGGCAGCAGCAAATGGCCAGAACTGGGAAAGCCTTCGGGAGGAATACCGGAAGCAGAGGACGATCTATGAGACCATTGATTATCGGAGCATATTCCGAAAAGAGGCAAAGGATCTGATTGCTCATTTAAAACAAAGGGGATACCGCCTGGCAGTGGCGTCTTCCACCAAGCTTTCTCTGGTGACCAGGGTACTGACGGAAAATGAGATTATTGAGTATTTTGATCAGGTGGTCAGCGGAAATATGTTTGAAAGGAGCAAACCAGATCCGGAGATTTACTTCTATACAGCTGAAAAACTGAGGGTTTGCCCGGAGGAATGCCTGGTCATAGAAGATTCTACTGTGGGGATTACTGCGGCAAGCAGAGCTGGGATGAAGATTGCGGCAGTGATTGACGAGAGGTTCGGATTTGATCGCTCGCTGGCTGATTTTGAGATTGAAACTCTGGGCGAGGTGGAGGAATGTCTGAAAAAACTGGAAGCAGACGGGAAAGCAGCAGCCAAATAGGTCTTGAAAAGATGGATCAGGGACAGACTGAGAATTCGGAAGTAAAAAAAGGCGAGTGGGAGCGGGAAGTGCTGGAAGCTGCCATGGAAGCGGGCCACATTCTTCTGGAAAACGGAGCGGAAATCTTTCGGGTGGAAGAAACCATTGATCGGATTTGCCGTTATTACGGAGTGGATTTTGCAGATGCATTTGTGCTCAGCAACGGGATTTTAATGACAGCAGGGAATGTGAGAGAACAGTATTTTGCAAAAGTTCAGCATATTCCGGTGGGCAGCGCCCATCTAAACCGGGTAGCGGCAGTAAACCAGTTGTCCAGAGAGATTGAAACCGGCTGCTATACCATCGAAGAGGTGCAAAAGGCGCTAAAAGAGATTGAGCACATGCCGGGGAAAAGCAAATTGATGCAGATTCTGGCATCCGGAATCGGAAGCGGCTGTTTCTGTCATCTCTTTGGAGGGAACTTTGCCGACAGCAGCGCGGCTTTTTTGGCAGGACTCATACTGTATCTGTTTGTACTGTACATAAGTGTCCCGAAACTGTCTAAAATTGTGGGAAACATTGCCGGAGGCGCTCTGGTAACATGTTTGTGTATGGTGATGTATCACTTAAAAATAGGAGAACATTTAAATTATATGATTATCGGATCCATCATCCCTCTGGTTCCCGGAGTGCCGTTTACCAACGCCATACGGGACATTGCAGACGGAGACTACATTTCCGGATCTGTGCGGATGTTAGATGCCATGCTGGTGTTTTTCTGCATTGCGCTGGGAGTGGGACTGATGTTTACGGTCTACAGCCGGCTGATGGGAGGTGCGATGCTGTGATGAGTCAGATAATTGCGGCAGCAGTGGGAACCATTGCTTTTTCTCTGCTGTTTTCGGTTCCCAGGATTTACTACCCTTACTGCGGACTGATTGGGGGAGTGGGATGGCTGATATACTGCAGCCTGGAAGGCGTGCTGTCTGCATCAGAAGCCACTTTTTTTGCAGCTGTAGGGGTGATTCTGCTTTCCAGATTGTTTGCTGTGTGGGAACGGTGTCCGGTGACCCTGTTTCTGATTCCGGGGATTTTTCCTCTGGTTCCGGGTGCAGGCGTTTACTGGACGTCCTATTATATTGTGACAGGAAGACTGGATCTGGCTTTAGTAACAGGATTTGAAGCCCTTAAAATGGCAGTGGCCATTGTGCTGGGAATTGTGTTTATTTTTGAACTTCCCCAGGGAGTTTTTACAAAAATTGCAAAACCGAAGAGGAGGATACAGGATGATTGTAATCAAAAACGGAAGAATCATTGATCCAAAAAGAAACATAGATGCAGTGGGAGATGTCTGGCTGGATGGAGATCGGATTAAGAAAATTACGTTTGAAGGAGAGGAGATAGAACGTTCTGAAAACGATCGGGTCATTGATGCGGCGGGAAAAGTGGTTGCGCCGGGCCTGGTAGACGTTCATGTGCATTTTCGTGACCCGGGTTTTACTTACAAAGAGGATATTCATACCGGAGCAGCGGCGGCGGCAAAGGGAGGATTTACCACAGTTGTGCTGATGGCAAACACAAAACCCATTGTAGATAATGTGGAAACTCTCCGGTATGTACTGGAGGAAGGCAAAAAGACAGGAATCCATGTTTTAAGCACTGCGGCAGTGTCTCTTGGATTTAAGGGCGAAAAGCTGACAGATATGGAAGGTTTAAAAGCTGCCGGAGCGGCTGGTTTTACCGATGACGGGATTCCATTAAAAGACGGCAGGCTGGTTCGGGAAGCCATGGAAAAGGCGGCAGCTCTTGATATGCCCTTGAGCTTCCATGAGGAAGATCCTGCTTATATCAGACAGAATGGAGTGAATCATGGCAGGGTGTCGGAAAAACTGGGCATTTACGGCTCACCGGCTCTGGCAGAGGATGCAATGGTGGCAAGAGACTGCATGATTGCAAAAGATACCGGGGCAGCCATTGATGTTCAGCATATCAGTTCTGCCAACTCCGTTGCCATGGTGCGTTTGGCGAAATCCCTTGGCGCCAATGTCTGGGCGGAAGTAACGCCTCACCACTTTACCCTGACTGAGGAGGCGGTGTTAAAGCATGGCGCACTTGCAAAGATGAATCCGCCCCTTCGTACAGAGGCGGACAGGGATGCGCTCATAGAAGGGTTAAAAGACGGCACCATTGATATGATTGCAACGGATCATGCGCCTCACAGTGCAGAGGAAAAGGCCCGTCCCCTGACAGAAGCGCCCAGCGGCATTACAGGGCTGGAAACTGCTCTGGCCCTTGGTATTGCCAATCTGGTAAAAAAAGGCCATCTTACCATGGTTCAGCTGATGGAAAAGATGAGTTATAATCCGGCGCGCCTGTACCATCTGGACTGCGGCTGTCTGGAAGAAAACGGCCCGGCGGATCTGGTGATTTTTGACCCGGAAAAGACCTGGATTGTAAAGAAAGAGGAGTTTGCCTCAAAAGCTGCAAACAGCCCCTTTATTGGGGAAGAACTGACTGGAAAAGTGATGTATACTATCTGCAAAGGAAGAATTGTGTATGAAGCGTTATCGTAATATTTTACTGGATGTGGACGGCACGCTGCTGGATTTTGAGGCAGCAGAGCGGCAGGGAATTCATCAGGTATTAAGCCATTATGGCTTTCTGCCGAATGAGGAATATCTGGCCCGCTATAAAGAGATTAACAGAGCAGCCTGGGCAGCATTTGAGCGGGGCGAAGTGACCAAGGAGCGCCTGGTAAACCAGCGGTTTGAGGAATTTTTTAAACAGCTGGGAAAGACTGTGGACGGGGAAGAAGCAGAGGAAATGTACCGGGAATGTCTGGACAGTTCTGCGGTTTTGATCGACGGAGCCATGGAGTTGTGCGGATATTTAAAGGAGAAAGGCTATGGCCTTTATGTGGTTACAAACGGAACCTCGACCACACAGTATAAGCGTCTGGCGTTATCAGGTCTGGACAGATTTATGGATGGGATTTTTGTCTCAGAAGATGCGAAAAGCCAGAAGCCCCAGAAAGAATATTTTGACTACTGTTTTGAACGGATTCCGGACGGAGATCCCCAAACTATGATTTTGCTGGGAGATTCGCTGACTTCGGATATTTTAGGGGGAATTACTGCGGGAGTAGATACCTGCTGGTACAATCCGGGAAAACTGGCCGGCCGGACAGATATTTTGCCAGTGTATGAGATTGACAGACTGGAACAGTTTCGCACAATCGTATAGGTAGTTGCCCATAAAGATGTCAGATGCTTTTTGCCCGCCAGGGCGGGCAAGAAGATGTATGGCTGAACGGCTGCTAAAAAAATTTTTAAAGTTTTTTAAAATTTCTCTTTACAATCAATGCTTTAGTGTGCTACTATAGTAGCACGTCAGTGAAATGTGAGTGATGTAGTCTAAGTGAGGAGGAAATGATTATGAAAAAAAGATGGATAGGTGTAATGATGGCAGCGGTTTTGGGACTTTCTCTGGCAGGATGCGGGACTAAGGATACAGGAGCAGGCGCCGGATCAGATGCCGGGACCACTGCAGCTAAAAGTCAGACAGAGACTTCGGCAGCCGAAACAAAAGACGGCGGCACAGAAACGGCTGAAGCAGACAAAGCAGCGAGTGAAGAGCAGACAGAGACCAAGGAAGCAGAGACAGGCGAGGCCGCAGTTCCTGGAGAAGGGGGCACATTGATAGTCGGGTTTGATCAGGATTTTCCTCCCATGGGATTTTTAGGAGATGATGGGGAATACACCGGTTTTGATCTGGAACTGGCCCAGGAAGCGGCAAAGCGTCTGGGACTTACTTATCAGCCTCAGCCTATTGCCTGGGATGCAAAGGACATGGAACTGGATACCGGAAATATTGACTGTATCTGGAACGGATTTACCATGAACGGCAGGGAGGACAATTATACCTGGTCGGATCCATACATGGATAATAGCCAGATTTTTGTAGTGGATCCGGAATCCGGAATCAAGACTCTGGCAGATTTGGCCGGCAAGGTAGTAGAGGTACAGGTGGATTCTTCCGCTCAGGCAGCATTAGAAGAGATGCCGGATCTGGCTGGAACATTTGCAGAACTGGTGGTGACTCCAGATTACAATACAGCATTTATGGATCTGGAGCAGGGAGCGGTAGATGCCATTGCCATGGATGTGACTGTGGCCGGATATATGATTCAGGAGAGACAGTCAGACTTTGTGATTTTAGATGAAGCTATTTCTTCCGAGGTGTATGCCATTGGATTTAAGAAAGGCAATACCCAACTTCGGGATCAGGTGCAGGGCGCTTTAGAGGAAATGGCAGCAGACGGCACACTGACTGCGATTTCTGAAAAGTGGTTCGGAAAAGATGTAACGATAATCAGCAAGTAACAGGAGTAAGAGTATGAGCATCAGCCAGATGATTGAACAATTAATCGGAGGAATGGGAGTCAGCATTCAGATATTTACGGTGACTTTGGTATTTTCATTGCCGTTAGGACTGATTATTTCCTTTGGAAGAATGTCGAAAAACCCGATTGTCCGGAATCTGACAAAGGGGTACATATCCATTATGCGGGGCACCCCGTTGATGCTTCAGCTTATGGTCGTATATTTTGGACCATTTTACCTGCTGGGCATTCAGATTGGCAGAGGATACCGGCTGTGGGCTGTATTTATTGGTTTTGTCATCAATTACGCCGCTTATTTTGCAGAGATTTACCGGAGCGGAATCCAGTCAATGCCTGCAGGCCAGTATGAAGCGGCCAAAATCTTAGGATACAGCCGCAGCCAGACCTTTTTCAAGATTATTCTGCCCCAGGTAATAAAGCGGATTCTGCCTTCAGTGACCAATGAGGTCATTACCCTGGTAAAGGATACTTCTCTGGCGTTTACCTTAAGCGTTATGGAGATGTTCAGTGTGGCAAAGGCGCTGGCTGCGAAAGGAACGATGATGCCTTTTGTGGCTGCTGGTATTTTCTATTATGTCTTTAATCTGGTGGTAGCAGTGGTCATGGAATATATAGAAAAGAAGATGGATTACTACGCTTAGGGAGGGGACTATGAGTATTTTAACCATAAATCACATTGAAAAGTCTTTTGGAGATGTGGAGGTATTAAAAGATATTTCTCTAAGCGTGGAGGACGGAGAAATTGTGTCTATCATCGGACCTTCCGGGTCAGGAAAATCCACACTTTTGCGGTGCGCCACCATGCTGGAAACCATGGATCGGGGAGAGATTTGGTATCGAGATACCAGGGCAGTTCTGGCCGAGGGAAAGGGGCGTATAAGTTATGCGCCTAAGAAGGAATTAAGAGAAATACAAAGTCTGTATGGCCTGGTATTTCAAAATTTTAATCTATTTCCCCACTATTCGGTGTTAAAAAACATTACAGACGCGCCAATCCATGTGCAGAAAAGGGATCGGAAGGAGGCAGAATCAGAGGCAAGAAAGCTGCTTCAGAAGATGGGGCTGGAGGACAAGGCAGACTCCTACCCCTGCCAGCTTTCCGGAGGGCAGTGCCAGAGAGCTGCAATTGCCAGGGCATTGGCCCTGCATCCCCGGATTTTGTTTTTTGATGAGCCCACATCCGCCCTGGACCCGGAACTGACCGGAGAGGTATTAAAGGTTATCCGCTCTCTTGCAGATTTAAATATTGCCATGGTTATCGTCACCCACGAGATGGCGTTTGCCAGGGATATTTCCGATCGGGTGATATTTATGGCCGACGGCGTTATCGTAGAAGAGGGAACTCCGGAAACTGTATTTGCGTCCGGCAATGAGCGGACTCAAAGCTTTTTGGGAAGATATGGAGAGATGCTGAAATAATAAAAGGCAGGACAAATCAAAAAAGTCCAGAGACAGGCTCAGCCTGGTCCCTGGACTTTTTTATCAGCACTCAATGAGGGCGCCGCAAGGATATTTGATGTCATCGACAATTACAAACAAATTGTATGTGCCGCTTAAGCCGGCTTTGTTGATGCTGGTCTTGGTAACGCGTTCGTCGGACTCCAGGAATGTACCGCAGCACATTGCTTTCCTGGAAACAGCAGAGGTAGAAATATAGTACCGGTGAATTTCATCACCCTGTTCAAGAAGCAGCATAACAAGCTGTCCTTTCTCAAATTTAGCATGGAAAGTAAAACGATCTTCCTCATCTTCTACACGAGCCTCAAATTTATCTGGAAGCAGATCAGGAGAAAGAGCAGCCGGAACCTCTGTATCAAATTCCGCAGTTATACCCATGTGTCCTAAGAGAGAGCCTTCACCTAATTCCAGATTTCCATTTTCTTCATACAGTTTCATTTTTTCGGCGCGGTAGTAATTGCCCTTGGTATGCAGTTCCATCATAATCTTGTCATTACAGATTTCCAGAGTGGCGGCTTTTAAGGAGCCATCCATGAATTGTTCAAATGCTCCCAGAGATTCGGAAATCTCACCATCCTTATTATAGGCAATTCCTCCGGAATGGATCATGTAGTGCCCCTCATTGTAAAATTCTACATTGGAAATATATGGAGAGAAAAATTCAGCACCCCTGTCTTTTCCATATTCCCACACCTGCCGGATAGTCATATCCTCAGTGTTAATCCGGTAACGGACTGCACGTGAATAATTGTTTTTTGCCATTAGATAATGTTCTTTATTTTTGGAACCCCAGTGATGGTTGTCAAAACACATAACATCTCCATTTGGAGTAATCAGGCAGGCGTGCTGTTCATACTGCCATCCAAAGTTGTTGCCAACTGGTTTGAAAAAGTATTTATCGACCCATTCCTGGGGCCATCCCTCAGGATCACTGATAATCCAGTTCAGTTTTCCGGTTTCAAAGTCGATATTTACGATAGCATCCATATGGCGTCCGGAAAAAGTGAGGGAATGCGTGTTTTCATCATACCAGACTGCATTATTGTGGAACCAGTCTTTCTCAGACCAGCTTCCGCTCTTGCCAAGTCCTGGCTGCAAAAAGGTTTTGTAATCCCAGGTTTTTATGATTTCCCCGGTTTCTCTATCTAATAGTACGCACATATCCTCTACAGTAGGGGAAGTGAGGTCTTCTGTTAAGCACAGCAGATTGCCATCCGGCATTTCAAAGGCATCGTGGTGAGAACCGCCGGGAAGACGATATTCGTGATAAATTTTTCCGCAGAGACCGGTTTCATACATACCGGACATATAGTAAGGCATTTGAACCAGACGATCGGTTCCCATGAGTACATGTCCGTTTTTAAGCCGTTTCATATCAAATACACATTTAATATTCAGACACCAGCGTATATCTCCTGCATAATCATAAGCAGTAGCTAACTCGGAGCCGGCAGGAGACAGGAAAATACAGTAATCCTGCAGATATTCCGGTGTAGTATCCATGGATTCCAGAGGGGAACCATCTTCAAATATATTGGGAACTGGAATTTCTACTATGTGGGAAGTTCCGCGGTATGTACGCAGTTCCACCCGATTGACATAATCAGAGTACAGTCCCAAAATCGGAAGAACATGTTCTTTTGCCTTCGGGAAGGTATGGGTGATGGATGCCTGTTTTGTTTTGCCATAAATGGTTACGGTTACAGCAGTTTCCTCTTCTGTGTAAAAGGAAATTACTGCAGAAAGCGGATTGATCAAATAAAGATTATAGGATACCAGCGGATTGTTGATAGTATAATTGCCGGAACGAAGTTCCTGCAGCATAGCGTTTTCGGCCGCTGCCTGTCTTTTGATCAAATGTTCCTGAAAAGAGTAAGATACACCTGCCATAATTGAATTCTCCTTCTCCGGGGAACCGGATTTGATTTTGACAAAATAATAACATATGTTTTACAGGATGAAATTAGTCGCGGCTATATTTTAAAAGATTGATTATAGGAGTTCTTTCAGAAGTTTTTCATCAACAATTAAAATTCGGCCCTGTTCTTTTTTTATAATTCCCTTTTTTTTCAGTTCGCTGGCCAGCTTGGAGACGGTTACTGGATGAACGCCCAGATATTTTGCAATATCTGTATAGGTAAAACCGCGGGGAACAGCTCGAAAACTGCCTTCAGGTTGGCTGAAGGTAAGAAGCCACTGGTATAGCCGCGTAGAAATTGATTCTTCCTGAACATCGTGAAATTTCATGACCAGGGAAGCAAAATTGCGCGTAGTGGCTTCCATGATATGAGATGCGAAGATGGGATCTCTGTTCAGCAGAGACTCAAATGCAGGTTCGCTGATTCGGTAAAAAATGCAGTCTGTTTTGGTTCCAATGCCGAAAGAAGTAAAATGCATGGCGCTGTCAACTATCGTCTCATTCCGAATTCTGCGGTAGTGACGCATGAGAGCTGGTACAAATCCTAATAGATTTCCAGCAGGAAAATATAAAAAATCTTTTTCATTTCCATCTTTTGTCAGAGAAGTAAGACTTGCAATCCCTTCAGCCAGATAATAAACATAATTGTCAGAAAGCTTTTGGCTGCAGAGAGACGTTTCCTTGCTGACAAAGACCTTCATTCCATACTGGATAAAATAAGATTTGACTCCAGTTTCATTCATAACATATCATCCTCACATTTTATTTTGCAGAAAATTAGTCATGGCTATATTTTTGTGTCTGTTAATATATTATCATACTTTTAAAGGTTCGCAACTATAAAATATGGGGGTTATTTATTATGCAAACGAAAAAAAAGGATTTAAGGTACGTACATTTGGCAATCGGCATAGGAATTATGCTATTATTTCGGTTTTTGCCGTTTCAGCTTCCACACGTTACACCGATGGGAATGAAGATTTTGGGAATTTTTATCGGCACACTGTATTTGTGGACTACATCTGATCCGCTTACATCCAGTATTCTGGCGATTTTTCTGGTAGGTATTTCCGGAATCAGCAGTATGAATGAGGTATTGTCGTCTACATTCGGAAATCCGATTCTGGTTCAGGTTATGTTCCTGCTCTTGGTTATTAACACAATGGTAGATAATAAACTGACAGAATACTGCGGCCGTTTTTTTCTGACAAGAAAAAGCTGCCTCGGCCATCCTTGGATGCTGGTATTTTACATTCTGGTAGGTTGTGTGTTAATGGGAGCATTTATGGGCGGGTTTACGCCGATTTTCCTGTTCGGACCGATTTTATATGATATTTTTGAGACAGTGGGAATGAAGAAAAATGAGAAATTCCCTACCATTATGTTAATTCTTGTAACGATTGCAACACTCCTTGGATTTCCGGTTCCTCCTTTTATGGGAAATGGACTTGCTTTGCTCAGTAATTACACTACAGTGACAGGAAATATTATGGGAACGCCAGTGGAAGTAAATAATGCCGGCTACCTGGCTACCGGGCTGATCCATGCATTTGTTTGTGTGATTATTCTGGTTTTGTTTACCAGATTTGTACTGCGTCCAGATGTAAGCAAATTAAAGAACCTGACTATGGAAGATCTGAATAAAAATCCTCTTCCGCCTATGTCTTTAAGCCAGAAGCTGATTGCAATATTTTTTGCCGGTTTTATTACGGTTCTTTTGATTCCAAGTATTGCTCCAAATTGGAGTGTGGCTCGTGTAATAAAAGCCAATACTTATGGCATTGCGGCGTTCGTTGTATTTTTACTGTGTACGATTCGGATTGCCGGAAAACCGTTGATGGTATTTGGGGAGAGTATGAAGAGATTTTCCTGGAGCACATATTTTCTGATTGCGTCTGCAATTCTTTTAGGAAATACACTGACCAACGAAGGTACTGGAGTATCCGAATTTTTAAATAGCATTTTGATGCCGTTATTTAAGAATATTCCGGTTTCTGCATTTGCCATTATTATTATGCTGCTGACGGTAGTGCTTACAAATCTGTGCAACAGTTTTGTAATTGGACTTTTATTACAGCCGGTTATTGCTACATTCTGCATGGCATCCGGAATGAATTCTGCTCCGGTAGTATCTATGATGATTTTATTTGTATTGTCGTCAGCAGCTATTACACCGGCCGCTTCTCCATTTGCGGCAATGCTGTTTGGAAATAAAGAGTGGCTGCAGCCGAAGGAAATCTATAAATATACATTGATTTTTATTGGAATTGAACTGGCAGTGGTATTGGCCATTAGCCTTCCAATAGCGAATATATTGCTGTAAATTATATATGATGACAGTTTGACCAAATATCTTAAAAATAAGTAATTGTGTCCGGAAAGTGTGGCTGCCGCATCAATGATTAGAAAATCATAGATGCGGCAGTTCTGCTTTAGAAAATCTTTCGTTTTTCCTGCGGCCCCACTTTAGAAATGCAGACTATACTAAAAACACATCAGAAACAGGGAGGAATGTGAAATGACGCAGGAAGTGACGAGGTGGGCTGCATACGGGATTTTGGCAGTGACAGTGTTTATTGTTTCTATGATCTTTACCGATACCTGCATGGACATGATAAAAAAGCAGAGAGAAAAAACCATGCACAGCAAGGGGCGGACGTGCTATACTAACTCAAAGAAACCGGATGTACAAACCGGAGTAAAAAATGAGGAAGGATAGCAATATGGAAGCAAACCGTATTTTATTGGTAGAGGATGATAAAGAGATTCGAGAGGGAGTGGAGATTTTTTTAAAAAGTCAGAATTACATTGTGTTTCAGGCGGCAGACGGCGTAGAGGGGCTGCACGTGTTGGAGCAGGAGGAAATTCACCTGGCGATTGTAGATGTTATGATGCCCAGAATGGACGGGATTACCATGGTAGTCCGGCTAAGGGAAAAATGGGATATTCCGGTGATTTTTTTGTCTGCCAAGTCAGAGGAAGTAGACAAAATCATGGGGCTGAATATGGGGGCGGATGATTATATCACAAAACCGTTTACTCCCATGGAACTGTTGGCAAGAGTGGGTTCCCAGCTTCGCCGGTACAAACGGTTTATGGACCGGCTGGAGAAAAAAGAACCGGAAAATCCCAAGCTGTACCGCATTGGCGGTTTAGAGGTCAATGAGGAGACGGTAGAGGTCATAGCGGACGGAAGTCCGGTGCGGCTGACGCCAATGGAATTTAAAATTTTACTGTTGTTAATAAAAAATCCAGGACGGGTGTTCTCGGCAGAAGAGATTTATGAAAGAGTGTGGAATGAACGGGCAGTCAATACAGATACGGTTATGGTTCATGTCCGCAACATTCGGGAGAAAATCGAGATTAACCCAAAGGAACCAAAATATTTAAAGGTGGTGTGGGGAGTTGGATACAAGATTGAAAAACAGGCATAGATTAGGTATTTTTTTAACATGGCTGCTGGTCATTGCGGCTGCTGCGGGAATGGTTGGCACATATCCCTATATTTGGGAACGGGCAGAAAACTGGAAAGCCAGGTATCAGGTTTATGAGACCGATTCTTTAAATCGCGAAAGGGTTGATAATCTGGCAACTTTGGTTTGGGGCGGCGGATATGGCATGTGGATGGAGGAAGCCCAGAGAAGTTCAGGGAAAAAACTTCAGCCGTCTCAAGTGTTTGTGCCAGAGCTGGAACCTCTTTTAGAAAGCCGAAAGGCGACAGAAATTGCAATAGAAAATGGGGTCTCTGTTTCAGAAGGCGATGAAGTGTCCTGGGGAGAAAATCAGGCACACAAGGAATATCTGGAAGAAATCCGCAGATACATAGATGAAAAAGGTTCTTCCTGGAATGATGCCCTGCAGACATTGGGAGGCGCAGAAAACGTTCGGGCAACAGATGAAAACGGCCGGGTAATATCAGAAGGAATAAAAGAGTTTGATAAAGAGAATCAGGTATCTGTTAAAATCAGCTTTGACAGTATGGGAAGATGTTCTTATACCGGGTCGTCCGGCAGCGAAGAAGCTGTACAGATACTGGAAGAGTATCAATATGTATTTTCCAATATATATAGTGAAGGCGATCCGCTGGCCGCTTATTTTGGAAACGATTATGTATATGAGGGGATTTCTTTTTCCGGCCCTCAGCAGAGAACGTATGAGTTTGCAGTAGATAAAGAAATGGTTCTGGGAACAGGGGAAGAGATGGAGGGAGTCGATCATTATGACATAGCAGCGAATGGAATTTTCTTTTTAATTTGGGGAGTATTGGCCGTTCTTTTGGCCGCCGCTGCTTTATTGATGCCTCTCCTCCCGGTTATCCGTCTTGGCTTTGGAAGAATCAGCAGGGCGCCTCTTGCTCTGGTAGCCATGGCTTTATTTGCAGATGCGTTTATCGTGATTTACGGCAGCGCAATGATTCAGATCTCCATGAATGGACAGATGATGGAGATTCTTGCAGAAGCATTCGGCTACAGGGGAGGGACAGAAATTGTCGGCATCCTCAACGGCCTTTACTGGGCAGTGACCTTCGGCATTGTATATTGGTCAGCCTTGTGTTTAAGAAGTGTTTTTACACTGGGGCCGCTCCGCTATTTTAAAGAGAGGACAGTGACCGGATGGTGCTGTGGGCGGATACTTTCCTGTTTCCGGTGGATAAAAAAATATTGTGTCAGATTTTTAGATTCCATTATTCACACAGACTGGCAGGAAAAATCCAATAAAGTGATTCTTAAAATTGTGATTGCCAATTTCGTAGTTGTAACGTTGATTTGCTGTCTGTGGTTTTTAGGGATTTTGGCACTGATTGTTTATTCCATTGTTTTATTTGTTATCTTAAAACGGTATTGGGAAAAAGCTTATCAGAAATACCAGATTCTTCTGTCTGCAATTAATGAGATGGCAGATGGAAATCTGGATGTAAAGATAGAAGAAGATTTGGGGATTTTTGCTCCATTCTACAAGCAGCTTCTTAAGATTCAGAATGGCTTTAAAAAGGCAGTTCAGGAAGAGGTAAAGAGCCAGAGGATGAAAACGGAACTGGTGACCAACGTATCCCATGATTTAAAAACGCCTCTGACGGCAATTATTACATATGTAAATCTTTTGAAACAGGAAGATATTACAGAGAAAGAACGCCGCAGCTATATTGAGGTGCTGGAAGGAAAATCTATGAGATTAAAGTCATTGATTGAGGACTTATTTGAAGTCAGCAAAGCCAACAGCGGCATTACGCCTCTTAACCTGGTAGAAGTAGACATTGTCAGTTTGTTAAAGCAGGTACGTCTGGAATTAGGGGACAGAATAGAATCCTGCGGAATTGATTTTCGCTGGAATTTACCGGAAGAAAAAGTAATTTTAAATCTGGACAGTCAGAAAACCTACCGGGTGTTTGAAAATCTCCTGGTCAATATTACAAAATACGGTCTTCCCGGTACACGTGCCTATGTGGAGATTCAAACAGAACAGAGAACAGAAAACGGGGACATGGTGCAGAGTCAGGTAGTAGTGACTATGAAAAATATCTCTGCAGCAGAACTTCATGTATCCCCCAACGAACTGACAGAACGGTTTGTAAGAGGCGACGAATCCCGCAATACAGAAGGAGCCGGACTGGGGCTTGCCATTGCAAAAAGTTTTGTGGAACTTCAGGGAGGCAGGATGGAAATAGAAGTAGAAGCAGATTTATTTAAGGTGACGATTCGGTGGTAAATCGTAGATAAAAAGGCTCTGATGCAAAGAACTTTATCTATGCATCAGGGCTTTTTGCCTTGCAGAAAATTCACTTTTTATTGGATATCGGGATCGTAATTCATGGCAGCAGCAATCTGGCTTAATAAAACTTCAATAAAAACAAAGAAAATAGTTTGATCATCCAGAAAACTCATTTTGTGGCGATAGGAAATCTGAGGAAGAACTACCACCTGGCTGCAGTATCGGCGTATAGGTGAATCTGTATTCATTGTAAACAGAATTACCTTTCCGCCGTTTTTTTTGATGCGGCGTGAAATTTCCTGATAACTGATATTAGATGTAGAGATCGAAAAAATAATCGTTACATCACCTTGACCGAGTATTTCCATATAGTCTTTCATTACCACAAAATCTGTAATCAGATAATTGGGAAGTCCCAGTTTTGAAAGTCGGTAAGAAAGCTGAGAGGCGGAAAAACCAGTACGGTTATATCCCATAATGGCCAGATGATTAGCACTGTAGCATAACCGGGCAATTTTTTGGATTTGTGTCAGATCTAATCCGGCCGCCATCTCATTTAGAATACTGACATACTGGGAGATGATAGAAACAGCAGCGTTGGAATCTGTGCCAGGAAAGGAACCAGCGTTATTTGCACAAGAGTGTCTGCTGTCTGGCGTATATTCGCTGGCATCGGACAACGCTGCTCTCGATAATGAAAACTTAAATTCTGCAAACCCCTGATACCCTAATTTCTGACACAGGCGGATAATAGCAGTATTAGAAGATTTAGAACGTTTTGCAACCTCTGTCAAAGATAGGCGGATAACAGCCAGCGGATTATTGATGATATAATCCGCAATAATCTGTTCAGAGCGGGTTAAATTTGGGGATGCGTTTTTTAACCGGTCAATTGGATTCATAATATACCCCCTGAATAGATGCATAGATGTTGTATTGGAATTATGAGTAATAATTAAAAGTATAGCAATTTTTTGGATATTTGTCCATAAAGTGTAATTTATTTTGGATATTTGTGCAAAAACCACAAAACAAAAGGCCGTAGAAGGCAGAAAATAAGCAAAAAATGTGGAAAATAACGAAGTTGGATAAATATCCAAAACGAAGTTGAATTTTTATCCAAAACTTGTTATTATGGACTTAACAGATTAACTGCGGGCCGCGGAAATATGTAGAAGACTGAAAAGGAGTGTTTTTATGAAAAAGCTTACAGAAACTCTTGAAAAGTTTTTATTGCCTCTGGCACAAAAATTGGCAAATAATCCGTATTTGAAGTCGATTACAAATGGCTTTTCTGCCTGTCTGCCAGTTATTATTACAGGCGCGCTGTTCACACTGCTGGCAAATTTTAATATTTCAGTGTATCAGACATTTGTTACGGAAATGCATCTAAAAGAAATTTTTGCCTTTATTCCAAAAGTAACTACTGATATGCTGTCGCTCTATGCGGTATTTTCTATTGCGCGTTCGACAACTCGCAATATTGGAATGGAGGACCAATCTCACAGTGTTGGTTTACTGGCTTTACTGGTATTTCTTTTAATGATTCCTTTAGGAGTATCTGGCAGTCAGGGTGATGTGACAATTCAGGTGGTAGCGGCTTTGTCTACCACGTATTTAGGAGCAGGTGGCCTGTTTACAGCCATGATTTTCGGACTGATTATTCCGCCCATGTACAAATTTTTTATCAGCAGAAAAATTGTTATTCATATGCCAGAGAGTGTGCCTCCACAGATTGCCAAGTCTTTTGAAGCAATTCTTCCATCTGGTTGTATTGCGCTTCTGTTTGCAGCAGTCCGTTATATATTTTCCCTGACAAAATTCGGGGATCTCAATAATTGCATTTATTCATTGCTAAAAGCACCGCTGTCTTCTCTGGGAGCAAGTCCGTTCACAATGCTGATTTTGATTGCTATGTGCAGCTTGATGTGGTTTTTCGGTCTTCATGGAGGGCTGATCGTGATGCCCTTTATTAATATGTTGTACCTTCCTCTGGCGATGGAGAATCTGACAGCTTATGGAGCAGGGCAGCCCCTTCCCAATATTGTGGTAAAGGCAGCATGGAGCGGCTATGCATCACTGGGCGGAGCAGGAGGCACAGCAGGCTTATGTGTCCTTATGTTTTTCCTTGCCAAGAGCCAACGGTATAAGACATTGGGAAAATTGGCGCTTCCCATCGGGCTGTGCGGAATTAACGAGCCGATAACATTTGGGGTCCCAATGGTTATGAATACCATTATGCTGATTCCTATGATGCTTACTCCAATGCTTACATTTGGTCTGTCCTATGCGCTTACTTCCATGGGGATTCTTCCAATTATGAATGGAACGGATATTCCATTGGGAACACCAATCATATTGTCGGGAATTTTGTGCGGAGGTTGGAAACTTGGCCTGTGGCAGATAATTTTGGTAGGAATTCAGATGCTGTGTTATTTTCCATTTTTTAAAATTTTAGATAATCAGGCATTAAAGGAAGAATCCCAGTCTTAAGGAGTTGATGTATTATGAAAAAATCGAATATACTTTTTTTTGTGGCGGATCAGATGCGTTGTGATTCAATGGCACATATGGGGAATCCTGCGGCAAAAACACCAAATCTGGATTCGATTTTAGAAGATGGAGTGTCATTTCTTCATGCATATTGCCAGAACCCGGTATGTGTGCCATCGCGCTGCAGCTTTTTGAGCGGTTTATACCCGCATACGACTGGACATCGCACAATGCATTTCCTTCAGCGGAAGGATGAAAAAAATTTGCTGCGTATTATGAAGGAACAGGGGTATGAGGTTATCTGGATTGGCAGAAATGATGTAGTTCCGGCTAATAGGGCCAAAACAGAATATTGTGATGAGTTTTATAATGGAATTGATTTTGAAAATCACAGGGATGATACAGGAATTAAATTTCAGCCAGGAAAGGTGCGGGCAGAAATCCCGGAGTTTATGCAAAAAGACAATTTTTATTCTTTTTACAAAGGGAAATTGGATAAGGAAGAGGCGCTGGAGAGTGCAGATTGGAACTGTATAAAAAGTGCTTTGGATTATCTGGATCGAAAAAGCGAAGAGTTGGATGGAAAACCATTTTTTCTATATATTACCCTGAGCTTTCCGCATCCGCCTTATGGATGTGAAGAACCATGGTTTGATAGCATAGACAGAAGCAGTCTTTCTCGGAGGCGTCCGGATATAGAAACTCTAATCGGGAAATCATCTATGCTTCAAAGCATTCGTTCAAAGCAAAACCTGACTTCATGGACAGAAAAACAGTATAATGAATTAAGAGCTGTTTACCTGGGAATGGTAGAGCGTTTTGATTATCAGTTCGGCATGGTCAAAAAGCGGCTGCAGACCTTAAATATGTATGAAGATACTAGCATTTTTGTATTCAGCGATCATGGGGATTATACAGGTGACTATGGTATTACTGAAAAGGTTCAGAACTGTTTTGAAGACCCGGTCACTAATGTACCGTTATTAATAAAACCAGCTTTGGGATTTTCTGTAAAGCCAGGAAAGACAGAAGTTTTGGCAGAACTGTTAGACATTCCGGCTACAGCAGCAGAGATGGCAGGAATTGATTTGGGATATGTGCAGTTTGGAAAATCTCTTTTAGGCGCTGTAGCGGGCGAAAAAACGCATAAAGATGCGGTGTTTTGTGAGGGAGGACGCATTCATGGGGAGACACAGGCTATGGAGTCAGGGCATGGGCCAGAGTCTCCATATTGGCCAAGACTAAGCAGTCAGTGCTCAGAAGGGCCAGAGCATGGCAAAGCTGTAATGGTTAGAAATGAGCGCTATAAATATGTTATGCGTTTATATGAGAAAGACGAATTTTATGATTTGAAAGAGGATTCAATGGAACTTTTCAATCAAATCGAAAACCCGGAATATCAGGAGGAAATCCAGAAACTACGGCTGCGGCTGCTGAAATTTTATATGGAAACTGGGGATACGGTGCCTATGGAAAGGGATCCGAGATAGAGCGAGTGGACAGTCAAAAATATGACAGGAGGAGAATCTAATGGAAGATAAAACAATAGAGTCGATTATTATGGAATTAGTAGTTGGGGGAGGAAATGCCCGCAGCCTGGCTTTAGAGGCGCTGCATGCAGCCAGAGAAGAGGATTTTGAAAAAGCAGATACTTTTTTTAAGGAATGTGATGAAGCGCTTCTTGGTATACATCAGATTCAAACGGAATTGATACAAAAAGAAGCAGGAGGACAGCATATGGAGGTGCAGCTTCTTATGGTACATGCTCAGGATCACCTGATGAATGCAATGACAGTGCGGGATTTATCTGGAGAGATTGTGGAAATTTTACGTAAAAATGCAAAATAATGTGTATAAAGCAGGAAAGAGAGGAAATTACTATGAGAAATATTGTACTGGTTTGTGCAGCAGGAATGTCTACCAGTTTATTGGTAAAGAAGATGAGAGAGGCGGCAACAGCAGAAGGATATGAGTGCGAGATTCATGCATATGCTTTAGCAAACCTTGTAGAGAAAGGGCCTGGTGCAGATATCATTCTCCTTGGTCCGCAGGTAAGATATCAGTTGGATGCCGTAAAAAAACAATTTCCTGATAAACCTGTAGATACAATTAATATGGCTGATTATGGAATGATGAATGGAAAAAATGTGATTGGAGCAGTAAAAAAAGCACTGGGAGATTAATAGTGTTGTATGTAAGGCGTTTACTTTCCCTTAAAAGCATAGTATAATGAAACGGTAACTGTTCAGGACGGCAGGAAAATTGGTGTGGAAACATGTGTTAAGCTTGCTTATAAGCATGATTTCACACCAATTTATTTAACAGGATTGAAACGGAGGCGTTTACCTTATGAAAACATATGATTACGTGCTGGTGGGAAGTGGTCTGTATTCTGCAGTGTTTGCATATCTGGCAAAGCAGAAAGGAAAAAAATGCCTGGTGGTAGAAAAGCGGGATCATGTTGGCGGAAATGTGTACTGTGAAGAGATAGAAGGGATTCATGTCCACAAATATGGGGCGCATATTTTCCACACCAGCAATAAAAAAGTGTGGGAATTTGTCAACAGTCTGGCGGAATTTAACCGGTATACCAACAGTCCGGTGGCAAACTATAAAGGTGAGATGTATAATATGCCTTTTAATATGAATACATTCAGCAAGATGTGGGGAGTGTCCACACCTGCAGAGGCAAAGGCGAAAATCGAGGAACAAAAGGCCAGTATTACAGGCGATCCAAAGAACTTGGAAGAGCAGGCCATCAGCCTGGTGGGAAAGGACATTTATCAGAAATTAATCAAAGGCTACACAGAAAAGCAGTGGGGACGGGATTGTAAGGATTTGCCGGCATTTATTATTAAGCGTCTTCCGGTTCGCTATACCTATGACAATAACTATTTTAACGATTTGTACCAGGGGATTCCCATTGGCGGCTACAATGTAATCATTGAAAAATTATTAGAAGGATCCGATGTAGAACTGGGTGTGGATTATTTGGAGCATAAGGAGCATTATGATGCTCTGGGAGAAAAGGTGGTTTACACAGGTCCGGTTGACCGGTATTACGGCTATCAGTTCGGCAAACTGGAATACCGCAGCCTGAAGTTTGAGACAGAGATTTTGGACGAAGAAAACCATCAGGGAGTAGCGGTTGTCAACTATACGGACAGAGAGACTCCCTATACCCGTATTATTGAGCATAAGCATTTTGAATTTGGGACCCAGAAAAAGACGGTGATTACTAGAGAATATCCGGCTGACTGGAGCGAAGGCATGGAGCCGTATTACCCGGTAAACGATGAAAAAAATCAGGCGCTGTATCAAAAATATGCGGCACTGGCAGCCGGAGAACGGCAGGTGATCTTTGGAGGACGCCTGGGGGAATACAAGTATTACGATATGGATAAAGTCATTGAATCCGCCATGAAAAAGGCAGAGGAAGAACTGGCATGAATATTGTATACGCGTCAAACGATGGTTATGCCCGACATTTAGGAACGTCTCTGTATTCTTTGCTGGACAAAAACCAACTGGAAAAGGAGATTACAGTGTATCTGCTGTCAGTGGGGATGTCTGGGGAAAATCAGGAAAAACTCAGAAAAATTACAGAGCAGTTTGACCGCCGTCTGGAAGTAATCGAAATGGGAAATCTAAAAGAACGGTTCCCCTATGAGATTGATACAGGCGGATTTGACATCAGCGCCATGGGGCGTCTGTTTATAGGGACGGTACTGCCGGATACGGCAGAACGGGTTTTATACCTGGATTGTGATACCGTAGTGCTGTCTTCTCTTAGAAAAATGTGGTCAACAGAGTTGGGAACTTATATGATGGGGGCGGTGATGGAGCCGACTATTTATCCGTCTATTAAGGAACAGATTGGTCTGGCTAAAGAAGATGCGTATTTTAACTCCGGTGTCCTTTTGATTGACGTAAAAAAGTGGCGGGAGCAGAATGCGGAACTTCAGATTTTGGAGTTTTACAAAAAGCTGGGCGGCAGCACATTTGCCTGCGATCAGGATACACTAAACGGTGCGCTGAAAGGGAAAATAAAGCCCTTATCTCCCAGATATAATTTTTTTACCAACTATCGGTATTTCCATTATAGTGATCTGACAGCACAGTCTGCGGCATACAAAATTGTTCCAAAGGATGTATTTCAAAGGGCAAAATCTCATCCGGCTATTGTACATTTTATGGGAGATGAGCGGCCATGGAAAGCGGGAAACTGGAATCATTACAGGCTGGCATATGAGCGGTATTTAGAAAAGACGCCATGGCGGGGATTCCCAAAAGAAAAGGGACAGGAATGGTATATGGCTGCCTATCATTTAATGGATTATGCTACATTTTTATGTCCGCCTGTCCGTCGGTATATTAGCCGCAAATATGGAATGAAAGCAGTGGAGAACCGAGTAAAATGAAGACAAGCTGTGTCATACTAAATTATAATGATGCCCAAACTACTATGGTCCAGGTCCGGCGGATCTGTGGATATCCCAGCCTGGATTATGTGGTAGTAGTGGATAACTGTTCCACTGATGACTCCTGGGAAAAGCTTCAGAAATTAAAGGAAGAATCAGAAAAAGAGCGTGAGAAAATCTGTCTGATTCGGGCAGAAAAAAACAGAGGATATGGAGCAGGAAATAATGCCGGAATCCGGTATTCTTATGAAGAACTGGAGACAGATTTTGTTTTGATTGCCAATCCGGATACAGTATTTACAGATACCTGTGTGCGGAATATGACAGCCGTATTATGCCGGTGCCAGGATGTATCAGCAGTGGCGCCCAGGATGATAGATCCGGTATTTGGGGAACAGATAAACGGATGGAAATTGTCTGGCTTTTTTGGCAGTCTTTTAAAAACCGGCCCAATATGCAGGAGAGTATTCAGGCGGATTCTGGATGGGTATATAGACTATCCGAAACAGTATTTTAAGGGAAAAAAGGCAGTTTATGTAGATGCAGTTCATGGTTCTCTTTTAATGGTGGATGCAGCAAAAATGCTTAGCTGCGGCGGTTATGATGAGAATGTTTTTCTCTATAATGAGGAAGAAATACTGGCGTATAAACTGAAGCAGGCAGGGTATCGGACCGTATTGATTTTGTGTCAGACATATCGCCATGAACATTCTGTTTCTATTTCCAAAAGCTTTAAAAGTGCAGCGAAGCGGCAGAAAATCAGAAATAAAAGCGCCTTATATTATTACGGCCATTATCTCCATATTGGCCTGGCAAAACAGGCTTTTGCCAGGATATTTTTTCAGGTGATTTTGCTGGAGATCTGGTTTTGTAAGGCTGTTTTAAAAATGGATTGGTGAGAAAACAGAGGTGTATGGTGGAAGAGCTGATTTCAATTATTATTCCGGTTTATAATGCACAGAAATATTTGGACAGAAGCATTCAGTCTATTATCAATCAGAGTTACCGGAATCTGGAAGTGCTGTTGATTGATGACGGATCTGCTGATGATTCTCTGGCTGTGTGCAGGGAATATGAGAGCAGAGATTCGAGAGTCCGTGTGTTTACAAAAGAGAATGGAGGCGTGGCCAGCGCCCGTAATTTCGGCTTTTCTAAGATGAGCGGAGTCTGGTTTATGACTATGGATGCAGACGATTATATGGCAGAAGACGCTATCCGGATCTTGTATGAGAGTGTAAAGGAGGCTGGAGCGGATATCGGGGTGGGAGGACTGGAATTTGTCTATGAAGACGGTTCTTTAAGGGACAGGAGAGTCTGGACAAATAAGTGGTTCGGCACGCTGGAAGAGTTTGGGAAAAATCTTTTGATCCCTCTATTTGATCTGCAGATCATCCATAACCAGAACAATAAATTGTACCGGGCGGATCGGGTTGTATCTTATGATGAATCTATGTCTATTAATGAGGATATCTGGTTTTCGGCCAGGATGCTGACCCGCAGCAGACGGGTATGCGTTGTGCCGGAGGTGGTCTTATATTACTGGCAGCATCAGGCAAAGGACAGTCTGGTAAGCCGATTTTACGTCAATGGCATAGACACCTGCTTTACGATGTTAAAGGCAATGCAGGGATTATTAAAGCAGTGTATGGCTTCAGACACAGTAAAAAATGAGATGAACAACCGGATGGTATTTCACATCTGCGGCTTTGCAGGACTGGCTTATTATCGGTCTGGATACAGCCGCAGGCAATGCCTGGAAGAGATAAAAAAGCTGACTTACCGGCCGGAATTTCGCCGGCTTTTAGCATCTGTAAAGCCGGAAGGAGTCAAAAATATTCTGGCAGTCTGGGTGCTTAGGAGGCGTCTGGTGCGGGTATATCATCTGATGTGCCTGGTTTTATACGGACGCCAGAGACGGGCATATTTTCGCTGCACAGCGAAACAGAAGGGATAAAATTATGAGAGATCAATCAGAACCAATATTGGTAACAAGGGCTTCTCTGCCTCCGATAGAAGAATATGTGGAAAAGTTACAGCATATCTGGGAGACTGCCTGGCTGACCAATATGGGAGAGTATCACGAGGAATTAAAAGAAGAATTAAAGAAGTATCTGGGCGTGGAGGGACTGGAATTGTTTGTCAATGGCCACACTGCATTAGAGATGGTACTGCAGGCATTTCAGCTAAAAGGAGAGGTAATCACTACGCCTTTTAGCTTTGCTTCCACTACTCATGCTATTGTGAGAAACAATCTGACCCCGGTATTCTGCGATATTAATGACAGGGATTTTACAATCGATGCAGAGAAGCTGGAAAGTCTGATTACAGAGAAAACCTGTGCGATTGTGCCGGTTCATGTGTATGGAAATTTTTGTGATACAGAGCAGATTGAGGAGATTGCCGGACGGCATCATTTAAAGGTAATCTATGATGCAGCTCATACCTTTGGAGAAAAATTGGACGGAAAGGGAGCTGGTACATTCGGCGATGCGTCCATGTTCAGCCTTCACGCGACCAAGGTGTATAACAGCATTGAGGGAGGCGTTGTAACCTTTAAAGAAGAGTGGCTTTCGGATATTCTTTATAAACTCAAAAATTTTGGAATTACCGGGAAAGAATCAGTGGAATATGTAGGCGGAAATGGCAAAATGAATGAGTTCCAGGCAGCTATGGGCCTGTGCAATTTAAAGTACGCAGACCGGGAAATTGCCAAAAGAAAAGCAGCAGCAGAACGGTACCGCAGCCATCTGGAAAATATACCGGGGATTCGGCTGTCAGCCATCAATCCTAGAGTAACCTATAATTATGCCTATATGCCAGTAGTATTTGAAGATTACAAGTGGAATCGGGACGAGATTTACGCCCGTCTGGCAGAAAAGAATATTTTTGCGAGAAAGTATTTTTATCCTTGTATTAATGCGTATGACTGCTATAAGGACAAGTTTAATCCCCATGACACGCCGGTGGCAGAGCGGATATCCGAGCAGGTGCTGACTCTGCCAATGTATGCGGACTTACCGCTGGAAACAGTGGACGAGATATGCGCCATTATTTTAGGAGAGTGATTGAATTATGAATCAGAAACCTCTGGTAACAGTTAGCTGCATTGCCTATAATCATGAAAAATATATTGCCAGAGCTCTGGACAGTTTCCTTATGCAAAAGACGGATTTTCCATTCGAGATCGTCATTCATGATGATGCTTCTACAGACAGAACTGCAGAGATTATTCGGGAGTATGCCAAAAAGTATCCAGATGTGATCCGGCCGATGTACCAGAAGGAAAACCAGTATTCCAAGGGGATTTCTAACATCAGCGGGGCCTTTAACTTTCCAAGGGCAGAGGGAAAATACATTGCCATGTGTGAGGGAGATGATTACTGGATTGATGATACAAAACTGCAGCGCCAGGTCGATTATATGGAAGCCCACCCAGAGTGTACGATGTGTTTTCACAGTGCAAAAATAGAGTCTGATGACAAGGCGTTCAGGGCAAAAGAAGTCCGCCCTTATAAGAAAGACAAGGTATGCAAGGCGGAAGAAGTGATTGATAAACGGGCCAATTATCCGACGGCATCTTTAATGTTTCCAACAGAACTGGCAAAGAATTTACCCCAGTGGTATCACGACTGTCCGGTAGGAGATGTGCCTATCCATATTTTTATGGCAAGCAGAGGAACTGTATATTATATGGATAGAAAAATGTCAGTTTATCAGCAGGGAGTCAGCGTTTCCTGGTCCAGCCAGATGGAACGCGGCAATTATAAAGAAAATCTGATCCGGCATCACAATGCCATGAAAAAGATGTTTCGGGCTTTTTCAGAAGATACGAATCACCAGTATGACAAGGCGATAAAAAGTGCTTTTCGCCGGATGGATTTTTTGACGCTTTTAAATACAAAAGAATACCGTCAGGTTAAGAATCGGGAGTACCGGCGCTACTATAAAGAACTGGATTTGCGCACCCGGTTTTTCCTGAATATAGAGTTATATTGTCCATGGCTGTACCGGGGACTTCAAAAAACCTGGTATGCATTAAGAGGTAGCAAATGACAGAAAATACAGAAAATTTAAGAGGAAAAGTGCTGTCCGGTCTGTTTTGGAAGGCGTTGGAAAACGGGGGAGTCCAGTTGGTTCAACTGGTCATTTCTTTGATTTTGGCAAGGCTTTTGGGGCCGGAGCGTTATGGAACAATCTCCCTTCTTCTGGTTTTTATTGCCATTGCAAATGTGTTTATCCAGACCGGTTTTCAGACATCCCTGATACAAAAAAGACAGGTAGATGATCTGGATTACTCTTCTGTTTTTTACTTAAGTCTGGGCGTTGCAGCAATCCTCTATGGTCTGATTTTTGCAGGCGCTCCTGCAGTGGCAGCGTTTTACCAGGATCCGGAATTAAAGCCCATGCTTCGTGTACTGGCGCTGATGATTTTCTTTGGAGCAGTGGTGTCTGTTCAGACCGCCATTGTTTCCAGAAAAATGGAATTTCGGAAAATGTGTATTGCTAGTTTACTGGCCACCTGCCTGTCTGGAATTGCTGGTGTAATCGGCGCCTATAATGGATTTGGCACCTGGTCTTTGGTGATTCAGCAGTTGGGAAATCAATTCCTTTTAATGATCTTTTTATGGGGATTAGTGGGCTGGAAACCAGAGAAAAGGTTTTCCATGGAACGGGTAAAGGTTCTGTTTTCCTATGGATGGAAACTGATGTGTTCCTCTCTGATTGATACGGTTTATAACAACTTATATACCATGGTAATCGGAAAGATTTATCAAAAAGATGTGGTCGGTTATTATAACAGAGGAAATCAGTTTCCGCAGTTAATTGTCAATAATCTGGCAGCATCTATTCAGGCAGTTATGCTGCCTGCATTTTCCGCCAGCCAGGAAGACAGAGACAGAATGAAGGCAATGGTCCGCCGCTCCATTGTAACCAGCGCTTTTGTGGTATTTCCAATGATGGCAGGACTTATTGCAGTGGCGAAACCTTTGATTTCCATTATTTTGACAGAAGAATGGCTGCCTTGTGTTCCGTTCCTTCAGATTATGTGCGTGGCTTATGCCATGTGGCCGATTCACATAGCCAATCTTCAGGCCATTAATGCGCTGGGAAGAAGCGATATTTTCTTAAAACTGGAAATTGTGAAGAAAGTATTGGGACTTCTGGTGCTGGCAGTCAGCATTCCCTTCGGCATTTATGCGATGGTCTGGCTGAAGGCAGCAACGGATTTTGCCGGTACAATTATCAATGCGTATCCCAACAAAAAGCTGCTGAACTACAGCTTTACAGAACAGTGGAAAGACGTATTTCCCGCCCTTCTTTTATCAGTGATTATGGGGGGAGCGGTCTATAGCATTCAGTTTTTCATTCATAACAACTGGCTGCTTTTGATTACCCAGATTCTGGCAGGAATCGCAGTATATGCCGGTTTGTCCTGGCTGTTTAAGGTGGAAAGTTTTCGATACCTGGTCGGGGTGGTGAGAAGAGGAGGAACGAAATCGGGTCTTTAAATGTAGAAAAGTAGCGTTCGATGGGGGATTGCCATACTTGGGTCAGAGTGCTAGACTAAAAGTATAAAGCATATATTTCTTACGATTCTGCCCATGGGCTGTCTGTAATTCTTACTCATTTCAGAAAATCTATGCTTTTCAATTCCAATGAAACAGCAGGAGATTTTCGTTCAGGCTCCTGCAAGGGAGTGATTATGAAAAAAAGAAAAAACAAAAGGGGGAGACATGCTGTTCTTTCCGCAAAACGCAGTTATAAGGACACGCTCTTCCGTATGTTGTTTCGCGAACCAGATCGCTTATTAGCGCTTTTTAATGCAGTTAATGGAACTAATTACCAGGAGCCAGAAGATTTGGAGATTGTAACATTAGAGAATGCGATTTATATGAACATGAAAAATGATTTGGCATTTCTCATTGACTCTCATTTAAGTCTCTATGAACATCAGTCGACCTACAATCCCAATATGCCATTACGGATTCTTTTTTATGCTACAAAAGAATATCAAAAGCTTATAAAAGATGACTCTCTTTATACGTCTTCCCAAATAAAAATCCCTATCCCGCATTTTGTGGTATTTTATAACGGAGAGCAGCGCATGCCGGAGAGAAAAATTTTAAAACTTTCAGAAGCTTATGAGAAGACAGTTCGGCATCCGGAATTAGAATTATTTGTAACCATGCTCAATATTAACGAGGGATGTAATGAAGATTAACGGACTTTCTGACAACCTGGAAGTCGGAGGTGATAGCTATGAGTATTTTTGAATATGATGAAAAACGGGAAAAGAAAAAACTTCTGCAAACAGAACGAAAATATGCACGTTTGGAGGGATTAGAAGAAGGGATTCAGAAAGGGGCTTTGGGAATTATCGAGATCGGACGGGAAAATGGATGGGAGGATGACCGGATTTTAGAAAATCTCCAGAGTAAACTGATGATTTCCAGAGAAGAGGCAGAGCGCTATTTTGTGCAGAGATAGAGATAAGGAACCAGAGGGGAAAGCTGTCAGAAGATGGCTTTCCCCTTTATAAATTTTACAAATACATACCCAATTCGTTTAAAAGTCACTTATTCAGAATCTCTGCTGCCGGCTGAACGGCGAAACCGCAGCAGTTCAGTTATGCGAAACCTCCGGCAGTTTGCGATGATAGTAGCCAATCTATGGGTTTTATGGTATGATAGCAATATAATTGTTGGGGTCAAAAGGTTTTTTGACCCCTTTGATACTGGATTTTGCTGAAATACAGCGGATTTAAGAAAAGAGGACCATATGGATGAGGAAATAAATATCCTTTTGACCAGTGCAGGCAGAAGGACATATTTGGTTGAATATTTTAAAGAGGCGATTGCAGGCAGAGGCAGTGTTCATGCGGCTAACAGCCAGGTATGCCAGGCATTTTCTGCAGCCGATCAGTGGACAGTTACTCCTCTGATTTACGATAAAAATTATATTCCCTTTTTACTGGATTACTGCAGGGACAATGGTATTAAAATGTTAATCCCATTGTTTGATATTGATTTGCCTGTGCTGGCTGCCAATCGAGGAGAGTTTGCGAAAATAGGAGTGGATGTGATTGTTTCTCAGCCGGAAGTTGTTGAAATCTGCAATGACAAGTGGAAAACCTATGAGTTTTTGACAGAGTGCCATTTGCCTGCACCAAAGAGTTTTATCAGCATGGAGGAAGCGAAGCTGGCAATAAAGGAAGGCAGACTGTCATATCCTCTTATGGTGAAGCCCCGTTGGGGAATGGGTTCCCTGTCTGTTTATGAAGCAGATAATGAAGAGGAACTGGAGATATTTTATAAGAAAATTCTTCGGGAAATCGGAGACAGTTATTTAAGGTTTGAATCTGCTCAGGAACCCAAAAGCTGCGTCCTGATTCAGGAGAGACTAAAAGGACAGGAATACGGTCTGGACGTGATTAATGATTTAAACTGTAAGTACCAGGTTACGGTTCCAAAAAGGAAAGAGGCTATGAGATCCGGAGAAACAGATGCGGCAGAAACCGTAGACAATTCGGTATTAAGAGATTTGGGAGAGAGAATCAGCGGCGTTTTGCACCACAGAGGCAATTTGGATGTGGATGTATTTGAGTCAGATGGGAAATACTATATCCTGGAAATGAACGCCAGATTTGGCGGCGGGTATCCATTCAGCCATGCAGCAGGAATCAATCTGCCAAAGACGCTGCTTGCCTGGGAAAAGGGACAAAAACCCAGCAAAGAATGGCTGACGGCAAAGCCTGGAGTGAAGGCTCAAAAAGCGATTCAAATCCTGGTTATGGAGGAATAGACAGGAATGCAGGACATACTTTTGGTGATTCCGTCTTATAACGAAGAAAAGAATATTGAGACAGTAGTGGACGAGCTGATTCAGAAATTTCCACACATGGATTACATTGTGGTAAATGATGGATCAACGGATCGGACAGCGGAAATTTGCAGAAAAAACGGATACCATTTACTGGATCTTCCGGTTAATTTAGGGTTGGCCGGATGCTTTCAGGCAGGTATGAAATATGCTTATGAAAAAGGTTATCAGTACGCCATTCAATTTGACGGAGACGGCCAGCACCGGCCGGAGTATATTCAAAAAATGCGGGAAAAGATGGATGAGGGATATGATATTATTATTGGTTCCCGCTTTGTAAATGAGCCCAAAAATTTTTCCATGAGAATGATCGGAAGTCGTTTGATTGGAACAGCGATTCGGATGACAACAGGGATAAAAATTACAGATCCGACTTCCGGCATGAGAATGTTTAATCAGGAAATGATAAAGGCGTTTGCTATGCGGATGAACTATGGACCGGAGCCCGATACCATCTCGTTTTTGATTAAGCAGGGAGCAAAAGTGGGGGAAGTACAGGTGAAAATTTCAGAGCGTCTGGCAGGAGAAAGCTATTTAAAACCTGTGGTGGCAGTAAAGTATATGATGCGGATGCTGATTTCGATTTTGCTGATTCAGAACTTCCGGAAAAAGTGATGGAACAGATATATTGAGGAATACTATGTTAAATAAATTGGCGGATTTTTTATTGGAACCGGAAGAAAATATTGAAAAAAAGAACATGCTCTGGAACATTGCAGGCAGCTTTTGCTATGCCTTTGCCAGTATTTTGCTGTCATTTCTGGTGATGAGGATTGTCGGAGATGAGGCAGGCGGAATTTTTGCATTTGGGTTCAGCACCTTCGGCCAGCAGATGTTTACGGTCGCTTATTTTGGGATTCGTCCTTTCCAGATAACTGATGGAAAGGGGGAATATTCTTTTGGAGATTACCTGCGCCACAGGTGTCTGACAGCAGGGTTTGCAGTGGTGATTTCTGCTGTGTATCTGGCATGGACAGCAATAACCGGAAACTACTCAACCGGAAAGGCTGCTGCTGTTTTTCTGCTTGCCCTGTATAAAATTATAGATGGATTTGCAGATGTATATGAATCAGAATTTCAGAGACAGGGGCATTTATATCTGACAGGAAAATCCAATACATTCCGCACGATTCTGTCAGTATGTGCATTTTTGGCAGGTCTTTTATTGGGTATCCAAAACAGAACTCCAGAGCAGAGCCTGGTTATTGCCTGTGTCTGCGCAGTAGCTGCTCAGGTGGCAGGAGTGGTGCTGTTTAATGGCTCTGTAATTGGGAAACTGAAAGGGATAGAGTGGGAAAAACATAAGGGAAAAAACCGGGAACTATTTGCTAAAACCGGATTATTATTCCTGTCTGTGTTTCTGGATTTTTATATATTTTCTGCAGCCAAATATGCTATAGACAGCAATTTAAATGATGCGGCCAGCGGATATTTTAACTTGATTTTTATGCCCACATCCGTCATTTATCTGGTGGCAAATTTTGTGATTCGCCCGTTTTTAACCAAGCTGACGGTCTTCTGGACAGAGGGGGAATTTCACAGATTCAGAAATCTTCTGGGACAGATAGGAGCGCTGATTGCAGGCTTGACAATCCTGGCAGCAGGGGCAGTGCTGCTCCTTGGAAAGTGGGTTCTAGGCATTATGGAACTGCTTTTAGGGGTAGGATATGAGGGCAAATTAGTCCCCTATCACATGGCGTTTGTACTGATTGTAGCAGGCGGAGGTTTTTATGCGTTTGGCAATCTGATGTATTATGCCCTGGTTATTATGCGGCAGCAAAAAAGAATCTTTGCTGTCTATGTAATGGTAACAGTATGCGCAGTTGTGCTGGCTCCGGTTCTGGTTATAAGGCAGGGCATTAATGGGGCGTCCGTAGCTTATCTGTGTTTTATGGCATTGCTGATGACAGGGTTTACAGCCAATACCTTATGGATATACTGGAGAGAAAAAGGCAGCCAAAAGCCTGTATCCAGTCAGTAAAGAAGGAACATTATGGAAGAAAAGAAAGTTTTAGTAGATGTGATCATTCCGGTGTATAAGCCAAAGAAACAATTCAAATATCTGCTGTCTATGCTGGCAGTTCAGACCTATCCCATCCATCAGGTTATCCTTATGAATACTGAGAAAACGTATTGGAATGAGGAGGAGATGAAGGGGATAATGCCGGATAATCTGGACATAGTGGTGCACCATATTTCAAAACAGGATTTCGATCATGGGGCTACCAGACATCAGGCAATGGAACTGTCAAATGCTCACATAGCGGTGTGCATGACGGATGATGCGGTTCCGGCAGACAAAGGATTAATTGAGAATCTGGTTCAGGCTTTTGACCAGACAGGGCCGGATGGACAAACCGTAATAGAAGCTTATGCCAGGCAGATCCCAAATAAAGACTGTGGGGTTGCAGAACGTTTTACCCGTTCTTTTAACTATCCGGAAGATGGTTGTATAAAGACAGTCAGAGACTTAGACAAAATGGGAATTAAAACTTTTTTTGCCTCGAATGTGTGCTGTGCATACAGGCGGGATTTGTACATGGCTCAAGGCGGTTTTATCCGAAAAACCATTTTTAATGAAGATATGATTTTTGCCGGAAAAGCCATACAGGACGGATATGCCATTGCCTACGCAGCAGATGCAAGGGTGATTCATTCCCATAATTACACATACATGCAGCAGTTTAAGCGGAATTTTGACCTGGCGGTGTCCCAGGCCGATCACCCGGAAATTTTCGGAATGGTTCGGTCAGAAAGCGAGGGAATCCGTCTGGTCAGGACAACAGCCGGATACCTGATAAAAAAGGGAAAAATATGGCTGATTCCGGATCTGATTTTGAAAAGCGGCTTTAAATATCTGGGATACCGCGTGGGAAAACAGTATCAAAAGCTGCCGAAATCAGCAGTAATGCGGTGTACGATGAATCCTGAATATTGGAAGGAAAGAGGGGACAACAGGGTATGATGACTACAATGCTGCGGGTTCTTTTAATTTTGGTATCCGTTGCTACTATGTGGATGATTGTGCGGAAAATCCGCCAGGCAAAAGTACAGATAGAAGACTCTATTTTTTGGATTCTTCTGGCTATGCTGCTGGTTGTTTTCAGCATTTTCCCCAGAGTAGCAGATGGACTGGCAGGACTATTTGGCATCTATTCTACAGCAAATTTCCTGTTCCTTTTTACGATTTTTTTGCTGCTTGTTAAGGTATTTGCCATGACGATCCGGATTTCCCAGCTGGAAGCAAAACTAAAAGATTTGGTTCAGCAGATGGCCCTGGAAGAACTCAGGCGGGAAGAAAATCAAGATAAGAAAGAGAATGGGTGACCGGTATGGGAAAACAAAAGACAAAAAAATCCAGCCAGATTTCCGTTGATAAAAGGTCTGTTTGGATGTTTTTGCTTTCTGCTGTTCTGGTGTTGGCAGCAGGTTTTATATGCGAATACGCCTGCAATATGAAGGTGCTGTCATTGCCGAGGGCACAGCGAGGGATCATTCCGGTTGCGGAAGGCAACGTAAGGGCAGAAGGGTTTGTAAAAACAGAAAAAGGCTGGGAGTTAGCAGACGATAAAGGAATTTTAACAGTGGAATTAGGGGGCTGGTATATTGATAAACTGGCTTATTCCTATGAGTATAATCATCTGCTCAACGCAAAAGCGTATGTGTGCTATTACAATGAATATGGGGAGGCAGATCCGGAGCAGGACTTGATTTTAGAAGACAGAAACAGCGCTCTTTTGGATAAATCCTACTTAAATATAAGGAAAGAAACGGATCATGTCCAACTGGTAATTGAGCGGGATCAGCTGGGGGAGACTGGTTCCAGAGAATCGGCTGCAAAGGAACCTCTTGTTATTACAGGGTTTGAAATACACAATGAGACAGCCCTGAATCTGGTAAGACTAGGATTTTTCTGGGTGATTTTTGGATTGGGAGTGTTCTTTTTCCGATGCCGGAAGTGGATTGGAACCCATATTGAAATAGGGTTTGCAGCAGTCTGTTTATCTGTGGGAATCCTGATGATTGCTGCCTTGCCTGTAAGCAAAGCAGGGTATGACGAGGAAACGCATTTCATGCGTTCTATGGAGATTGCCAGCATGCCATGGGGGATGAATGTGAGTTCCGCAGTATGGTCAAAAATGATTCCAAGTCTTACTGACTGGCCGGAAAATCAGCCGGGAAGCCGGGAAGAACAGGCAGCTGTTGAGGACTATTTTAACCGGGAAGGCGATTATAAAAACGGCAGTCTGCATCCGGATTCGGTGACGCCGGCTCTCTCCATTCCGGCTTATGCGGGGCAGGCGTTGGTATTAAAAGTGTGCAAGGGACTGGGAATCCCCTTTGGCATGATGATTCGGCTGGGAAGGTTAGGCAATCTTTTTGTTTATGCTGCGATTATGTTTTTTGCCATAAAAAAGACCCCGGTAGGAAAGGTAATTATGTCGGTCATCGGACTGTTTCCGACCTCTGTTTTTATGGCCTGCGTGTACTCATATGACCCGGCAGTCATGGCGTGGATCTATTTGTCTATGGCCTGTCTGTTAAAAGAGATTTTAACGCCAAAGGAAACAATATCCTGGAAATCTTATGCTGTGATTTTGATCACCTTTGTGTTGGGATGCAGCGCAAAGGCAGTCTATGCTCCAATGATTCTCATTGGCCTTTTGCTGCCGGAATCTAAATTCCGGGATAAGAGACAGAAAGCGGCCATGAGACTGGGATTTGTGCTGGTATTGCTGGGCCTTTTGTCCACCTTTGTGCTTCCGGTGCTGTTTGCACCCAAGGCAACCGGCGATTTGCGGGGAGGAGATACCAGTGAGGTCGGGCAGATGTCTTATATTTTGGGGAATCCTATCGCATATGCCAGGATTTTGTTCTGCAATATTTTCGACAACCTTCCAAATTTTGTTTTGGGAAAAGATATTTTTTCCGTTCAGGGACATCTGGCAGCCAGTGAATTGACCTGGATGAGCGCGGCTCTGGCAGTCTATGTGGTAGTAACAGATACGAAAACAACTGTGCAGGAGCGGCTTTCCGGCAAGCAGAAACTCTGGATTTTTCTGATGCTTGGCGGTGCGGTGTTACTTGTGTGGACATCTATGTACATTGCCTACACAGAACCTGGCATGGTGACCATTGCCGGAGTTCAGGGGAGGTATTATCTGCCAATTTTGTTTTTGTTTTATATGCTGTTTAATTCTCGTGCCATCATTGCACGAATAGAAAATATGTGGTATCATACGGGAGTGCTGGCAGTATCTGCGCTGATTCTTCTGGCGACGATGTGGCAGACAGTTATTGCGCCATGCTGCCTGTGATAGCAGAAAAGGAGAGAAAAATCATGGGAAAGATAAATGTAACATCCTGTCCGATTGAGGGATTGTATGTAATTGAACCAACTGTATTTAAAGATGAAAGAGGATATTTTGTAGAGACATATAATCAGAATGATTTTAAAGAAGCAGGGCTGAATATGGTGTTTGTTCAGGATAATCAGTCCATGTCTGTAAAAGGTGTTTTAAGAGGGCTTCATTATCAGAAGCAGTTTCCCCAGGGAAAGCTGGTGCGGGTAATCAGAGGACGCGTATTTGATGTGGCGGTGGATTTGCGCACCAGTTCCAGGACCTATGGAAAATGGTTCGGAGTAGAATTATCTGCAGAAAATAAGAAACAGTTTTATATTCCGGAAGGATTTGCGCATGGATTTTTAGTGCTGTCCGATGAGGCGGAATTTGCCTATAAATGCACAGATTTTTATCATCCCGGAGATGAAGGCGGTCTGGCATGGAATGACAAAGAAATCGGCATTGAGTGGCCGATTGAGGAAGGAATGGAACTGATTATCTCTGAAAAAGACCAGAAATGGGGCGGATTCAAGGATACATTCAAGTTCTAAAAGAGAGGCAAAAGAAAGGAAAGGGATTATGAATTACATCCTTTCTCTGATGAAGGAGATTATTAAAAAGAGGAAAGTAATCTGGGATTTGTCTATTGCAGACTTTCGCAAGCGGTTTGTAGGATCGTATTTTGGCGTGGTCTGGATGCTGGTTCAGCCCATTGTGACGGTTTTGATTTACTGGTTTATTTTTGGACCGATTGGATTTAAAAGTACGCCGCCAATCCCAAATTCTTCTTACGTGGAATGGCTGGTGCCAGGCATTGCACCCTGGTTTTTCTTTAGTGAAGCGCTTAATACAGGCACAAACTGCCTCCAGGAGTACCATTATCTGGTGAAAAAAGTAGTCTTTCAGGTAGAAATATTACCTATATTAAAGGTGTTGTCCAGCCTGTTTGTCCATGGATTTTTTGTTATTATTATGTACGGGGTATTCCTGTTAGGAGGAAATGCACCGATGCTTACCTGGCTTCAGGTAATTTACTATGCATTTGCTGCATCCATGCTGGCTCTGGCAATTTCGTATTTTACCAGTGCAGTGACAGTATTCTTTAAAGATATGTCCCAGATCGTCAGCATCTGCCTGCAGTTTGGCATGTGGATGGTGCCGATTATGTGGTCTGTAGAAATGTTTCCAAGCGTTCCGTCCTGGTTGGAGCAGGTGCTGAAAATTAACCCGGTTTATTATATTGTAGTTGGTTATCGGGACAGCATGTTAAGCGGCAACTGGTTCTGGGAACGGCCGACACTGACTTTATATTTCTGGGGAGTTACCATTGTGATCATGCTGGCAGGATTAAAGATTTTTAAGAAATTAAGACCGCATTTTTCCGATGTACTGTAATGGAAAAGTTTGAATGATAATTGTTTAGGTGGATACATGTTCTTGCCCGCCAAAAACCGGTCAAAAGCGTTCTGATAGATTTTTGTCGAATGGACAGGGATTGTCAGGACGTTTTTTGTTTTGTGGACAGGGATGTGTCACCGTTTGGCCATGTTATAGAAGATAAAAACTATTATGTAGGATGAGAGTTTTGGGGAGGTATTTATGAAGGAAGGATTGATTTCCATTGGAAAAATGGCAAAAATAAATCGGGTTTCCGTTCCTACGCTGCGGCTGTATGATGAGAGGGGGCTGTTAAAACCCCGTTATATTGATCCGGAGACAGGATACCGCTATTATGATATTGACCAGAATGCCAGACTGGATGTAATTGTCTACATGAAAGAACTGGGGATGAGTCTTGCAGAAATCGAGGAAGCCCTCCGGAAAGAGGACATTACTATTATTGAAGAGCTGCTGGCCAGGAAAAATGAACAGATTCATGAGCAGATGCGCCAGCTGAAAGCGCGCCATGATGCAGTGGAACGCGCAATAGAGTCCATTGAACGTTACCGTAAGTCTCCGGCAACCGGGACGCTGTCGCTGGAATACATTGACAGGCGTTATGTCTGGGGGATTGCCTGCTCCAACAACTTCTATAAAAGCGATGTCCACAGCTATGAAGAAGTGCTGATGGAACTGCGGAACAGGTTGGAGGAAGAAGGCATTCCGCAGATTCACTCCTATAATATCGGAACTTCGATTCTGCAGGAAGATTTTGAAGCAAACCGGCTGACGGCCAATCAGATTTTTATCTTTACAGGGAAGAACCTGCCTGCCGGGGAAGGAACCGTTCAGATTATAGACAGCGGAATGTATGCCTGCATTTATTTAGACAATTATGATGATGAAGTTCGAGGGATAGAGATGCTTCGGGAATACTGTATACAGAATAAATGCAGCATTGCGGGGGATTATATTTGTGAGGTAATGACGGGATTTCATGTATTTGACAATGATCCCCGCAGTATGTTTCTCCGTCTTCAGGTGCCGGTGACATTTCCCAAATAAAGGATGCAGACGCCTGGCGCTTCTTGTCTGCCGCAGGCGAACAGGAACATGCAGGTCTGAACAGTTATTATTTGTGTGAAAAAAATCACAAAATTGCTTGACTCTACTGCCAGATGAGGGTTTAAACTAAAACCATAAACAAAAGAGCGAACAAAAATAAGGAGGTTTTTCATGGAAAAGATTAAAGTTGTTCAGTATGGATGCGGTAAAATGGCAAAATACACGCTGCGTTATCTGTATGAGCATGGCGCACAGATTGTAGGAGCGATTGATGTTAACCCGGAAGTAGTGGGAATGGATGTCGGCGATTTTGCAGGACTGGGTGTAAAAACCGGTATTTTGATTTCCAATGATGCAGACAAAGTATTAGACGAGTGCTGCGCAGACGTTGCGATTGTGACATTATTCAGTTTCATTGGTGACATTTATGATCATGTAGAAAAATGTGTTGCCCGCGGCATTAATGTTATCACGACCTGTGAAGAGGCAATTTATCCCTGGACCACAGCGGCTGCTCAGATTAACCGTCTGGATGCTCTGGCAAAAGAGACCGGATGCACCATTACCGGTTCCGGTATGCAGGATATTTTCTGGATCAATATGGTTGCAATGGCTGCCAGCGGCTGCAATAAGCTGACTAAGATTAGAGGGGCATACAGCTACAATGTCGAGGATTATGGACTTGCTCTGGCAAAGGCCCATGGCTGTAATCTGACAAAAGAAGAGTTTGAAGCCCAGATTGCCCATCCTGCCGAGTTTGAACCGTCTTACGCATGGAATGCCAGCGAAGCGCTGTGCAATAAGCTGGGACTTACCATTAAGTCTATTGAGCAGAAACACGTACCATATGTTGTAGACCATGACGTATATAGTTCCACGATGGGGCTGACGATTGAGGCCGGACGCTGTATCGGTATGTCTGCAGTTGTAACCATTGAAACAATGCAGGGAATCACCATTGAAGAAGAGACCATCGGTAAGGTATATGGCCCGGATGACGGCGATATGTGCGACTGGTGGCTGACAGGTGAGCCGAATGTGGAATATCATGTAGTAAAACCTGCTACGGTTGAGCATACCTGTGCCACGATTGTAAATCGGATTCCAAGTCTTTTGACTGCACCGGCAGGCTATGTTACCTGCGATCAGTTAGAACCCCATTCTTATCTGACTTATCCGATGGAATATCATGTATAAGTTTAACATCTATTAAAAAATATTTCAGCAGGCATGGCACATGTTGTCATGCCTGCTGTGTACATGCAGATGCCTATGCTTCATCCTCTTTGCTGCACATTTGAAGCCGGTGCTGATACTTTTCCCTGGTAGCCAGGCCGCCGCGGATGTGCCGTTCTGATTTATTAATATCCAGTACCTTGCGGGTCTGCTCTGCCAGGAAGGGATTGATGGAACTAAGACGCTCGGTACAATCTGCTGGTGTCAAGTTAGGAACAAAAAATATAGTGGGCTGAGCAATCTCCGTCG